>JAFASX010000084.1 GCA_019244295.1 Pseudonocardia sp.
GCGCGGGCCAGCTCCAGCGCGGCTTGATGGTCGGCCCTGGCCAGCTCGAGGTGCCCGAGGTGGGTGTGTGCGCGGCCGCGCCGTAGCAGCACCTCAACTACCAGCAGGTCGTCCCGCGCCGCGCGCGCCGCGTGGAGGGCGTAGCTGAGCAGTTCGACCGCCTCGGTGTTGGCGAACGCCAGCTGCGCGGTCTGCGCGGCGGCCATCCAGTCCCGGGCGGCGCTGGGCCAATCGCGCGCGGACGCGTAATGCCGGGCGGCGGCCTCCGGGCGGGCGGCAAGCAACTTTGCCGCTCGCAGGTGCCGGCTGGTACGCACCGGCTCCGGAGTGGACTCGTAGGCCACCTGGCGGACGATGTCGTTGGGGAACCGGAAGCTGGCCCCCCGCGCGGTGAGCAGTCCGGCGCGCAGCGCTCGGCCTGCCTGGCGGGCGCAGTCCTCGACGTCAAACCCACTCAACTCGGCCAGCTCGTCGAGGGTGAACGTGGCACCGAGCACCGCGCCCAGGGCGAGTAGCTCGGCGATCTGTTCCCCGGCGTGCTCGATGCGGTCGGCGACCGCCTCGTGCAGCGAACCCGGCACCACGAGCTGGCCGCCGTTGCCCGGGGTGAGCGGGTGCCGCAGCAGCTCGGTGATGAACAGCGGCGATCCGCCGGTCCATGAGTAGAGCTGGTCGGGGGAGTAGGCCAGGCCTGATTGATCAGCCAGCTCGGCCAGATCGGCGGGCGACAGCGGGCCGAGGGCCAGCCACTCATCGGCCACGTTCCGCAGAGCACCGGCGATCGGCTTGTCCTGGGGGGTGCGCTCGGTGACGATCACCATCATCCGGCTACCCGCCCAGCGCCTGGTCAGGTAGTGCAGCGCCTCGACGGTGGACCAGCCCCCGTTGTGCACGTCCTCGACCACCAGCAGCACCGGCTGCCGGGCGCTCAACCGCATGAAGAAGCCGGTCAGGGCGTCCAGGCTGCGACCATGCTCCAGGTCCGGGCTGGCGCGCGCGTAATCCACCGGGCCGGTGATGTCGGTCAGCTCGGGGATCAGCTGGGCGAGGGTGCCCAGGCGGGAGCCGGCCAGCGCGCGCACCTCGGCCGAGCGCATCCGGCGGATCACCGTGCGGACGGCTTGGACCAGCGGTTGCAGGTAGAGCGATCGCTCTACCTCGGCGCAGACGACGGTCACCACCAGCGTGCCGGTGCGCCGTGGCTCGTCACAGCACCGATCCACCAGCGCGCTCTTGCCGATCCCGGCTTCCCCGGTGACTACCGCGAGTGCCGGTTCGGCGGTCGTCGCGCCGATCCACAGCCGTCGCAGCGCGGCCAGTTGGATGGACCGCCCGGCCAGCAGCTCTCGCCTGGGTGGGTGAGCGGTGGAGGAGGGTGCCGAGGGATTCTCGGCCCGCAGGATAGAGAGGTGGACCGCTTGGGTGGCCGGGGACGGGTCGCTGCCCAGCTGCTCGGACATCGTGAGCTGCAGTTGTCGGTAGGCCACCAGCGCGGCGCCGGACCGGCCGGCCCGCTGGTGGCCGGTCATCAACAGCCGGCAGGCCTCTTCGTCGGACTGGTCGGCGCGCAGCGCCTCGCCGGCGACGTCCACCGCCACGTCGGACAGCCCGAGCTCCAGTCCCGCGGTGCTCCAGCAGATCCTGGCCCGGCGTAACCGCCACGCGACGGACCGGCGGAGCTGCTGAACCCACTGGTCGTCGTGCTCGCCAGCCAGCGCGACGGCCGAGGAGAGCAGTTTGGCCGCCTGCTCGGCGCTAGTGGAGGCGAGCGCGAGGTTGCCATGCCGCAGCTCTCGCTCGGCGGTCTCCACTAGCTCGTTGGCGTCCCGGAGGTCCACGCTCAGCCCATCTTGGACCAGGCGGTAGCCGGTGGCACTGCCCTCGATCCGCTCTCGCCCGAGCGCCCGGCGCAGCCGGCTGACTAACGCCGCGACGTTGCGCTGGGCGTTTTCCGGCGGATCGTCCTCCCACAGTGCCTCGACCAGGGCGCTGGTGGGCACGAATTCCCCGACCTGGTCGGCGAGCACGGCAAGCACCCGTAGTGCCTGGCCGTGCGGAACGGGGGCAGCCAGCTTGCCCTCCACAGCGAACGGCCCGAGAAGACGGATCCGTAGGTGATCGCGGGGCATGCTGTGACTGTACCGGGAGGTACCGATCGTCGAATCTACTATAGTGTTGAGATTTATCTTATGGTGTAAACGTCACGAGCGCTGAACTCGGTGAAGGGCATAGCGGGATGGCCAAGGTCGCGGTGGTAGCGCTCGGCGGCAACGCCATCATCAGAAGCGGGCAAACCGGCACGTTCGCCGAGCAGTGGTCGAACGCGATCGCGATGGTCACGGCGGTGTGTCGGCTTCGTGCGTACGGTTGGACGGTCGTGGTCGTGCACGGCAACGGCCCGCAGATCGGCAACCTGGCCGTGCAACAAGAGGCGGGGACGCGCCAGGTTCCAGAGCTGCCGTTGTTCATGCTCGGCGCGATGACTGAAGGGCAGGTGGGTAGCCTGCTGAGTCTGGCGATGTGGAGTGCCTGCGGCGACAAGCTTCCCGGTGTGGTGTCGGTGGTGACCCACGTCGTCGTCGACGAGGCGGACCCGGCCTTCGGCGCGCCCACCAAGCCCATTGGGCCGTTCCTCAGCGAGGCGGAAGCCCGTCGGCAGGCCGCCGATCGCGGCTGGGTAGTGGGCCAGGACGCCGGCCGTGGCTTCCGTCGGCTGGTGGCCTCACCCAAGCCGGTGCGAATCGTTGAGCTGGACGCGGTTCGCTCGCTGGTTGACCGAGGGTTCATGGTGGTGGCTGCCGGGGGCGGCGGGGTGCCGGTGGTGCCTGCTGATGTCGGCTACCGAGGAGTCGAGGCCGTGATCGACAAGGATTTCGCGGCGCAACGACTCGCTACCTCGTTAGGTGCGGAGGCATTAGCGTTGGTCACCGACGTCCCCCGGGTGATGCTTGACTTCGGTACCCAAAGCGCGCGGCCGATCAGTGAGATCAGTGTCGCGCAGGCTCGGGCGTACGAGGCCGAGGGACACTTCCCACCGGGAAGCATGGGCCCGAAGATGCGGGCCGCCATCCAGTTCCTGGACGAGGGCGGCGGCGTAAGCGTGATCACGAACGCGGACCGGCTGTGTGCCTCGCTGGGCGCTGATACGAGCTCGGGCGTCGAGGATTCGGGCACCCGAGTCGTCGCGGTGGCCGAGGACCAGTTGGGAGGCCCCTCATGAATACGCCGATGATCTACCGGGTCACTCTACATCAGGACACCTACGTCGACTCGGTTATTCAGCTGTCCGGAACGCGGGCGATGCGGCAAGTCAAGGGCGTGGACTGGGCGGCGGCCGCGATAGCGACGCCGACGAACCTGAAGTCCCTGGCGGCGGAGGGCTTCGATCTCGCCGATCTCGGGTCGGCCGGAGCCAACGACCTGTTCCTCGCGGTACGCGCCTGTGGACCAGACGCGGTGACCGCCGCGGTGGAGGCCGGCGAAGCGGCGATGTTCGCCCCGCGCGTGGCGGCGGAGCCGGTGGATGGCCGTCGGCGAGCGAGGAGCCTGGCGGAGGCGCTGGAGCGGGCCCCTGAGGCTTCTGTCGCGGTGATCTCGGTGCCGGGTGACTACGCCGCGCTGGAGGCGCACAAGGCACTGTCCTCGGGGTTGGACGTGCTGCTGTTCAGCGACAACGTATCGGTGGACGCCGAGATCGAGTTGAAGGATCGGGCGAACCGGCTCGGCCGGCTGGTGATGGGTCCGGGGGCCGGCACGGCGATGTTGGGTAGAGTTTGCCTCGGCTTCGCGAACGTGGTGCGGCCCGGCCGGGTCGCGGTGGTCGCGGCGGCCGGTACCGGCGCGCAGGAAGCCGCGAGCCTGGTCGACCGATGGGGGATTGGGGTCTCCCACGTGATCGGCTTGGGTGGGCGGGATCTCAGCGCCGATGTGGGCGGGCGGATGGCGCTGTCAGCCGTCCGGGCGCTCCTGGACGACGCCCACACCGACGTCATCCTGCTGGTCTCCAAACCACCCTCGGCGCCGGTTGCCCGTGCGGTGCTCGAGGCGGCGGCCGACGCCCCGCTGATCGCCGCGCTGATCGGGGTGTCCGAGGACTTCCAGGCGCCACCCGGGGTGGTGGTCACCCGGACTTTGGAGGCCGGTGCGCTCGCGGCGGTACGCGCGGCCGGTGGGAGCACGCCGGACGTGACCCGCGGCTTGTTGGCGAAGGTCGAGCGGGCCAGCGGTGAGCTAGCTCCGGAGCGCACCCTGGTCCGAGGTTTGTTCTCCGGTGGCACATTGTGCTACGAGTCGCTGGTGATTTTGTCCGAGGTGCTCGGGCCGGTGTACTCGAACACGCCGCTCGATAAGGCGTACGGGCCGCCGGTGCCGGGCGGCGCGCACAGCTGCCTCGACCTGGGCGAGGAGGAGTACACGCGCGGGCGACCGCATCCCATGATCGATCCAGCGGCGCGGATCGAGTTGCTGGCTGAGCACGGCGCCGATCCGGCGGTCGCCGCGATCATCCTGGACGTGGTGCTTGGTTACGGTGCGCACCCCGACCCGGCGAGCGAGCTGGCGCCGCTGTGTGCCGAGATCATCGCGACCGGTGGCCCGCGCGTCATCACCTACCTGCTCGGCACCGACCAGGACCCGCAGGGCTACGCAACCCAGCGGCGGGCCTTCGAAGCCGCCGGCTGCCTGGTCACCGAAACCGCCGCCCGCGCCTCCCTCGCGGCCGCCGCACTGGCCACCCGTATCCCCGAGCTCGTGACCCGTCCGCTGTGAGCCAGCGCGGACAGGTGGCGCTGATCAGCCATTCCACCAAGCCCCGGGGTGGGCTGGTGCACAGCCTGAGCCTGGCCGAAGCGCTGCACGCTGACGGATTCGGGGTGCACCTGATCACCCTGGGCGACCCCGCCGAGGGGTTGTTCCGGCATACCGCCGTCCCACACACCGTCCTGCCCGCTCTGACGAAGGCCGGCACCACACTCGAAGACCGGGTGTTCGCCGCGATCGACACCCTCACCGACGGCCTTTCCGGGCTCGCCGGTGACTTTGACCTGTTGCACGCTCAGGACTGCATCGCGGCCCGCGCGGCCGCTCGGGTGCGCGATGCCGGCGCCCCCGTGACCGTGTTGCGCACCGTGCACCACGTCGACGACTTCACCACCCAAATGCTGATTGACTGCCAACGGCTGGCGATCCAGGAACCGGACCGGGTGCTGGTGGTCAGTGAGCAGTGGCGGGCGATCCTGCGTGACGAGTACGGCCGGGAGGCCTTGGTGGTGCCCAATGGGGTCGACCCCGATCGTTTTCCGGCGCCGCCAGCGGAGGTCTGTGCCGCGCTGCGGGCCCGGCTGGCGGCCGGGAACGGACGTTTCGTCTTCCTGTCGGTGGGCGGGGTGGAGCCGCGCAAGGGCAGCGTATACGCCTTCCGGGCGCTCGGGCAGCTGCGCCGAGATGGGGTTGACGCGATACTCGCGGTGGTCGGTGGGCACTCGTTCCAGGACTACGCGGCGTACCGGGACGCGGCTTTGGCCATGCTGCCTTCCCTGGGGTTGACGCTGGGTGAGGACGTGGTGCTGTTGGGCACGGTCAGCGAGGCCGAGCTCGCCGGGTGGTATCACACGGCGGACGCGCTGGTTTTTCCGTCTGTCAAGGAAGGCTTCGGGCTGGTCGTGTTGGAGGCAATGAGTGCTGGGCTACCCGTTATCGCCAGCGACCTTCCGGTGCTCCGGGAGTACTTGGTGGACGGCGAGAACGCGCTGCTGCCGCCAGTGGGAGATCACGTCGCGCTGGCTAGTGCTATGCGCGAGCTGATGGCCGATGCCGCGCTGCGCGAGCGGCTGCGGGCCGGCGGGCGGACGCTGCTGCCCAGGTTCAGCTGGGCCGCCAGCGCCCGTCGCCACCAGGAGATCTACCGCGACGTCCGCGCCCGAGCTGTCCGCCGTGCAGCGGTTCAACGATGATCTTCTTCGCGGCGGCCCCACGTGTTATGGCTACGTTACTCCGACTCCTAGGGGTGGTCTTCCGGGAACCGATACACGGAGTGCATGTAACGCATGCGGTCTGTGTGCCGGTTTCGTGTGACGATGCTCGGAGGTCCGCTGTAACGTCGCCGTAACTCGGATGGTTATGCCGGCCAGGCGTTGTGTTGGCTGCTGTATGGGGCAGACGTGTTCCCCGGCTAGGGCCTAAGCCGTTAGGACGATCGGCTGGTGGTCAAGGGGTATCGCCGACGCAGTGACGATCAACCTATGGTCAACAGCGCAGCACGGTGATTGATCTCCGGTGGACCACTGTGGTGTGCTGTTGACTATGGACTGGAGGTGAGATGGCCGAACTGTCAGGCGCATCAGCGCATCCCGGGCACCACGGCCGCACCCAAGTGGGCGTGCCAGACAAGATCTGGCGCGAACAGATACCGACGCGAACAGATACCGACGCGAACAGATACCGAGGCGCCGGAGTTGGACTCGGCGTCATCGGCCAGCTGACTCAGCGCCCGGAGCGTCCACCTACATCTGCGGTATGATGTGGTATTGACTTGGGGAGGTCAGCATGGTCTCACGGGCAACCTCGTACCGCATTGATGCCGAGGTCAAGGAGCGGCTGGCCCAGCGTGCGGCAGTGGAGGGGATCACCGAGCGGGCGTTGCTGGAGCGTCTTGTCTCCGAGGGGCTGGACATGCTGCATCACCCGGGCATCGTTTACCGAGATGGTCCCACTGGTCGGCGTGCCGCGCTGGCGGTGGGTCCTGATGTCTGGCAGGTGATCTCCGCTCTCCGGTTTACTGCGGGTGGCGATGAGGAACGGGTGGTTCTGCTTGCTGAGCAGTTCGATCTCCACCCGCGTCATGTTCGGATAGCGATCGACTTCGCCGCGACTCACCGGGGGAGAATTGACGCTGAGATCGCTGAGAACGATGCCGCTGCGGAGAGAGCCAGAGTGCTCGCTGAACAGCGCGCCGAGCTGATGGCGTGCTGACGAGTGCGCTTCTTGATTGACGAGATGTTCCCACCCGGGACGAGCACGCTGCTCGCGGAGTATGGCCATGATGCTGTGCACGTCCGCGACCGAGGGCTCGATGCACGGCCCGACCGTGAGGTAGCCGCGTGTGCCCTCTGGGAACGCCGGGTGCTCGTTACCGAGAACGTCAAGGACTTCGCATCGGAGCGGGACCTGGTGATCGTCTGCGTTCTCAAGACTCGGTTGCCAGCGGGAGGGATGAGCCGGCACCTGGCCGAGGTCCTCCACGTGTGGGCCACCGCCAACCCCGGTCCTTACGTCGGGTTGCACTGGCCGAAGATAGGCCGCTGAAAACACGTTCACCGAGGCGGGTACACCTCGAGTACCGGTCATCGCCGCCGGCGGGCGGATCGGTGACGTCGACACCGAACAGTGCCCGGTTATCACTGACGGACACCGGCTGCTGCCGCTGGTCCCCGCGTGATCGGCCGCATTGATCACCGTCGGCGGGTCCAAGTGACGTCGGCAAGTCCAGCGCCGTCACCAGAACGATTGAGCCGCTCACCACGGCGGGCCTGTCGGTGCACGACACCAGGCCACCCTCTCGGGCGAGCTCGGCAAGCTCGCCCGGCGACGGGAATCCGCGCTTCGCACCTACGCCGTGGCCGATCTTCAGGAGAAGGGGTGGCCGGTGCAGACTCTTGACTGCACCGCCGAGGGCCCCGACTTGGTTGCCGCCAGGATCG
Source organism: Pseudonocardia sp. (assembly GCA_019244295.1). Lineage (GTDB taxonomy): Bacteria > Actinomycetota > Actinomycetes > Mycobacteriales > Pseudonocardiaceae > Pseudonocardia. The sequence goes on from JAFASX010000084.1 coordinate 7,698, forward strand.
TGCCCTTCATCCACCGCTTCCTGGGCGAGAAGAGCCTGGTATGTCCCTGAGCGCTCCGTCCCTTGAGCGGGCTCGCCGGCAACTCGAGTGGCTCGCGGTGCGCCCAGAGGGCATCTTCGTGCTCACCGAGACCAAAGCCACCCCCGGCAGCCAGCTGCTGGCTGAGGCGTGCATTGCGGCGAACTACTCGGTGACCTTCCCCGACCACGACCTGGGCGAGCTCGGCGTCATGATCGTCAGCAGAGTCGCCACCACACCCGATCCTCTCAGTGGAGCGCTCAGCTACCTGCCGGCTCGCGCTGCGGGTGTCATCGTCGCCACCTCGCGGGGGCCGTTGCGGGTGCTCGGCGCCTATGTCCCCTCCCGCGACGCGACGCTGGAGAAGACCGGGCGCAAGAAGCGCTGGATCGAGGGCTTCCACACCGCCTTGGAGGCCACCGACTCCGGTGTCCCGGTGCTGCTGCTGGGGGATCTGAACGTCCTGGAACCTGGTCACCAGCCCGAGCACCGCCGGCAGTTTGCGCCGTTCGAGTACGAGTTCTACCGCGCCCTCACCGACCGGCACGGCCTGCGTGACGCGTTCCGATACCTGCACCCTGATCGGATCGAGCACAGCTGGGCGCGGCGGCCCGACCTCGGCGACCGCTATGACCATGCCCACTGCGCTACCCAGCTCCTGCCTCTGCTGCACGGCTGTGACTACCTCCACCAGACCAGGGACGTGCTCGTGGACGGGTCGCGGCTGACCGATCACTCCGGACTCGTTGAACGCAATGACGCCTCGAGCGCGATTGGGGCAGTTGTTCCTGCTCGGTGTGCCGGCGAACGGAACCGGCCATCTCGACGCGGTTATCGTCGCCGAGGCTCCTGGTGGTGTTTTCCTCGCCGCCGGTCGCAGTGGCGACGGTACGGCCGCCACGGCAACGTTCCTCACTCGCAGCCAGAGCATTGAGAAAGACTCCGGGGTGGGAATCTTCGCCGCCGTCGACCAGCAGGGCGGGCAGGTCCAGGTGTTGAGCGGGCCGGGCTTCTCGACAATGCCATCAGCTACGGCCCACCCAGGGTGATTGGACCCCCGAGCAGCTATAAGCCGCGGCCGGTGAGTGGGGGCGGCAGCTGCGTTCGGCCGGGATCAACGTCGTGCTGGCTCCGGTGAGTGATGTGCTCTCACCCGCGCTCGGTCAGGAGAACGAAGCCATCGGCAGCACCGACCGATCCTTCGGTGTTGATCCTCAGTCAGAAGGTCGCGGAGCACGTTTCGGCCTTCGTGCGCGGGATGTGGTCGGCGCGGGTCGCGCGGCGAAGCACTTTCTAGGCCTCGGCCAGGTGCGCGGCAACACTGACAACACAGCAGACGTCACGGACGACCAGACCGCCGCTAACAGTCCCACAATCAGCCCGTTCAGCGCGGCCGTCGATTCCGGCGCGGCATGGACAATGATCTCCCTCGCGACTTATTCAAAGATCGACCCAACCCAGCCCGCCGTCTTCTCCCCGGCGGTGTTCAGGCTCCTGCGGGAGCGTCTCGGCTTCTGCGGCGTGGTCGTGTCCGATGAACTCGGAAACGCCGTGCAGGTCAAGTCCGTGCCGGCCGGCGAGCGCTCGGTGCGGTTCCTTGACGCGGGTGGGGACATCATCCTCACTGCGGCGCCCTCGTCGCTAGGACTCATGATTGACGCGGTGCTCGCGCGGAGCGCCGCGGATTCACAGTTCGCCGAAAAGGTGGATGCGGCCGAGCGCCGGGTGCTCCAGGCAAAGGGCACCATGGGTTTACTCCAATGTAAATCTTGATGCGGTACGTGGTTGAATGTCTCTGTCGCCGTGTTTCCCCGGAGCAACCCCTTCTGCGCCAGATGGGTGGACCTTCGGGCGGCCGTGGAGACTGTCGATGCATGCTCCGCAAGACGCATGCTTGTTCCGGCTACATGTGCGGGAGAGATGGTTCAGCCTTCTGGTGCGACTGTTGCGGTCGTCGAGATCGAGACGGCCGATGGCCGACCGGCCGCCATCTCGCCGTCTGATCGGCTCTCGCTGGTCGACGCTCTAGGTGCGGCGGCGGCTTCGGCACAGATCTCGTTACCGCGTTTGCATTTGGTGGATCGGGCCTGCGGAATGTTGTTGGTCGCCGACGGCAACATCCCTCCGGCAACGCTCGCCGGCCGATTTGTCGCCGAATTGGACGCCGCGTTGGCCCGTACGGACACGACCGTACCTGTTCTTTGTCACCGGAAGAATGGGACAAGAAGACCAACAGGTTATCGGGAGGGCTGACGGCAGGGGTCTGCAAGGCCCGTCCGTAGGCCAGCCTACTCAGAGCTTCAATGTCGACGCGTGTTGTCGGGCCGGCGCGCAGTGCGATTCCACCAGCACGAGACGCCCACTCCGAACGAGCCGGATCCAGGGCCCGTCGATGCAACGCGATGACGAGACAGCTCGAATCCACAGCGGACCTGATGTCCTCCAGGTCAGTCAGGTCGAACTCTTCGACGTTGACAACTATCGTGCAGTATGTCCCAGGCGGTAACGGGTCGAGCTCCGTGAGAAGGCGGGGAAGTTCCGCAGCCGAGCTTAGCGTCGCGTGCGGTGCATCGCGTCCCTCTGTCGTCACCAAGTCATTGACGATCGTGCCAGCCCACGGCGTCGGGTCGAGGCCTACGACCAGGCTGGGGACATTAGCGGTGAGACTCATTCGCATTTATTGCTCCCGGCGCGCGGCGTTGTTCGTCAAGATATGCCTCACAAGTCGGCGTCGGAGCGAGGGACGAAGTGCCTCGTCTTGAGCTGATCCACCAGCCGAGCGGCCCAGCGCGACCGCAGCGAGCGTCTTCATAGTAGACCCAGTTGCGCGCCGAGCGGGCCAGGATCCGGGCGCCGGCCAGCCCGACCCCTACGTCACGCGGGCACGTGAGCGGTTGGCCGCGTGCGGTCTGGATCAGTGGAACGCGCATCACGTGGAGGCCAAGCTGGTCGCCCGCATGATCGAGAGCAACATTCGACAGGCCGAGGTGAACTCTAGATGCCGACCAGCCGAGGTGGAGCTCGCGATGGCGCCACCGATCAGGCCGTCAACGCTAGACGCTAGCCCGGGGTGGGAGCACGCAGGGCGTGCTTAGCGATGGCATGCAGCTGGCATGGCCACGGTGCCGCGCCGGAGATTGTGCGACAGGTGGCGCAGTGCCCGGTGGAGTCCGGGGTGTGAGCGGCCAGCAGCCGCTGAAGTGAGGCCGGTTCGCTGAAGCGGACCAGAAACCGCGCAGCGACCTCGACGAGGTCGTTCATGGCGAGCGAGTCGGGCTGGTTGATCCGCGTGCTGTCCATCACCTGATGATGCATTTTAAATCCGTAACATTCAAGAAGGCATGTGCAGCTCACCGCAGCCGGCTATATTGCCCTGGCCGACGTCGCCTGGGGGTTGGGCATCCCGTTCACCCAGTGGTGGGCCGAGCATCCGTGTTACCACCGCGACTGAAAGCCGGCGTGAACGGAGCGCGGGTTGACCACGGGCGGAGACGAGCTGTCGCGGACGCTGCGGCGGCTGCGCGACGCGTCCGGGATGTCCACCCGCCAGGCCGGGTCGAGTCTGGGCTGGAGCCAGGCCAAGGTCTCTCGTTTGGAGACAGGGCGTAACCTGTCTAGCCCGGACGACGCCGTCGCGCTCGCGCGGGTGTACGGGGCTGATCCCGAGACCGTGGCGCGGGTGGCCGAGCTGGCCGGTGAGGTTAAGGCGTTCAGCAGGCGGGCCTACCTCAACCCCACCGCCGAGGCCCAGAAACGTCTCGCCGCCGTGGAGAAGTCCTCGGCCCGGATTCGCACCTACTCACCAGCGGTGATCCCCGGGGTCCTGCAGACCGCCGACTACATGCGCGCGATCTTCACCGCGCCCGGCTCGAAGCCCCGCACCCCAGAGCAGCTGGCCGAGGCTATCGAGCTGCGCTTGAGCCGACGAGCTGCCCTGGGCCAGGATGGGCAAGAGTTCACCCTGATCACCACTGAGGGTGTGCTGGGCTGGATGGCCACCTCACCGCGGGTGATGATCGACCAGTTGGAGCGCATCTCCGGACTGGACCTACCCGGTGTGCGGGTCGGGATCATCCCCTGGGGCACCCGCGCTCGAGTGTTTCCGCTGCATACCTGGGATGTCTACGACTCCCGCGCGGTCGCCGTCGGCACCGCCACCGCCACCGCACTGCTGACCAACCTACGCGAGGTGGCTATCTACAGCGCCCTCTTCGACCAGCTCGAACACATGGCGATGTTCGGCGAAGCATGTCGGGAGATCCTCACTCGAGCGGTGCATCGCTACCGCGAGCTGACGTGAGCCACTTCGCCATAGATATGGTCGAGTCCGACGAGCAGAACGTCGCCGGGGCGAATGGCGGTCGGCTCGTCGGAAAATCCGCTGGTGCTGACGACTTGGCTTCCTCGATGAAAGCGATGGGGGCTCGGCGTGCTCGACGGCCAGGGCAACAGCAACCCGCTGCGCGGGCTGAACTGCGATCTGTTCGACGGCGCGGATCTCGTCCTCGGTCATCGGCACCATATCGGGCTCGATCTGTCGGGCCTTGAGACTCATAGTCGGGTTGGCGGAGATCAGCCCACGTTTCTTGGCGAACCGGAACAGCGATCGAAGCGCATGCACCGCGTTGTTGCGCTGGTAACCCCGCAGGGGATCAAGCGCGGCGTAGATGTCGCTCTTGGTGACTTCCCACAGGTGGTCATGCAGGGTCGCCCACTGGTCGAGGAACGGGCGGACGGACCCGAAGTAGGCATAGAGGGTTGTCTGAGAGCGAGGTCTGGTACGAGGATCGCCATCGAGCAACATGTCGAGCCAGTGCCGACGGGCTCGGCGAAGCCGGGTGCCAGGTCGCCGGCACTGGGTCGATCCAGGACCGGATCGCCGGTGTCGTGTTGTTGTCGAGCAGACCGAGGTCGTCGAGCACCTCGGCGAGGCGTAATAGATTCGCTCGACGGCCGTGGATACTGGCCGGGAGGGGCGGCTACGTCAGCTCTCCTCGAATGTGATGTTCTGCTCGAGGGGATTTCGTGGCACTCGTAGAGCGTTTGCGGGGAAATCAGGTTCGGAGTAGCCGATTGCCACGCCGCAGAGGATCCGCATTTCCTCTGGTATGGTGAGCTGTTCGCGGATGATGTCGGGGTAGCCAGCGATCGACACCTGAACACATGTATCGACCCCGCGGGCGGTGAGCGCCAGAATTAAGGTCTGCAGGAACATGCCTACGCCTAGGCTGTCGACGTAATCGAGATCGCGGTGCACGCATACGATGCCGGCGAGCGGGGCCCGGAAGAATTCCCAGTTGCGAAGTCGCGCGATGCGCCTGGCTTCGGCATCGTGACGCGCTATGCCCATCGATCCGTAGACGAGGGCGCCGAGCTCGAAGCGCAGGTGGGCGAATGACTCCGGCAAGGGTGGCACCCGCGGCGGTTTCGACTCCGCCTCCCGGAGCAACGCTTCGACCAGCCGGTCGCGTGCCGGGCCGGAGGCGAACACCACATGCCACGGTTGGATATTGGAGTTCGACGGGGCCCGCACCGCTAGCTTCAGGGCTTCTTCAACGAGCGGTCGAGGCACCGATTTGTCGCGTAGGAACAGACGCGTCGAGTGGCGTTGATTGATGGCTTCTTCTAGATCGAACATTCTGGACGCCGCCTACTCCTGGATGGACAGGACAGTCTTACCCGCTGGGTGGTGCGCCCGCCCGTCGCTTCGAACGCGCTTCCCGAGCTTGTCAGAATTTCCATGTAAGCAACGGATGACTGATATCATTATTCTATCACAGAGGAGCGGTCCTGATGCCGAGCGGCGGCGACCGCCGTGCGGAGATACAGTATCCCGTACAACGAAGAGTGCGCCCGACTTGAACGTTCATTCCGGTAGTTTTGTGCTTACCTGAGTATAGCTCGGGATGGTCGGCCCATGACCAGTACGGGAGCAGGGTTCCATCCACGATGTACTGTTTCTTCGGGTCCATCTCATCGGCAGTTGGCACAAATTTCTTGAGCACCCTGCCTAGCAACTGAGTTATCACCGAGATAGCGCGACTAAACGTCGGCTGCGACACCCCGTATGTTTCCCCTAACTCCACCTGAACACGATTCTGTCGCATGTAAGTCAGCGCAACAACGACAGAATCATACAAACCCAAAATGGGCGGCCATCTCTTATCCGCGGGCTTCATGTCATCGTTGATCAACGCGCACAATTTCATGATCTGTGCAATGGTGAAGTCCGTGGTATGATGCATATCAGACGGTCCGTTTGTGAAAGCTTGCTGTGTGGAGACGCAAGTGAGGGTGATCAGCGTATCCGCGGGCCAGTCCAACGCAGCGTGTAAGGACAGGTGTTGGACTGTGAACCTGAGGTCATCAAGGCTGACGGTCCGACCCAGGCGGCGAGACAGGGCTTCGCAAAGGACGGCTGACGCCCATCCCGATGGGATGCCCTCGGCATCCAGGTAGTGCCGAGCGTCGTCGAAGGCTGCTCCGAAGTGCCGCAACTCGTCGAATCCGAGCGTTGGAAAGACGACGGTGTCTAGCTTAGGCCGAGCCCAGGGTTGCGGACACGTCTCGCCACGTTCCTATCGCCTGACCGTCGAGCGCTCAACGCCAACCGCCTCGGCCAACCGTTCCTGACTGAAACCGGCCGCCTTGCGGGTACCGACCAGTCGGTGCTGTTGGTCTTGCCATCTTGCCCCAGAGCGCTGATCGGCCGTAGGCCGCCGCGTACGCGGCGCCGGGCGCGGCTGGCGAGTTGGCGGGCCGCCTGCGACGAGCGCTCGACGATCGGCGCGATCTCATCGAACGGCATGTCGAACACACCCCGCCCCTGAGCGGCTAGCTCTTGCGCGGTTCGCCCCGGTAGTAGCCGAAGCTCCACAGGTTGCCTTCCGGGTCGGTCACCGTGAACTCCCGGTTGCCGTACTCCTGGTCGGCGAGCTCGCACACGATTCGCGCGCCGGCGGTTTTGGCTCGTTGGTAGAGCTCGTCCACGTGATCGGTGACCACATAGGCTCCGGCTGTGCCCGGCTGACGGGACCAGTCCGCGCCGGGCTTGTAATCACTGAGCATGACGCCGCCACCCTCCGGCCAGGACAGTTGCGCGTGCGCCACCGTGCCGTCGTCCTCGTAAACGGCGGTCTCCTCGAAACCGAGGGTGGCGACCAACCAGTCGATCAACTCGCGCGCATCGTGGGCCTGCAGCGTGAGCCACACGGTCGGTGCTGGGGCATCCGCACTCATGACTCCAGTATCCGGCGTCGGTGCCAGTCGAGGCTAGGAGATTCGGGAGACGTGGAAGCGCGTTAGAGCGCCAGCCCGAGATAACGGGTGATGGCGTACTCGACCTCGGCCAGCTCGTCTCGTTCCAAGCACCCCACAGGACCACCCTCGACATAGCGGGTGTCGATGGATCTGATCTGGTCGACCAGGAACCTGGTTGGGACGCCCATCAGTTTCAGTGTCGGCCGGAAGACCGCTTCCTGAGCGCTCCGCGAGGTCGGAACCACGGTCGCCGTGCTCCACGCCAGTGAGCTTGGGCTGACCACCAGACCGAAGCGCTTGCCCCGCTGCTCGTGCCCCCGCTTCTCATCACCAAAGTTAACCCGGTAGACAGCTCCCCGGATCACCAAGAGTCCTCTTCTGCGGACAGGTCCTCATCGGCCAGGCGTTCGGCGTCCGCGCGGGCTTGCCGGAGCCAGGCTTCGCGCTCTAGCAGTCTCAAGGCGCGCCGAATGACGTCGGTCACCACCTCGTCCGGACGCCTGGCCGATTCGATGATCCGCCTGTCCTCTTCGGTCGGTCGGAAGGCGATCTGCGATGTCCCCACGCCGCAATGATAAGTGAATTGTCAGACGGACCTAGCTCGTCGAGCACCCGTGGGTAGGCCGCTGCCTTGTCGGTGGTCATTTCGCTGGGGTTCGGGTCGTGTTCGAGGGTGTGGGTGAGGAACCGGCGGGTGGCGCTTAGGTTCCGCTTCTGGGAGACCAGCACGTTGATGACCTGCTGGTGCTGGTCGATAGCCCGGTAGGGCTAGACCGAGCGTCCGGCGGCTGTGACGTAGGTTTCGTCGGGCGAATCACCGATCATCTGGGAGGTGCCGGCGGGGTCGTGCGGCGTCGATGAAAAGCGGGGTGAACCGCTGCACCTATCGAGAGACCGTGATGTGATCGACCGTAATGCCGCGCTTAGCCAGTAGCCTCCTCGACATCACGGGAGGACAGGCCGTAGCGCGGGTATCAGCGCACCGCGATCATGATCACATCGGGAGGGAACCGGAACCCCGCGAAGCTGGACCCGGGCGCGGACACACAAGCAGAGCGACGACGCATCAGCCCACCCTTCACCCTGCCCGAATCCGTTATCCGTCAACGCAACAGCGCCCTTTGGTCATCTGCCTCGTGGCCGGGAAGATCACCAATCGATCCAACATGCGCCATACGTTCCAGGTAGTTCCCGCAGGTTGACAGTGCCGGCCGCCGGACGGAAACAGCACTTCAGCAAGGTGTAGATACACCAACTTGACAGACCCGTGTATTGCAGACGAACACAGAGAGGCCAAGAAACAAGAATGACAGAGCCGCAGCCCAGTCCTTCCCTGGTGGGTACTATGTACGACCAGCTCACCGATATATTTGCGCAGAACTTCGGCGGTAACCTTCATTTTGGTTACTGGGAAAACGAGAAGGACAATAGTTCCGTCGAGGTGGCCACCGACCGGCTGACGGATCTAGTGGCCGGTCGGCTGGCCTTGTCTGGGGTAGGTCGTGTATTGGATGTGGGCTGCGGCAGCGGCAAGGCGTCCGTACAAATTGCCACCGGCCGGGGATTGCATGTGGTCGGAATCACCGTCAGCGATTATCAGCTCCAGTTGTCCAGGGTACGCTCGTACGACAAGGGGTTGCCGGGACGGGTTTCGTTCCACCTGGCAGATGCTGCGGAACTCCCCTTCGGGGACTCCTCGTTCGATGGTGCCTACGCCATCGAGTCCATAATCCACATAAGAGACAAGGATGCTGTCTTCGGTCACTTGGCCCGGGTATTGCGCCCCGGCGCACGGCTGGTCGTGGCCGACATGTACCTGAACGGCGAGATCAGCGGTGAGGAGGCTGATCTCGTGGCGCAGGCGAGACAGCTCTTCCAGGCTCCGCCTTTTATCACCGCTGAAATATACCGTAAATACGTACACCGCGCCGGTCTACAGCTCCTGGAATTCACGGATATCCGCGAGAACGTCCAGCGCTCGTATGCCAGCCTAGTCACCATGTGTCATCAAATCGCATCTATCTCCGGCGGCGAGGCCTCTTCACAAATGGCGACCATCGCTCACATCATCGAACAGTTTGGGGTCATCCCACAAGTCAGCTACATGCTGCTCACCGCAATACGCCCATGACCGGACCATCCCGGGGGTTATTGGAGGCCTAGCCCTGGGTATTCGTGCGCCCAGCAGGCTGGAGGTGGCCTTGTGTAGGTGATCTTTGGTTGTCAGCTCGTCGTCGCTTGCCGGTGTGAGTCCGGTCCGGGTAGCTGCTAGTTTCTCGTAATGAAGGCTCATTTACTCGGACGACTAGCATTATCGCTGCTCAGATCACGATCCTCATGGTGCATGGGTAAACCTACTACCATTACGGGACACTAGCGCCTTCAATCACCAATCGCCGAACTACCTCGGTCCTGCTGACCTACTAAGAAGCGCTCGCAATCTTAGGATGATAACGAAGAAGGACGACATCACCGATCGGTTTTGCTTCAACTAGTTGCATCCGACGGCGCGGTCCGCCTAGGTAGCTTCCGGGATTAAGGAACCGTGGCGCTCCGGAATCCCCGACGACGACCGGAGCGACAGCTAAGTGAATTTCATCCACCAGACCAGCGGACAGGAAAGCGGTATGAATGCTACCGCCTCCCTCGACCATCAGTTTCTTTACACCGCGCCGGGCGAGGTCATCTAGAAGCATGCCGAAGTCAACCTCAGTGCCAAGTGACACTACGTCGGCAAGTCCGGTCAGCTCAGCTCTGAGTCGCTCGGCACCGACGTCCGTGGTATAGACGATTTTCTCGCCCCCAATGTGCCAGAACTCGAGGCTTGAATCTAGCTTTCCGCTGGCCGAAATAGTCACCTTAAGTGGGTGTTCGGACTCTCCTCGCCTGATCCTGGCAGCCCGACGCTCCGCACTCTTGACAATCAGTCGTGGATTGTCCGTCCGTACCGTGCCAGCGCCAATCAGAATCGCATCCATTTCTGATCGAACTTGATCAACACGGTCGAAGTCTTCCTCGTTCGACAAGAGAAGTCTCTTAGGACTTGTGTCGTCAGTGTAGCCGTCAATGCTCACGGCCACACTGAGAAGTACGTACGGACGACTCACGAGTTTCCTCCGCAACCCTTGGTCATCCGCGGTGTCGACGGCGAGTTTGTACTCTGAACCACCGCACTCGGAAAGACCGGCCGAGACGGCGCGCTCAGTGCGCGTGATCGTGACTTATCGGGCGGTGCGCCAGCGATTGGGCCCGCTCAGCCACCTCCCCGGCGGCCACCGTGCCCTGCTGAGCCAACACGTCTTCCAGCGCGCCGAGCCAGTGCTCGTAATAGCTCCACGGCCGGCCGCCGGGGTTGGCCTCCCAGGCCGCGATTCGGGCGATCAGCGCCGCCTGAAACTCGGGCCAGGTGAACGCTCCGGCGTCGTACAGCGTGACCGCCATGCCGAACGCGCGGCTCTCCCAGGGCTCGGCGAATATCAGCTCACCGTTCGAGCGCGGCGGCGCCGCCAGCCCGTCGATGTCAAGGGGGGCCAGTAGGGGCGTCACGGAGCGGACACCTTCGCCACCCCGACTAGAGCCTCCCGGGTGATCAAGGGGACGAGTTCCTCTTCGGACAGGTGCTCCGTCCCGGCCGGACGTTCCGGCAACACCAGCCACCGCACCTCGCTGCTGGAGTCGCGCACGATGATCTGCACGTCGGAACCCAGCCGCAGGCCCATCTCAGCGAGCACCGCCCGGGGTTCCCGAACCACCCGAGCCCGGTAAGCCGGGTCTTTATACCACGACGGCGGTAGCCCGAGCACCGGCCAGGGATAGCACGAGCACAGCGTGCACACCACCACGTTGTGCGTGGTCGCGGTGTTCTTGACGACGACGATGTGCTCGCCCTGCGGGCCGGCGAAGCCCAACTCCTTGATCGCTGAAGTGCCATCGGCGAGCAGGCGCTTGCGGTACTCCGGGTCCGTCCAGGCTTTGGCGACGACCTTGGCACCGTTCAGCGGACCGACGTTGGATTCGTAATTGGCGATGAACTTGTCCATCACCGCTGGGTCGACCAGGCCGCGCTCGGTGAGCAGTTGCTCGAGGGCCTCGGTGCGCAGCGCGGGGGAGATTCGTGACGTGGTCATGCGGCCGGCTCCAGGTAGCTTTCGAACAGCTCGGCGGTCAGGGTGAACGGCTCGGTGTCGGATACAGAAGAGCCCCACAGCTCGTGGGATTCGAAGCGGACGGTATAGACGTGCTGGGGGTTCTCGCCGAGGAAGTGGGCGTGCGTGTCGGGCAATAGCGCCGCCGGCTGCACTTGCTCGACCACCCCGGTATGGCCGCGCACGTAACCGGGTAGCCGAGTGTGCCCGGCCGGTGACATGTCCTTGGCCCGCACCTGTTGACCGACCGCGAACGCGGGCTCGGCCTCAATAGTGCGCAGTGAGCCGGGACCGGTGGCGGAATAGTTCGGCTTGTTCGGTTCCGGCACCGGCGGCTCCGGCACGTGCTCCCCGGTGATATTGCGCGCCCTGGCATCGATGGCGCCCGGCGCCAGGATCGCGCTGTCGACGAGCATCAACTCGATGGCGTTAAGCCAGCGCCCATAATATCCATCGTCCAGATAGGCAGCGCGGTCCAAACGCTCGAGGGCATGGCGGAAGGCGTCCAGATTCTGACCCGAGACCCGTCCCATTGACAGCAGGGTCAGCGCGAATGCCCGGCCCTCCCACTTCTCGGCGAACACCGGTTCGTCCGGACGTGGTGGGGAAACCGCCCCCCAGCCCGTTGTCCCACCCAGGTCGGCGAACTTGTCCACGGCCGCACCCTTCGCCTCGATCACGATGGAAGACAGTGATGAATCATAGTGGAAACAGGATCAGGATCAGGCCACTCGAGCGGCGAGATCGTGCAACGCCGCGACGAAGCAGTCCATCGGCGCGGTGGCAACCCCAGCGCCCACCTGGCCCGCGCCTGAGCTGGCGTGCAGGATCCCGGTAGTCACCTTGGGTGTGATGCCCAGCTCAACGACTTTGCGCACGTCCACGCCCAGCGGCGTGCCGGCGAACTCCATCGGCGGCAGGGTAAACCTGGTGCTCGTACCGGCGCAGATCGCCCGGAAGCTGTCCGTCGTGGCGGCGGCGGCCGCCATCGTCCCGCCTAGGAACGCGGCCACCGCGGCCGATCCGCCGGCGGCTGGCCCGCCCATGCCAGTGAGCTCCAACACCGCGCTGTCGCCGATGTCCGGCGCGCTGCATTCCGGGCCGTAGCCGGAGTAGTACAGCGCATCGGTGATCGGGGGCGCTTTGGTGACATACCACGTCGACGCCCCACCCAGCTTGATCCCGAACGTCGTGCCGTTGCGCGACATCGTGGTCACGATGCTCGAACCGTTTACCTGCTCGGCCCACAGCTGCAGTGATTTGGCGGCCGCCATCGCGATGTTGAGGAAGAACAGGTGGTTGCGAGTGAGGTACTCGGCGAACGGTACCCGGACCGACTCCGGCAGCTCAGTGATATGGGCCAGCCAGGTACGGGTCAGCAGGTTGGTCGCGGCCTGGGTACGCATGTGCAGGTCGTCGCCCATGGTGATGCCCTGAGCCGCGATCGACAGCACATCGAGCGGCCCGGCATGCTCGATTATCCGGCGCAGGGCTGGGCCGGCGACCTCGGCGAGGAACCGCAGCCGCCCAATCGCGGCGTCCGTATCTCGGCCGAACCAGGCCGAATCTCCCGGACCCTGGTTCAATCCGGAGAAAGCCCGCACGCCACCGTCCCGGTTCGCCACCACGACGACCGGCGCGGATGGACCCAGCGCGCTGGCCATCGGTATGACCATGTCATGGTGATTGGCTGCATCCAGCGTGACGCGACCGCTGGCGAGCAGCTGGTCGGCCGTCCGCACGTCGTCGGCCCAACCCTCCGCGACCACAGCGGCCCGAAGCGACCGGCGCAGCGGGTCGCAGTGCTCGGCGTAGGGCAGCGGTGGCCCACAGTGCAGCAGCATCCGCCCTTCGACGCCCGGCACAACGGCGCCCACCGTGGAAATCTCCACCAGCCGCGGAACGCCGTTGTCGAGCCGGCGCACCACCTCGGCGTTGGCCGCGTCGATCCCGGCGGCGGCATCGCCGTACACGACGCAGAGGGCTCGCACCGCCGCGAGGTCTCCGCCGCCGGGGATGCGCCAGTCCACCTCCTGAACGGGCCGGCGCTGCGCGCGCACGGCGTCCGCGAACATCGGCAACCCGATGTTAATCACGCCGATCTGATCGGGCAGGACCAGCCGGGTCACCTGGTGCTCCCGGCGGGCCGAGGACTGATCTGCAGCAGCGGCTTGGATTGCTGCTGTTGCACGAGGTTCAGCGCGGAGCACGCCTGGCAGCGGGCGCACCCGGCAACCGCCGTGTCGGCGCTCAATCCGCGTCGGGCGAGGAATCCGGCCACCTTGCGGTAGATCAGCTCGGTGTACTCGCGGGACGGAGCCGGGATGTCCTCCATCAGCGAGCCGGCCACGGGTCGAAGGGGCACCACGAAGGGATAGACCCCGATATCCACAGCCTGCCGACACCGCTCGGCGGTCAGCTCCGGGTCCTCGCCCATGCCGAGGATGACGTAGGTCGAAACCCGCCCCTCGCCGAACAGCTCGACCGCTCGCTCCCAGGTTTCGAAGTATCGGGCGATGCCGGTGCGGGCCTTGCCGGGCGCGACTCTGGCGAGCACGGCAGGGTCGAACGACTCCACGTGAATGCCCACCGCGTCAATCCCCATGTCGTGCACCTGGTCCAGCACGCGCAGATCCTGGGGCGGCTCGAACTGCACTTCTACCGGCAACCCGGCGGCCTCCTTCACCGCCTGCCCACATCGCGAGACGTAGAGCGCGCCCCGGTCTGGCGCCACCGAGGAGCCCGTCGTGAGCGTGGCGTCGACCGCCCCGTCTAGGTCACGCGCCGCGACCGCGACCTCCGCAAGCATCGCCGGGGTCTTCTTCGCGATCGTGCGACCGGCTGCCAGGGACAGCCCGATCCCACAGAAGCCGCACTGGTCGGAGTTGCCCCAGTAGTTGCAGGTTTGCACGACCGTGGAGGCGAGCGAGTCCAAGTGCAGCAGAGCGATCTGATGGTAGGGAATGCCGTCCGCCGTGGTCAGGTCATAAAACCGAGGACGCGTGGTGTTTGACACCGAGGCCAGTTTGGCGTCGTCCAGGTAAATGGCCTGACCATTCTTCTCGGCGCGCAACACGTAGGGCGACGCGCTGTTCGGCGGTACGGTGACCGGCACACCGTCGATCCACAACATGCCTGAGTCCGAGGGCCCGGCGCCGCCCCGGCGGGAGTTCGCGAACTCTGTCTCCAGGCGTAGCCCGACGGCCTGCAGCTCCATGATGAGGCTCGCTACCTCGGCTGCGTCCTGGCCGGCCGGCCGCTCAGAGCGATCGCCGGACGTCGCCGCAGCGACCACGACATCGGTCATCCGTGCATCATAGTGGTTGAAATCTAATATCCGATACGTTTTGATAGCTACCGCGACAGACCGGTCACCCGATACTCGTCCAGGCGCAGGACCGATTCCCGCGCGCCATCCAGGCGCATGGCGAACTCACCGCTGTCGTCCAGCGTGCCGACGACCGAGGCGGCCAGGTCACGCTGGGTGAAGGCTTCGATACACCGCGACTCCCGGCCCGGCGGCACGCACAACAGGAACCCGTAGCTGGGGAAGCAGTTGAACCACCAGGTCAGCGGCACACCGGCGGGCGTCGGCACTGCCGCCACATCGACCGTCACGCCGTGCCCGCCCGGCTCCAACAGCATGGCCAGGGATCCGGCGAGACCGGCCATGCTGATGTCTTTCGCCGCGACCACAATGCCCTCGGCCGCCAGCGCCGGCAACACCCGCACGTCCCCGGCGCAGTGCGCACCCCGGTTCTGGAAAGCCGGGAAGAAAGGGAAGTCCGGCCGCATCGTGCCGTCCAACGCCGCCGCTACCACCAATGACTGGCCAGCGCGAGCATTGGTCACCGAGAGTGGTGCTGGTGTCGAACCGATGCCGAACGCCGAGATCGCCGGCTCTCCATCATGAATCGTCAGATGCCCGCCGATGATCGGGACGTCGAGCAACTCCGCGGCCTCGCGCATGCCGGCCAGCGCCTGCCGGGCAACGGCCTGGGTACCGACCACCGTATCGACAATGCCCAGTGGTTCCGCGCCCATGGCCGCAAGATCGTTGACGTTGGTCAGCACGGCGGCGAAACCGGCTCCGCGCGGGTCAGCCCGGACGAACGGTGGCCACAGCGCTTCGCCACAGGCAATCACGCTGGCACCCGCTGTGGTCGCTGTGGTCGCCGTGGTCACTGTGGTCACGACCGCGCCGTCGTCGCCTGGTCCGCTGCGCCAGTCCGTGGCGCCGAGCACCTCGCCGACCAGCGCGATCTCGGCCTTAGCCCGCAGCGCCGGGTTGGTGAGCACGGATTGGACCAGCTCGTGCAGCACAGTGTTAGCTGCCCGCGCGTGTGTCTCAGTCACGAAGCAGCCACCAGATCGCCCGCGCGGGCACGGGCCCCGGATTATGCCACCGGTGTGGACGGTCGGATGGGTAATGCAGCGTGTCACCCGCCTGAACGAGGTAGTGCTCGCCGGCTACCTCGACCGCCAGCGTCCCGTCGAGGACCAGTAGCAGCTGCTCACCTCGGCGGGGCTGGCGGCTGGCTCCGTTCGAAGCGTTGGGAGCGATCATCGCGTAGACCCCTTCGGCTCGCATCCGATCCCCGAACATGTCCAGTCCCGATGCGGTGACCCCGCGAGTTCCGGGCGCCGCCCAGTCCGTAGCCGGAGGGGGTTGCTCAGCGGCGCGGGTATGCCGAGCCACCGGTGGTTGCTCGCCGGCGTCATCGACGAAGTATGAGATCGGCCGGCGAAGCGCGGCGGCCAGCTTGAGCAACGTGGTGATCGTGGGAACCATGTCGCCACGCTCCACCTTGTGGATCGCCGCCGCTGAGACATCCGCTTGCGAGGCGAGTTGCTGCAGGGAGAGGCCGAGCCGGCGGCGTGCGTCACGCACCTTCGGCCCGATCGCCCCGACGATCCGCTCCCAGCCGGGTGCGGAATCTTGGTCATCGTCCGGGCCGGGCAGACTCATCCCAGATCCTCATCGGGCATGTCGAATACTGTACGGCGCGGTCAATCCTGCCCGACGCGGCACGTGTATGGCCGGCGCAGCACCTGCAGGAGCTGCGTCAGCCATACATGCACTGCGCGAGCAGTACGCGGGGACGCGCTCGGTCAGCGGTAGGCCTCGATGACTGTGTTGAGGTAGTCGACATAGGCGCTGACGGTGTCCGGATCGGTAAGGTGGATCTGGTTTTCGGCGTTTTTCTCGGCGTTGCGGGAGAAGTTGAAGCTGCCGGTGGTGAGCACGTCGTCGCTGACGAGCACCTTGAGGTGCATGAAGTCGTGCGGACCGGTGGCGCTATAGGGGGCGGAGTGCTTCGCGACGAGGTGCTGGGACACTTTCTCCCAGGTGGCGGCCAAATCGGCGTCATGGCGGTTGTTGTTCCAGCGGCGCACAATGGGATTCATCTGGCCGCCGTCGTAGATTCCGGACAGCGGCACGCCGCGATCGACCGCGTCCCCCAGCGCGGCCAGTACCTCGGGTGAGGTGAGCACCATGCTGGCCACGATCAGCCGCCTGGTGGCGTCGGTGATGCGCTGGGCTAACGCGGCGTTGACCGCCTCCCCGTCACCTGGGCAGAAGTCCCAACCCAGGCTGCCTCCGCCGACGGTGTCGGTGCCTTCGGAGTCTTCCGCGGTGCCGGCGATTCGCCCACCGGCCCACAGCTGCTCGAAGTCATCGTGGTAGGCGCCAGCCATTTGTTGGTCGGCCACGGTGATAATGTTGTTTTCCTGGCGGGTCCATGCGGCGTCGGTGAAGTTCGTCGAGCCGGTCCAGACGCAGGCGGCGTCGGTGCCGGAATCGCGAATGATGTATTTGGAGTGCATCAGCTGGTGGCCACCGACCACGGCGAGTGTTTGCACGGTGGTGTCGGAGAAGTGGTCATTGACCCACTCCGCGGTTCCCACTGGCGCCGGGTCGGCCTCCCACATCGAGAATGTGGCGAAGTCGGCTTTGGCAGGCTTGCCCGCGTCGTAGCCGATGCGCACATTCACCTCGCCAGCCGCGGCGGACCGAATCGCTTGGACCACGGGGTCGGCCGCGGTGGGGTCGGACAGCCGGAAGTCGTAAATCGCGATGTCCACCGAGGTTTTCGCGGCCGAGACGAATTGGGCCAGCGCGGTGGCGGTGGTGGTCAGCTGATCGGCCGAGCCGCCGTGGTCGATGTCACGCAGGAAGATCACGTTGAGGGGAACTGTCATGACGCATACCCGACACCGATCAGGCCATCTGGGCAAGCGACAACTCGATGAACAACGCCCGACTTGAGCGTGGGCGCGGCCGACGACGAACATGCCCGCTCGGAGCTGGCCGAGCGATCATCGAGCGCCGACCCGCCATGATCACGGGTTGAGTGGCTGCATGCGCTCGGAAGCGGACGAGGTCTTGGCAGCCAGGTGAAAGTGCATGTGGAACGGCTATGGCATAGCCTACGAGCCGATCGGACTGTGTTCGAGCATAGCAATCCGACATCGTCGTATCTGTGGCGCAACGTCATGCCACACCTAGCTGGCCTGGGTCGATGCCGATGTGGTATTCGTCGAGTCGGTACTGCCAATGGCGATGCGAGGGGTCCTTTCGGCGGCGGATATGGCTGAATACCGGCGACCGTTCTCCCAACCGGGAGAGAGCCGGCGGCCGCCCAACCAGACGGAGGTCACTGTGCCTGACACTCACTTCATCCAGGAAGACAGCCCGGATGAGATCGGCGCGGCGCTGGCCGAGTTCGTCCGAAGCGTCCGTTGATTCCCGGGCCAGTGACTCAATTCGAGATCGGCGCCAAAGATTTCCTGTTGGACGGCCGGCCGTTCCGTATCGTCTCGGGTGCGATGCACTACTGGCGGGTGGTTCCCGAGCAATGGGCCAATCGGATCGCCTGGGCTCGGTACCTAGGGCTGAACACCATTGAGACGTACGTGCCGTGGAACCTGCACGAGCCGGCACCCGGGGTGGTGTCTTTCGCTGGCGGGTTGGACGTGCGCCGCTATCTGGAACTGATCGCCGAGGCCGGGTTGTACGCGATCGTGCGGCCCGGCCCGTACATCTGCGCCGAGCTGGATTTCGGCGGGCTGCCCGCCTGGTTGCTGCGCCCGCCAATGGCGCGGGTGCGTTCCAGCGATCCGGCCTTCACCGACCGGGTGGCCGTTTGGTTTTCGACGTTGTTTGCGCAGTTGGTTGACCTGCAGTGCACTCACGGTGGGCCCGTCTTGGCGATGCAGGTGGAGAACGAGTTCGGCGCGTACCTGCCGGATCGGGAGTATTTGGGTTGGCTGGTGACCCAGTTCCGCGCGGGTGGGATCGAGGTGCCGCTACTGACCAGCGACCATGGCGCGTTCAGCCGCGCCGGCTCGTATCCCGGACTGCTGGCCACAATGAACTTCGGCACCCACCCGGCCCGGGCGTGGCGGGCACTAGCCGAGGTTCAGCCCACCGGCCCGCGGATGTGCATGGAGTTCTGGAATGGCTGGTTCGACCACTGGGGCGAACCGCACCACCGGCGCGCGCCGGACGAGGCGGCCGCGGTGCTGGATGAGCTGCTCGCCAGCGGCGCGTCGGTGAACCTTTATATGTTCTGCGGCGGCACTAACTTCGGCTTCACCAACGGCGCCAACACCTCAGACTGGGCCGGCGGCGCCTACCAGCCGACGATCACGTCCTATGACTACGACGCTCCACTCTCCGAGGCGGGTCGACCCACCGCCAAGTTCGACCATTACCGGCGGATCCTGGCCCGGCACGTCGGCGTTCCGGACGGAGCGCCGCCCCCGTTGCCCGCGTCGCTCGACGAACGAACCATTCCATTGACGGCGACAATCAAGCTGCTCGACGTGCTGGACCAGCTGACCGAGCCGGTGCTCGCTAATACACCGGTGACCATGGAGACGCTTGGGCAGAACTTCGGTTTCGTCTGCTACCGGTTTGTTGCCGAGGGTCCTGGTCGCTCGACTCTGCGGGTGCCTGGCATCCGGGACCGGGGCCAGGTGTTGGTGGACGGCCTCGAGCAGGGTGTGTTGGACCGGGCCGCCGGCACCACCACCGTCGAGCTAGATCTGCCGCCCGGGGTCGTTCGGGTCGACGTGCTGGTGGAAAACCAAGGCCGGGTCAACTTCGGTTCAAGCCTGACCGACCCGAAGGGGATCCTCGGAATGATCACCCTCGGTGGTTTGTCGGTGACCGAGCTGGTCATGTACCCGCTGTCGTTGGACAACCTGGAGGAGCTGGACTGGGCGCGGGCCGACGCGGCTCGAGCGGATACGCCTGGACCGGTGCTGTGTGCCGGGCATTTCGAGATTGACGAGCCGGCCGATACGCATCTGGCGTTGCCGGGCTGGACCAAGGGTGTGGCCTGGGTCAACGGCTTCAACCTCGGCCGATACTGGGATCTGGGGCCGCAGCGCACCCTCTATCTACCTGGTCCGTTGTTGCGCGCGGGAGCTAACCAGCTTTGGGTGCTCGAGCTGCACCGGCTGACCAAGCCCGAGGTCCGCTTCACCGCGTCAGCCGACCTCGGGTAGCGCTCCCGACGGCTGAGCTCTCACACACCGTTTGTACGCCGCGCACAGGCTGCAGCACGTGTGCGGCGTACAAAACGTGTGTATGGAGCTAGGCGGACTCGGGGGATTACTCGGGGATTGCTGCCCTTGCTCGTGGAACTGTTTCAAGCCGCCTCTCGCGCCACAGAATCGACTAAATCCTCAGGAATGCCCTGTTCGATCAGTATCCGCGCTACTTGATCGCGAGGCAGCGGAATCGTGTCGAACTGTAGGCGAACAAATCTGCGTTGCTTCTCTGAGATGGGAGGGATAGTTCTCACTTTCTGTAGTGCTGTCGGCCGATCTGTTTTCGGTGAAAGATCCACCACGTGAGATTTTACGGCCTGGTATGTCTTCTTGTGGCCCTGTTAGAGGGCGCGGTCAAAGTGAGCCGTCTCGCTCAGAACGGTGGGCCAAGGGTGAAGTCGGCGAAGTCGAACCCGGGTGAGACCAGGCAGCTGGCTAGGCCAACGGCGTCAGCGGGCAGGGTGCGCTGCCAGACCCCAGCCGGCACCAGGGCCTGCAGCAGTTCACCGTTGCTCGCGCCTGCTCCGAGCACCCGTACCATGTCAGGAATCGGATGTGGGCCGGCTCCGCCGAGTTGCAGGCTGATCCGGCCAGCTCCGTTCCAGATCCATATCTCGTCGGAGCCCACCCGGTGCCAAGCTGAGCATTCTCCGGCCGGCAGACAGAACTGGATCAGCGTGGCGGCCGGCCGGGTCCGGCCATCGAGCGTGCGGATCTGTTCGGTGCTGGTCCAGGTGCGGCGGTACCAGCCGCCCTCCGGATGCGGCGTCAGGCTGTAGGTATCAGCCTCGGTCGGTCGCGGAGTTGTCCCACGATGATGGTTGTCCACAGCGAGGACGCTACGGTTATCGCCACTAGCATTGCCGAAGTGCGGATGGCGGCCGCTGCGGGAGTCGTACTCGCGGGTGGGCGTTCCTCCCGGATGGGACGGTCCAAGGCGGCGCTGGAGTGGCACGGCTCCACGCTGTTGTATCGGACAGCCGCGCTGCTGGCCCGAACTGTGAGCGGTCCGGTTGTGGTTGTCGGTGCTCCCGGGCAAAGTCTGCCGGAGTTGCCCACGGGTGTGCGGGTAGTCAGCGATCCACGTGAGGGCCTGGGCCCGATGCAAGGTATCGCCGCCGGCTTGTCAGCGGTTGCTCAGCACGCCCCGGCGGCGTTCGTTTGCTCGACCGACCTGCCGTTGTTGCATCCGTCGTTTGTGCGCACGGTCCTGCGCCGGCTCGCTGCCTTTGGGGTAGACGCGGTACTGCCGGTAGCGAGGGGTTTCCGCCAGCCGCTGGCGGCGGCGTACCGAACCGCGCTGGCCGAGCTGTTCGCGACGTTGGTCGCTCAAGGTGAGTTGCGGCTGAGTGTGTTGCCAGACCGCTGCGTGACGAGCCTGCTAACGGAAGAGGAACTGCTCGCTGACCCTGAACTCGCCCGCCACGATCCCCGGCTGGACTCGGTGGTGAACGTCAATCTGCCAGCGGACTACGAGGCTGCTCGCCGACGCGCCCTGGCGGAGATCACTGTCGTGCGCGGTGAATCTCGGCTGCTCAAGGCAGCGACGCTAGCCGAGGTTGCCGCCGCTTACGGGCTGAGCCGGTTTTCAGCGGTCGAGCTGAACGGCGAGTCAGTCACTCCCGATCCGATGCTGCCACTGGTGGCGGGGGACACTCTCGTTCTCGGCTAGTTGGCGGACGGCGTACCGGACTGGATGACACGATCGTCCGCCAGGTGGAGGGGTGAGCGGTGACGCATTTTTATAACGATCCGCTGCTAGACTCCGCCTTAGGCGAGCTAAGGTGAGCCTAAGGCGGAGTCTAGCAAATTGTCCGAACGAAGAAGCTTCGTGCAAAGGAATCAGATGAGCTCAGCGCCCGCACCCCAAGCCGTACCGGCAGCCAAGCCAGACCTCGAGCCGGAGTCGAAGAGCCAGCTGGAGCGAATCCTGCTGGCCTTGTTCGTCGTCTTGCCGTTTGTGGCCTTGCTTGCCGCCGTCCCGCTGGCGTGGACCACGGGGATGCTCGGCTGGAGTGACAGTGCGATCTTCGTGGTGATGTATGCGGTGTCCGGGCTTGGGGTCACGGTTGGCTTCCATCGGTACTTCACACATGGTTCGTTCAAGGCCGTCCGCCCCCTCAAGATCGCCTTGGCGGTGGCGGGCAGTCTGTCGCTGGAAATGGGGGTGATCGACTGGGTGGCGACACACCGCCGGCATCACAAGTTCTCTGACGCCGAGGGCGACCCACATTCGCCATGGCGCTTTGGAAACGACTGGAAAGCCCTGATCAAGGGCTTGTTTTATGCTCACGTCGGTTGGCTGTTCGATGAGGGGCGCACCAACCGGCAGAAGTACGCGCCCGACCTGGTTGCCGACCGTGACATCAGCCGTTTGCACGATTACTTCCCGTGGCTCGTGGCGGTTTCGCTGCTGGCGCCCGCGTTGCTCGGTGGGCTGCTGACCTGGTCGTTCATCGGTGCGCTCACGGCGTTCTTCTGGGCTAGCCTGGTGCGTGTCTCGCTACTGCATCACGTCACCTGGTCGATCAACTCGGTATGCCATGTGTTTGGCGCCGAGCATTTCACCACCCGCGACCGCTCCCGTAACGTGTGGTGGCTGGCTATCCCGTCGTTCGGCGAGTCCTGGCACAACCTGCACCATGCCGACCCGACGTGCGCTCGGCACGGCGTGCTGCGCGGCCAGATCGACTCGAGCGCCCGGGTGATCCGCTGGTTCGAGCAGCTCGGCTGGGCCACCGACGTACGTTGGCCGAACCTTCAGCGGCTAGCCGCTAAACGGATCAGCTGACCGGGACAGCGCCTGACTTCGCACACCCAGCCCGCGCCTCGCATGCCACCCAACGTATGCGAAGTTCAGGCCAGGTATGCGAAGTCATCTGAGTTGGGGCTCCGCGCTCATTCCTCCAGCATGTATCCCACCCCGCGCACCGTGCGGATCCGCTCTGGCCCCAGCTTGCGGCGAAGGTAGCCGACGTACACTTCGACGACGTTGGACGACGGCGGGTCGCGCCACAGCATCGAGGTGAGCTGCTCGCGAGACAGTGCCTGGTCCGGATTGCTGATCAAGATCGTGAGCAGCGCGAACTCGGTGGGCGTCAAGGGCACGAGCCGACCGTCCACACTGACCAGCCCCAGCGCGGTGTCGACCGTGATGTCGCCTCGGCGGGCTACCGAGCTTTCCTCGACGGGCTGATCGCGCACCCGCAGCCGCAGCCGGGTGATCAGCTCGTCGGCTCCGAATGGGAAGGTCAAGAAGTCGTCCCGTCCGCCACGCAGGCCAGCAACGATGTGTTCCCGGGCTTCCCGGCTGGTCAACGCAATCAGTGGGGTGTCAGGGGCAAACCGAGACAGGCCGGTCAGCGTGGTGCCGAGGTCGAATCCGGTCAACCCGACTTCCAACACCACGGCCGCGTACTGGGCCGACCGCACCGCATCGACCAGCGCAGCGTGGTCGTGGATCACGGTCAGGTCAAAGGCATGGGTGCGCAGTCCGCGCAGCAGCGTCGGCGTAGCGCGCTCCGGGGACACCGCCAACAACACTCGGTAGCGGTGGAACGGGTTTGGTCGTGGTTGCTGCACCCGGCACAGCGTTGCGCGCCGTGCGTGAGGTGACAATCTGTGAGTGGCCAGATAACCCATGCGGCGCAGTGAAAAAAAGAGAGTTCCTGAGCATGGTGTAGGTCAGTTAGCCCAACGGACACGCGCAAGTGGGGCAGTGACGCGTCGCTGGGCGCCCTAAGCTGACCATCGGGGTTTATCGTTCTCAGCTTCGGCAACCTCGCTGGCACGGCTCCTTAATGTGCCAACGCGTGGGTCAGCTCCCCTGGTCTCCCCGGCCCGCGCGAGCAGGTTCGACGCTCCCCGCGTGATTTTTCCGGCCTGCTCTCGGAACTCGTACGGAAGGGTGAGTTTGCTGTGCTCCCCGATCCACCTCGGCCTGTCCGCTTGAACGCGGTGTTAGCGGTCGCCACCGGACTGGCGATGATGGCCCTCGCGTGGTTCTCATACCCGCCGGCCGCCACACCGAAACGCAGCGGTGCGTCGACCGGTTCCGATGGCGGCTGGTCCGCCACCTCCTACGGTCCGCTTGGGCCTGACGACCGGGCCATGCTGGTGGCCGTCCGGCAGGCCGCACTGTGGCAGGTGCCACTGGGTCAGCAGGCGCAGCGGATGGCCGACGCTGACGCGGTTCGCGCGGCGGCAGACACGTTGGTGACCGCTCACAGTGAGCTGGCTGGCCCGATCCGTGCGACGGCGGGTCAGCTCGGTGTGGTGCTGCCGAGCCTGCCCACCCCTGAGCAGCAGGCCTGGATGGCCGAGCTGTCCGGGGAAACCGGAGCGGATTACGACTGGACCCTGGTGAACCGGCTGCATTCCGGTGCCACCGCGACTGCCGCGCAGGTCGACCGGGTGCTCTCCATCACCCAGAACACGTTGGTGCGTGCTGTCGCGGTGCGCGCGGCCGACGTGCTCAATGGTCAGATTCGGAACTTGGAAAGCACCGGTCTGGTGGCCCCTGCACCAGCCCAGCCGTCCGAAGGCCGCGCCTACAGCACGGTTCTGGGAATGGTGGTGTTGGTCGCCGCCCTATGCGTGTTCGGGTTTTTCCGAGCCGCCCGTCGCCAACCGCGGCGCCACCGGCCGATGATCCTCACTCTCCCCGGCATGAGGAGTTGACCATGATGATACGACCTGGGCGACATCGAATTCCTCGGCCAACTCGCATTCTGGCTTTGGTGCTAGCTGTGCTGGTCACCGGTGGGATTGTGCTGGTCACCGGAACCGCGTCGGCGCGCGGCGGCCGCGGCGCGGCCGAGGATCGCGCCGCGCTGAATGATTACGGCCGGAAGCACCGCGGAAAAAATCGCAAGGACAAGGAAAATGTGGAGTTTCCGGGCCGAGACAAAGCCGGCCCGGCGGACGGTAACGAGTTCGTGGATATCCGAGAGGTAACTCCTGGCGCGGATCCCACCAAAGAGCGCCGAGCCGGCTCGAGCGGCAGCTTCCTGGCCCGCTGTGGCACCAACGAGAATGGCCATCGCAACTCCGACAACTACATGGTGACTCCGGGTAAAAGAAACGGCGCTCAGCATATTCACGACTATGTGGGTAACCTCTCGACCAACGCGTTCTCCGACGACCGAACTCTGCATGCCGCCGGCACGACCTGTGACCGCAATAATCAGTCGACGTTCTTCTGGCCAGTGCTGCGGGACATTCGGTTCCAAGACGGTGACGTTTTCGCCGACGGCGGTGGCAAGGACGGCAACTTTGGTCGTATCCTGCGCCCGGCGTCCGCCGAGCTACGCTTTCTGGGTAGTGCGACCGGCAAAGTGATCTCAATGCCGGATAATTTGATGATCATCACTGGCGACGCCAAGGCGAGGACGAACGGCAAGAAGAACGCGAACGCGAAATGGAGCTGCACCGGCTTCACTAATCGAATTACTGATAAGTATCCACTGTGTCCCGAAGGTAGTCGACTCATGCGAATCCTCGACTTTCCGAGTTGTTGGGACGGCCGGCATCTGGACTCGAAGGACCATCGCTCGCATGTCATCTTCCCGAGAGAGAACGGGAGATGCAAGCGTGGTTTCCGGGCGATTCCGCAACTGCGGGTTACCTTGACTTACGATCGTCCCCATGGGCGTGACTTCGCGGTGGACACGTTCCCCGATCAACGTCACGATCCGCGTACAGATCATTCCGACTTCGAGAACATTGCTTCGAGGGAAGTGCTCGACCTGGCCGCGGACTGTATCAACTCGGGTCGAGACTGCTAGATGTGATCGAATCGGCGAACAGCCTTGGCCTCATTCGGTTGGGATGCCGCGTGGGGCCCGGGCTGTTTGCCATGAATCGCGGTCGGGCGATTGATGTGTTAACCTGGGTTAATGGGTCAGAAATATCCATCGACGACATTGCCGACGACACGATCAAAGTCGGTTGGTCCAGCCCTGCGGCACCGTATTGCGCTACCCGAGCCTTCACTCGCCTATGACCAAGACGCCGAGTGGTTAGTTCTGCACTCGGCCGATAGTGGCTGGCGTGAGATCAGATTCCATGACTACGCGGAAATCTATGAACTTCCGGGGCTGTACGAGCAGATTTTTTACGAGATTTTGAAGTGTAGCTCACCGAAGTTTATGAGCGATTTTCTGCGCATCGAGTTAGAATTTGCTGGAGTGGCGCCAAATCAATTGCGGGTGCTCGATCTCGGTGCCGGCAACGGAATTATGGGCGAGGAGCTGCGCAAGCTTGGCGTGAATTTTGTGATCGGCGTGGACATCCTCGAATCGGCCGCGCGCGCCGCCGCCAGGGATCGGCCGGGTATCTACGACGAGTATCATGTGGTGGATATGACGGCATTACCCGCTGATCGGCTGAGAATAATGCGGGGATACCGCTTCAACGCGCTCACCTGCATTGCCGCGCTAGGCTTCGGCGATATTCCGCCGGCATGTCTTCGCGCGGCGTTCAATCTGCTTGCCGATGGTGGTTGGTTGGTATTTACGATCAAGGAAGGTTTCCTTTCGGAATCCGATCACTCGGGTTTCTCCGCACTGCTCAAAGCCGCCGTTCGAGATGGCTCGCTCGAGGTTGTCGGTACTGAGGTCTATCAGCATCGACTGGCCACTAACGGTACGCCGCTGTATTACACTGGAGTCGTTGCTCGGAAGTTGGCTGACCTCGAGCCGCCTGGGCGGACTCCCGCGTAGGCTCTGGTGTGACTCGGTCGAGTGTTCTCGGCTCCGGTACGGGTAGCCGCTCGAGCCGGTAAGGTGGCTAACGCGCGGTGGCCGTTCGGTTCTGCTGCATCTGGCCGCAGGTGTGGGAGAGTGGGGGCGGTGGCCCGCGCTGATCGGATGGTGTTTCGGGCCGGTGACAAGGACGGCGGGGAACTCAAGCCATGGCGAAGTTGGTCACGGGAACGGACGGTCGAACCTGGACTGTGCGGCGGCGGATGGTGTGGACGATGCCGGCCACCGGGGACGACTTCGAGCACGACATGGACGGCGGCCGGCCAGCCGCTATCGTGATTGTGGGTACGCTCGCTCTGTTTTATCTGGCTCTGTTGAGTTGGAAGTCGGCGGAGGTGCCCATTCCCTTCTGGATAAAGCTCGCCGCCGTGATCGTATTATTGTTCTTTCCGGTTCGCTGGTTGTTACGTCGGCCGTGGACATTGGTGGCGCAGACGCCAGGTAGCTACGACAAAGATCGTGAGCATTGGGTCGGCACGGTTCGCGGAGTGACGCGGGCACGGGAAGAAACCAAGTTAATCATCCGCAGTATTCGGACGAGGGGCACTCCCGCGTGGGCTGAGGGCCCGCTGCAGTTGGTGAGTTAGCGGCATGCCCGAGCTGCCCGAGGTGCAAGCGCTCGTTGATCACCTGGGTGAACACGCCGTGGGACATCGGGTGGCCAGGGCCGATCCGGCGGGTATGAGCGCGCTCAAGACCTTTCAACCCGCGTTGTCGGAGTTGGCTGGTCGAGAGGTTGTCGGGGTTGCCAGGCACGGTAAGTTCCTTGACTTGAACTGCGATGGTTTACACCTCGTGATCCACCTCTCCCGCGCGGGGTGGCTTCGCTGGCATGAATCAGCTTCGGCGGCGTCGCCGAAGCCTGGACGGGGTCCGCTAGCATTGCGACTGCACCTGGACTCGCCGGGCGGGCCGGGGTTCGACCTGACCGAAGTGGGTAGCCAGAAGCGACTCGCGGTATACCTCGTTGCCGACCCGGCCGAGGTGCCTGGCATTGCCCGGCTCGGGCCGGATGCGTTCAGCGTGAGTTGCGCTGAACTGGCTGGACTGCTGGCCGGGCGCACCGAGCGGATCAAAAACTTGATCACCGACCAGAGCGTGCTCGCCGGCATTGGCAATGCCTACAGCGACGAGATCCTGCATGCCGCGCGGCTGTCCCCGTACGCGGTGGCCGGCCGGATGGGCGAGGCTGAGGTGGCCGTGCTGCACGAGGCGCTACGTTCGGTTCTGGTCGATGCCATGGCCCGCTACACAGGTGGCAACAACAACCCCGCGCGGCTCAAGGGCGAGAAGCGGTCTGGCATGCGGGTGCATGCCCGCACTGGGCTGCCCTGTCCATCATGTGGCGATCTGATCCGGGAGGTGTCGTTCACCGACCGGTCTTTCCAGTACTGTCCCACCTGTCAAACCGGTGGCAAACCCCTCGCTGACCGTCGGCTCTCACGCCTGGTGAGATGAGCTGTGGCCGAGTTGCAGATATCCACAAGCGCCCTGCTCGCGCTGCTGGTCACCGTCATTATCGTGGCTGTGGTCGCTCTGTTGCTGCTGTGGCGGGCCCGTCGGCGGGCTTTCGCCACTCCGCTGGAGCGTGCCACCTTCTCCACTCTGCACACCGTGTCGCTCGCCGCACCCGCCCTGCGTGAGGGACTGTCCAGGCAGTCCGCCGCGTTCGCGCTGCCCTATTTGCGCACTTTACTGGAGACCTGCGGGTTGACCATGACCGATGCGTCGCCGGATATACTTGCCTGGGATGGCGAGAGCGATCACCACGCGATGGATGTCACCCAGCTGGCCAAAGAGGTGGTTAGCACCGGCCGTCAGCAGGTCGCCTCACACAGCGCGATCGATTGTGGCCGGACGGACTGCTCGGCGAGGGGCCTGGTAGTGGTACCCCTGGAGGTCGAAGGCCGGATCGTGGGCACGCTCGGAGCATTGACCGCTACCACCGCCGGGCCGGTGCTGTTGCGGGCCACCGCGCAGGTTGCCCGTTATGTATCCAGCCAGCTTGAGCTCGCGGAGCTTGACGAGTCCCGCGCTCGGCTGAGCAGGGCTGAGGTACGCGCCCTGCGCGCGCAGATCTCGCCGCATTTTGTCTACAACGCGCTGACCACCATCGCCTCGTTCATTCGAACCGATCCGAACCGCGCTCGTGACCTGCTGCTGGAGTTCGCCGATTTCACCAGGTACTCATTCCGCAGCGCCGGGGAGTACACCACCTTGCAGGATGAGTTGGCCAATATCGAACGCTACGTCTCGTTGGAAAAGGCCCGATTTGGCGACCGGTTGAACGTGCAGCTGCGGATCGCCCCGGAAGTGTTGCAGGTCGTGCTGCCGTTCCTGGCGCTTCAACCGTTGGTGGAGAATGCGATCCGGCATGGCTTGGCCGGCAAACCGGATGGCGGTTCCATCACCATCGTGGCGGAGAACACCGGTGCCGAATGCATGATCAGCGTGGAAGACGATGGCGTCGGGATGGATCCGCGTCGGTTGCGCGAGGACATGTCCGACGCGCATCTGTCTGGAGCACACGTTGGGCTTGGCAACGTTGATGATCGCATGCGCTCGGCTTTCGGCGACGATTTCGGCTTGATTGTGGACACCGCGCCAGGGGCCGGCACGAAGATCACGCTTCGGGTGCCGAAATTCCGCGCCGGCATCCGGGTGTGATCTCGCCGCGCGACTCGTGAGTGGCGAGTATGGCTATAGCCATACTCGCCACTCACGGGCACGCGTAGCGTGCACGTATGGCAACCTTGCTGCACAGGCTTCCGAGCACCGTTGCCGAGCGCCTCCCCGGGCGGTTCGGCGAGCGGGCTGAACGTTCCGTGGTGGGTGTGGTCCGGCTGCATGGTCTGATCACGCCGGCGATGAGCCCGGTCGCACGCTCCGTGATCAACTTGACCGCGGTTGAGCCGGTGCTCAAGCGCGCGTTCACGACCGACCGGCTGGTCGCGGTAGCGCTTCAGATTAACTCTCCGGGTGGGGCGCCAACTCAGTCAGCCCTGGTCGCGGATCGGATTCGGGGTTTGGCCGGAGAACGTGGGGTGCCGGTGCTCGCTTTCTGTGAGGACGTCGCGGCATCCGGCGGGTACTGGCTAGCATGCGCGGCCGACGAGATCTACGCTCATCCCACCTCATTGGTCGGTTCCATCGGGGTGATCAGCGGGGGCTTCGGACTGGCCGGTCTGCTGGAGCGTCTCGGCGTGGAGCGCCGGATCTACACGGCCGGCAGCCACAAGTCTAGACTGGACCCATTCCTGCCGGAGCGCCCCGAAGATGTGGTCTGGTTGACCGATATGCAGGCTCAGCTGCACGAGCAGTTCCAGAACTGGGTCCTGCAGCGTCGGGGTGATCGTCTGATCGCGGACCACGCGGAGTTGTTTACCGGCGAGGTATGGACTGGCGTGGCCGCACTGGGGCGCGGACTGGTTGACGGGCTGGGTACTCTCCGTGAGGTCATCTCAACTCGCTTCCCTGACGCCGAACCGGTGCTCATCGAGGGCCGCAAGCCGTTGTTGGCCCGGCTCGGGCTGGCTGGTGTTCCTGGCATGCTTGACCGTTCCGGTTTTGTCGAGGAGCTGTTGGCGGCGGCCGAGGCTCGCGCCGCGTGGGCTCGGTTCGGGCTGTAGATGTTATGGCAGATGTTATGGCGGTGGATGTTATGACAGTGTGGCTCGGCAGTAGCGGCCCAGAACTGGTCGGGGGGATGGGTGATTGTCGGCTGGAATCTGGCACTAGACGGCAATCACCGCCAAATAGTTCGAGCCGAAAGACTCCGCTGATCGAGGGCGCGGTGCGATGATGGTGTTCGCAGCGCCGAGTGTGCAGGATGAGGAGATCGTGAACAACGCAGATGTCTCAGGCGGACTCGTCGTTCTAGCTGTGGATGACGAGAAGCCGGCGCTCGACGAACTCGCGTTCCTACTCGGTCAAGACCAGCGCGTCGGAACGGTGCTCACCGCGTCGAACGCAAACGACGCGCTGCGCATGCTCAGCACGCGAGAGCGCCCCCGGGATGGTGGTCCATCCGGGGCCGCTCACTTACCGGTGCCGAGGCATCCGGTGACTGGGGCGCCGATCGCCCGCAGCACCGATGTGGACGTGGTGTTTCTGGACATCCGGATGCCGGGGCTAGACGGTATGGAGCTGGCGAGGGTGTTTTCCTCAATGGCGGTCCCACCCGCTGTGGTGTTCGTCACCGCGCACGACGACCGGGCGGTGGATGCTTATGAGGTCGGTGCGGTCGACTACTTGCTCAAGCCGCTTCGGACAGAGCGGTTACGCCACTCACTTGACCGGATTCTGTCCACCCGGGTCGTGCCCAGCGCCGATCCCGGTCGCGACGACAACCCAGGCGACGATGAGGTGATCCCGGTCGAGCTTGCGGGCACCACCAAGCTGGTGCCCCGCTCCGCGGTCCGCTACGTCGAAGCTCAGGGCGACTACGCCCGACTGCACACCAACGATAACAAGAGCCACCTGGTGCGCATCCCGCTTTCGGTGCTGGAAGATCGCTGGCGTGACGCTGGGTTCGTGCGTATCCACCGCTCTTATCTGGTTTCGCTGCCCCTGGTCACCGAACTGCGGTTGTCTGGATCAGGCTACGTGGTGCGGATCGGTTCTGGATCGGACACCGCTGAGCTGCCGGTCAGCCGCCGGCACACGCGGGAGCTCAAAGATCGTCTAGTCCGTGCCACGAAGCAGGCGTGGAGCCAGCGATGAAATCCGAGCGTGGAGCTGAGCCATGAGCGATGAGGGCCGTCCGCAACCGGTTGGCTTCGAGCAGGACACGACGGACGGTCCAGGCACCGAGGAGCTAGAGGTAGACCAGCGATGGGGGGGTCCAGAAGAGGATGCCATGCCGGACATCGCCTCCGTGGGGATGCGCCAAGAGCTGCATCGTTGGGTGCGTGCTGACCACGGACGCCTAACCGACGGGGCGCGCCGGCCGGGCGATGACGGGCGGCATGCCCGGCCGGACGGCCAGGGCCGTGACCCAAGGTTGGACTATGTACCGAAACACGCTATCAGCACGCCGGGTCCCGGCGCGGCCTCCGCCGCTGAGTTAACCGACCAGTTCCCTCGGCCGAGGCAGGACCCGACCGAGCCGCCGATGCCGGCTAGGCCTCAGCCATCGGATCCGCTTTTACCGCTGGGCGGCGTCGGTGCCGGTGGTAGAACCGTGCCCGAATCCCTAGCCATGTCAATCGCCGAGGCAGTGAGTACCGCCGAGGCAGGGGATACCGCCGAGGCAGGGGATACCGCCGAGGCAGAGGGTACCGCCGAGGCGGGTGCCACCGACGAAAGCAGGCCTCCTAGCCTCGGGGCGACCGCCTCAGCCTCTCCGAGTACGGCCTGCGTCGCGGGCGAGCAGTTGACCCCGGGTAAGCGGGTACGCGTGGTGCTCTCGCAGCGAAAGGGCAGAACTCGGCCGGTGCGTACGGTGGTCGAGATCCAAGAGCTTACCCAGGTTGGCGAGGTGCTCAGCTCCAGCCTTATTAATTCGCAGTTGGCTCTGGCCGTCCGGGTCGGCGGTATCGCGTTGATCACGCTCGGATCGTTACCCGCGCTGTTTGTGATCTTTCCGGTGCTGGGACGGATGGAGGTTCTCGGCATGCGGTTGCCGTGGCTGCTGCTTGGAGTGCTTGCTTATCCGTTCATGCTGGCCCTGGGCTGGATGCATACTCGAGCCGCGGAACGGTTGGAACGGGTCTTCGCCGACCACATCCAGAACTGAATAGTCAGCTTCCGTTGCCGGGCGATCGGATCGAGCGACACGCGGACATCGTAGGCTAGCGCTATGACTATGGCGTCCATGGTATCCCTAGCCGCGATCGCGCTGGTCGCCGTGGCCTCCATTGTGATCGGTTCATTCGGCGTGCGACTCGCCCGCAACACGTCTGACTTTCTGGTGGCCTCACGCACCGTCAAGCCACTCGCAAACGCGGGCGCTATCTCAGGGGAGTACTTGTCGGCGGCGTCGTTTCTGAGTGTCGCGGGCGCAATCCTGAAAGACGGCCCGGACGCGCTGTGGTACCCGATCGGGTTTACGGCGGGTTATCTGGCGCTGCTGTTGTTCGTTGCTGCTCCGTTGCGCCGCTCCGGTGCCTACAGTGTTCCGGACTTTGCGGAGTTCCGATTGCGCAACATCAATCTGCAGCGGCTTTGCGCGATCTTCGTGATCGTTATCGGCTGGCTCTACCTGCTGCCGCAGCTACAGGGCGCGGGGCTCACGTTGGCCACCGTGGTGCCCGCGGTGCCGGCCTGGAGCGGCGTGGTAATTGCCGGTGTCGTGGTGGTTTCCGCTGTGGCCTTCGGCGGAATGCGATCGATTACATTCGTACAGGCGTTCCAGTACTGGTTGAAGTTCACCGCGTTGGCCCTGCCCGTGATTACTCTGCTGATCTATGTGGGCGGTGATCATCGATCGCTCAACTTGCCGGCCCCACCGCAGTTCCCCACCGACACCACGGTGAACGTCAAGACCCCTGTGTTGCTCGAGGTGAGCCAGCCGGTCACGTTCCAAGCGACTGGCGTGCTCGACGGCGAGCGACGCGGCGGGACTGTGCGTTGGGACCCCGGCCGGCGGCACAGCGTGAGTGCTGGGTCCACCTTAGTCTTCGCGGCCGGCACCGCCGTGCCTGTTCCGGCTGGTAGCCCCACCCGCAACTCCAGTTGGCTGACTCCGCTGTCCGAGGAAGAGGATGTCCGAACGCATCTGTTTGAGATCTACTCGCTGATCATGGCGACCTTCCTGGGCACCATGGGCCTGCCTCATGTGTTGGTGCGTTTCTTCCCTAACCCGGACGGCCGGACGACTCGGCGTACCACAGTCGTCGTGCTCGCCATGCTCGGCTCTTTTTACCTGCTGCCCACGCTGCTCGGCGTGTTCTCCCGGCTCTACGTTCCACAGTTGTTGGTCAGCGGTGAGACCGATGCGGCGGTGCTGTTGCTACCGACGGCCGCGCTGGGTGGTGGGCCGCTGCCCACGCTGCTCGGTGGCCTGGTTGCCGCCGGCGCGTGGGCCGCGTTCTTGTCTACGTCGTCCGGGCTGCTAGTGAGCGCGGCAGGGGTGCTGTCCACGAATCCGCCGCTGTTTCGGCGTGTCAGTGTGCGCGACTTCCGGGTGGCCGCGGTTTTGGCTGGGGTCGTGCCGGTTGCGCTGGCGATGTTCGCGATACGACTGGATTTCTCCGAGACGGTGTCGCTGGCGTTCGCGGTGGCGGCGTCTACCTTCTGCCCGCTGCTCGCGCTGGGTATCTGGTGGAATGGCCTGACTGACCGCGGCGCGATGGCCGGTCTGGCGGTGGGCGGGATCAGCTCGGTGACCGCTGTGATCCTCCGCCTGTTCGGCCTTACGCCCGGTGGCTGGTTTGGCTACTTGATAGCCCGCCCGGCGGCGGTCACCGTGCCGGCGGCGTTCCTGACGATGATCGTGGTCAGCAAGCTGACCACCAATCGGAAGTTGCCGGACGCGGCCAGCCTGTTGTTGCGAATGCACGCTCCGGAGCGGCTGGGCCTGGGCGAAGACCGCATCCGCAACTTCTGATAGCGCTGGTCGGGCAGCGCTGTATTCGATGGACGCCTTGTCCAAGTCCGATATCCGTTAGAGCTCTCGGGTGAGGGCTAGTCTCTGATAAGACCCTGAGTAACTGTGCGAGAGGGCGACGACTCGAACGGATGATACCCAGAGGACTGATCCGGGCACGTTTCAGTGGTGAGCAGCAGCTGTCCGGCGATCAGGGCGTGTCAAGCCGTGATGGTAACCGTTGATCGTGTAAAGATGACCGCTCGTCGTTCATCGCATCGAGCGCGGCTCTAGGCCCGGTTGATTCGATGACGGACTGAGGGCCTACCGTGTGGGTGGGCGATGATTCTTGTTGGTGCCATTTGTCCCCACCTGAAGTGCTAAGGAGCGAACCGTGAGTGCCACGGGTAAACGCCGACCTACCGCCAGAACCATCTATGAGCAGGTACAAGCCAGCCCAGGGTTCGCCAACCTGCGTAGCCGGCTACGCAGGTTCATCTTTCCGATGAGCGTGGTTTTCCTTGTATGGTACCTGGTTTACGTTTTGCTCGCGTCTTTCGCCCCCGCTTTCATGTCCACCAAAGTGACCGGCAATCTGAACGTGGGGTTGCTGATCGGGCTGTTGCAGTTCGTCAGCACGTTCTTGATTGCTACCGTTTACATCACCTTTGCCAACGCTAAGATCGATCCGGCGGCCGAGAGTATCCGGATCGAGATCGAGGGGAGCGATCGATGACCGCGTACCTAGCGGAACAAGGGGTTGGCGATCCCGCTCTAAACATCGGTGTCTTCGCCGGCTTCGTGGCGATCACATTGGTTGTCGTGTTCATGGTTGGCCGAAGCAACCGAACCGCTTCGGACTACTACGCGGCTGGCCGGTCGTTCACCGGTCCGCAGAACGGCGTCGCGATCGCCGGTGACTACCTGTCCGCCGCGTCCTTCCTGGGTATCGCCGGGGCGATCGCGGTGAGTGGTTATGACGGCTTTCTGTACTCGATCGGCTTCCTGGTGGCGTGGCTGGTGGCGTTGCTGCTTGTGGCCGAGCTGCTGCGGAACACAGGCAAGTTCACTATGGGCGACGTACTGAGCTTCCGGATGCGTCAGCGCCCGGTTCGGGCGGCGGCGGCTACCTCGACGCTGGTGGTGTCGTTCTTCTACTTGCTGGCGCAGATGGCCGGTGCCGGCGCGCTGATCGCGTTGCTGCTGAACGTCCCGAACAGCGACACGCTCGGCCAGGGTACGGTAATCGCGGCGGTTGGCATTATCATGATCGTCTACGTGTTGGTGGGCGGCATGAAGGGCACCACCTGGGTGCAGATTATTAAAGCCGGGCTGCTGCTAGTGGGCGCGGCGTGTGTGACGGTGTGGGTACTGGGCAAGTTCGGGTTCAACCTGTCGGATATTCTTGGCCAGGCCGTGCAGAACAGCCCACAGGTCGTCGCTAAGCCGGGAGGCAAGCCCAAGTTGCTGGGCGAGGCTCTGTTAGGTCCGGGCCTGGCCTACGGTGCCACGATCACCTCGAAGATTAACTTCATCTCACTGGCGCTTGCGTTGGTACTCGGCACCGCTGGGTTGCCGCACATTCTCATGCGGTTCTACACCGTGCCCAACGCCAAGGAAGCACGCCGTTCGGTGGTCTGGGCGATCTGGTTGATCGGCATCTTCTACCTCTTCACCCTGGTGCTCGGGTATGGCGCCGCGGCACTGGTGGCTGGCGGTGCCCAGAGGATCAGTACCGCGCCCGGCGGCAGCAACTCGGCCGCTCCGTTACTGGCTTACGAGCTCGGTGGCCCGGTTCTGCTGGGCATCATCTCCGCGGTGGCATTCGCCACCATTCTGGCGGTGGTCGCTGGGTTGACCATCACGGCTTCGGCGTCCTTCGCGCATGACGTGTACGCCAACGTGATCAAGGGAGGTACGGCAGCTCCGGATGATGAGGTGGCGGTGGCCCGGCGGACGGCGGTGGTGATCGGGCTGGTGGCTATCGCGGCCGGGATTCTGGCGCGCAACCAAAACGTCGCGTTCCTAGTTGCGCTGGCGTTCGCGGTGGCGGCCTCGGCGAACCTGCCCACGTTGCTTTACTCGCTGTTCTGGAAGCGGTTCAATACTACGGGCGCGCTGTACAGCATCTACGGTGGCCTGGTCACCTGTGTGGTTTTGATTATCTTCTCGCCGGCGGTATCTGGCGAGTCGACTTCAATGATTCCTTCGGCGGATTTCGCGGTGTTTCCGTTGGCCAACCCCGGCCTGGTGTCTATTCCGATGTCGTTCCTGCTCGGTGTCATCGGTACGTACGTTGGCGGCAGGGAACCGGCCGAACACGCGAAGTTCGCCGAGATGGAGGTTCGTGCCCTGACCGGTGCCGGCGCGGAGAGAGCAGTGGCGGCGCACCAACTGCCGTCCCAGCACCTGGGTCGGGCCGGTCAGTTCGCGCCCGGCCCCGGGATTGCATCGGCTAGCCATGGGTTCACCCCGGCGGGCTGGTTTCACCCTGGGTTGACTGCGGCAGATGACATTATGAGAGAGTGAACAACTCTCCGGTGCCCAGCGTTGCGGTGCGGGCGGTTCCCGCCGATGCTCGGCCGTTGGATGTGCGTGAAGCTCGCGAGTGGGTAGCCGGCCACGCGCCGAAAGCTCAGCATCTCCCCATGTCTGAGCTGACGGCCCGGCTGGATGAGATTCCGGCCGATCAGGAACCGTTGTATGTGATCTGCCGCAGCGGAGGACGGTCGGCGCGAGTGGTCGAATACTTGGTCGCGCAGGGCTATCCAGTGGTGAATGTGGACGGCGGTATGCAAGCGTGGGTCGAGGCCGGTTTACCGCTCGTGTGCGACGGGCCGGGCCAGCCGGAGGTCGTTTAATGGCGGGATTTGGTGCGCGAAGGTGACCTGCCATCGCTGCGGGAAGGTCCAGCCGCCGGACGCTGACGGTCCGTTTTGCGTGCGCTGCGGCCAGTTCCTGGTGTCGAGGCGATGGGTGGCTTCGCCGCCGACTTCAATACCGAATTCGGCGGCGGTCCCCTCCTCTGGTGCCGCTCGATCGACGCCTTACCTCGGGCCGCCCCGCTACCTCACGCCACCACGGTGGGGTTTTCCTGCCCTGCCGTGGCGCGAGGAGGAGCCAGCCGCCCCGCGGCCGGCGGCCGAGGAGTTAACCGAGCAGACCGGCCTGCTTGTTGCTCTGCTGCGGGCTCTCGCGGTACTGGCCGGGCTGTCCGCGCTCGCTGAGTGCTGGCGCTACGTACTGTTACTGCGCAGCCGGGGCTCGGCGCTGGACGCTCGGGAGGTTGCGGCTTCGGACGCGCTGGTCGCCGCCGTTTCCTGGGTGAGCGCCCTGCTCACCGCGGTAGCGGGCGTGTTGTTGCTGATCTGGGTGGTGCGAGCGATGGAGGCGAGTGCCGCGCGAGCTGGGCTGCGCCCTGCCCGCACACCCCGCTCCGTAGTGTTGGGGTGGTTGATCCCAGGGATCAACCTATCGATCCCTGGGTCGGTGTTGGCCGAGATTGAGCACGTGGCGCTCGATCGGGATCCCAACCAGCGGCCATGTCCTTCGCGGCTACTGCGCGTGTGGTGGGCGTTGTGGGGGGCCAATGTCGTGCTAGCTGTGCTATCGGCCGGCTGGTTGTTGCGCAGCGGTGTGCAGGCCAGGGCCGACAGCGTCGTGCAGCATGCCTTGCTTGATCTGGTCGCCTCGGTGACCGCTGTGGTCACGGTTCGGGTTGTCAGTCAGCTCACTGCGCTGATTGGACCGCCTCGGCGGGTTCCGCTGCCTCGGGTGGTACGGGTGAGTTCAGTGGATGTTACAGCCTCGCCGGCCTCGCCGTAGCGCGGATTCACGCGGATTCACGCGGATTCACAGAGCGGAGCCGCCTGTCACCGGAAACAATGACAGGACTACCGTGACGCCGCGACCAGCAGGAGAACGGTGAGCAGGAAGACAGTGAGTAAAAAAACAGGGTCACGCCGACCAACTGGTAGCGACGAGACAGCCGGTCTCAACCCTCGTCGGCCTTGTCCGTGTGGTTCGGGCAAGCGTTACAAGGCGTGTCACGGAACCGGTGACGACGCGATCGTGCTGCGTCCGTTCCAGGGTCTTGCCGCCGAATGCGACTTTGTGGCTCTGCGCGAGTTCGTGCCGTCCGGGTCGGCGTTGTTGCCGCTGTCAAACGGTGGTCGGGCGCTCGCCGGCGATCGCAGGCCCGTATTAGCCAGCGTGCTGCCCGGCGCGGCGGCGGCCATCGTTCGAGCCGACGGTAAAGTGATGGTCGGCATGCAAGTGCAGACTCGCACTGGCGATATTTCCGGCGACCTGGGTCGC
Organism: Pseudonocardia sp.; assembly: GCA_019244295.1. Classification (GTDB taxonomy): domain Bacteria; phylum Actinomycetota; class Actinomycetes; order Mycobacteriales; family Pseudonocardiaceae; genus Pseudonocardia. The sequence goes on from JAFASX010000084.1 coordinate 46,292, forward strand.
GCACTGCGCTGGGCGTTGAGCGCCGAACCAGGCGAGGTGCTTGCCGTGTCTGGGCCGTCGCTGGGTGAGGGCCCAGTGCGGTTGCAGGACCTGGTGGACGCCGAGGCTGGGCTGGACGTCAAGGTGCACCCGAACTTCTCTTGGTGGCTGCCAGAGGGCGAGGAACCCACGCGGGAGACGTCCGCCGCGCTGGAGCAGGCCAACAAATTGGTCAAGCCAACAGAGCCGGTGGTTGCCGAGGGCGTCCGGGCCATGTACTGGGTGGACGCCGGTGAAAAGGCACACGTGCGCTGGGTGCGACCGGAGCCGGAGGACCGCCTGTTGGCTGCGTTGGCCCGGCTGCAGGCGCGGGAGCGTCTCGAACTCGGTGCCGGGTCGCGCTACGTCGGTTCGTTTCGGGCGCATGGGTTGATGGTGCCGGTGTGGGACGTGGATCGTGAGATGCATGCCAAGGAGTGGGCGGAGCCGGCTTCGAACTTCGCTGGCGAGCTCGGTGAGGCGCTAGCGTCGCTGGAAGCCGAGCCGCTGACTGAGAAGGAGCGCCGGGCCCGGGACTCCCTCGCGGGTCGCCAGGTTACCCTGCGTTAGTTTGGTCGCTGGAGCTGACAGGGTCAGGGCAGCCAGGACAGTTTGCCGGCCAACAGCGCGTAGCCGACAAAAGCCGCCACGTCCAGCAGCAGGTGCGCACCAACCAAGGCCCACAGCCGGCCGGTGCGCTGCCACACCCGACCGAAAACCAGCCCCATCACCAGGTTGCCGACGAATCCGCCGAAGCCCTGGTACAAGTGATAACACCCGCGCAGCGCCGCCGAACCCAGCACGCCCGCGTTTTCCGAGTAGCCGAGTTGACGCAGCCGGGTCAACAGGTAGCCGGTGAGCAGCACCTCCTCGGCCCACGCGTTGCCGGCGGCGGCCAGGATGAGCACCGGTAGCCGCCACCAGGTGTCGTTCAGCGTGCTGGGCAGCACAGTGAGGTTCGCACCCGCGGCACGGGCCGCCAGATACAGCCCCAAACCCGGGATCCCGATCAGCGCGGCCAGCGCGGCGGCCAGTGCGCTGTCGTGGCCGGGACGGCGGCCATCCAGCCCAATGTCCCGCAGCGCCATCCCGCCTCGGACGATCAGGTAACCGCCCAACGCGCCCCAGCCGAGAAGCTGCAGCACATACGCTAACTGCAGGCCGAGGTCGATAAACGGGTTAGCGGCGGCCGGTGCGTTGATCGCGACATGTTGGTCAGGAAGCCGCTCGGGTCGCAGTAATGATTGCAGTAGCGATAGCCCACTGCGCAGTGCGCTGAGTCCGAGGGTGATCCATAGCACGATGAACAGCTCGGTGCGGATCAGGGTTTGTTCCGCCAGATCATCCGCCGGGTCAGGTGGCGGCGGGTTGACCGGTCCGGGCGCCAGCCATCCGCGCAGCCCACCCCTCACACCCGCCAGCCTACCTAGCGGTCCGCCGGTGTTACCCCGCCGGGCGTTACCCTGGCGTGGTGCGCCGCTTTGTCTTCACACCCCGATGGATGCTCGGGCATCTGTTGGTGGTAGGGGCCGCTGCGGTTTGCCTGAGGTTGGGTGATTGGCAGTGGGACAGAGCGCACCTCACCGGCTCAGTGCAGAACTGGGGTTATGCGCTGCAGTGGCCCTTGTTTGCGGTGTTCTTCGTGGTGGCTTGGTGGCGAGTGTTGCTGCTGGAATCGCGCAGGATGGATGAGCCGGAGGCTGGTACGCCCGTGTTCCCCCCGTCGCCGAATCCACTATCGGGTGGGCCGCTTGGGATGGCGGGGGACGCGGTGGACGAAACATCGGAGGAAGAAGACGATGATGACGAGCAGCTGGCGGCATACAACCGAATGCTCGCCGCGCTCGCCGCGCAGGACGAGGCACGCGAGCGCCGCTGAATCTCGACCGCCCGCGATGAGCGCTCCCCGACGGCTCGGGTATCGTCAGAGGTGCTATGGACGCTCGCCAGGTCGCCCTCATTGCTTATCGGGTCTTCGCCTATGTCACGGGGGTCGGGCTGCTGGTACTTGTGTTTGTGGCGATGCCGCTGAAGTACATCGGCGGGATCAGCCGGCCCACCACGATCGTCGGCATGCTGCACGGATTCTTGTACATGGGCTACGTGGTGTGCACTCTGGTACTCGCGGAGCGTTGCCGCTGGCGGCCGGTGCGAGCTGCTTTGGTAGCCTTGGCCGGCACCATACCGTTTCTCTCGTTTGTGGCTGAGCGCAAGGTCACACGGCTGGTGAGGACCGAGGACGCCAAGGCCGGTACCGGCGGCTCGTCAGCAAGCTGATCTGATTTCGAAAGCTGCTCGGCCGGCGGGTTTTCCTGCCTTTGGCCAGCGGTTTTGGTTCTTTTTGCATCGAGCCGTTAGGTTCGGGCCGTGTCGGGAGTGCGCGTGGGCGATTTCGAGGCAACTGGACCAGCTGACGTCCCTACTTTGTTCTCGCATCTTGTCGATGACACGACGTTGTTGGGGCCTCGTGGGCTGGTGCCGCCGATGGCCGAGGTGGTGCGAGATTACTTGAGTGCCCGGCACGGCGACTACGGTGGTATGACTGGTCAGTTGGTTTGCCCGGTTTCTCGGTTACCTCAGCTGGTCGCGGAGCTCGCCAAGATCACGCCGGCTCATCCGGTGGACGTCTCCTTGGTGGTAGACACCGGCCTCGGTGCGGTGCCCAAGGCGCTGTCGTTGGTGCTATCCCGGCAGAACCTGGTTACCCCGCGCACTGTCGAGACCGCGGCCCCGACCGACCTCGACTCGACCTGGCTGGAGCGGGTGTCCGAATTCGTCCCGGACGATGTGCTGGCGGTGGTCGAGCCGCGTCGGCCGCTGGGCGGTGATCCCACGCAATGGCTCAACGCGGTGCGTCGGGTCGCCGAGCATGGTTGCAGTCCGAAGCTGCGGTGTGGCGGGCCGAGGGCTTCCGACATCCCGACGGTGAACCAGGTAGCCGATTTCGTTGTAGCCGCCGCCAGCGCACCGGCTGGCTTCACGACCAGTCTCGGCCTGAGGCATGCCGTGCGGCAGCCCACCGACGCGAATGGCCAAGCTGACCACGGGTTGCTCAACATGCTGATTGCGGTGGCTCGTGCGCTGGTGTCCGGTGATGTCCTGGGTGCGCTAGCCGAGACCGACGGTATGGTGCTCGCCCACGAGGTTGGCAAGCTTTCCGAAGCCGCAAGCAGCGCGGTTCGGGGGCTGTTGGCGCGATGTGGCTGCGGTTCAGCTCGAGAATCGGCGGTTGAGCTTGCCCGTTTGGGAGTGTTGCGAACCCCTTGACGCTAGGCTTGCCCGAGTGCCCCGTCTGGCTTTCCTTGGTCCCCAAGCGACGTTCGCCCAGCAGGCCTTGCTCAGCCTGCCCGAGTCCCGTGACGCCGAACTGTTGCCGTATGCCGGCAGTACGGCGGCGTTAGCCGCCGTACGCTCCGGTGAGGCGGATGCGGCGTGCGTTCCGTTCGAGAACAGCGTTGAGGGCGGGGTGCCAGCGGTGCTGGACTCGCTGGTCTGCGATCCCCCGCTGGTTATCGTGCGTGAGGTGTTGCTGGCGGTGGAGTTTGCCGTGATGGTGCGTCCAGGTACGACGGCGGCCGATGTGCGTACCGTTGCCTCGCACCCACATGGGGAAGCTCAGACTCGGCATTGGCTGGCCGCCAACCTCCCTGCGGCCGAGGTGAAAATGTCCAGCTCCACGGCTGAGGCGGCTGCCCAGGTGGCCCGGGGCGAAGTAGACGCGGCTGTTGCCGCGCCCCTAGCGGCGCGGACGCACGGACTGACGATCCTGGCGGAAGATGTCGCCGACAACGCCGCCGCCGTCACCCGTTTCGTCTTGGTTTGTCCGCCGGGCCCGCCCCCAGCACCGACCAGCGTGGACCGCACCACGTTGGCGGCGACCACGGAGAATCGTCCGGGCGCGTTGCTCAGCGTACTCACCGAGTTGGCGGTCCGGGATATTGATCTGACACGGATCGAATCCCGACCGATCAAGGGTCTGCGCAACGAGTACTGGTTTCACCTGGACTGCACGGGACATGTGGCGCAGCCCGCGATGGGAGAAGCACTGGCCGCCCTGCACCGCCGGTGCCTGCGGGTGCGCTATCTCGGCTCGTACCCGAGGGCGCTCGAGCCGGCGAACGGGATCAGCGCAACCGCGGACAAGGTGGCTGGGCTTGGCGATGCGCGTCCGCGCAGCCTTGAGCCGGTTAATGGAAACAGCCCTGAGCCGGTTAATGGAAACAGCGCGGACCGGTTCGTCGCGGCGGCCCGGTGGCTGGATGGCGTCCGCGCGGGAAGCCAGGCATGAAACCCGACGACGACGGCGGGCTACTGCGGATTGGGCCACAGTTGGTGCTCATCCGGCATGGTCAAACTGACTCTAATGTGCGCTAGGTGCTCGCCGTGAAGACCACGAGGCTCGGGCACAGTTCGATGCGGTCTACGCGGGCTGGGTGGCGGGGGAGCTGGATCGGCGGTTGCCCGGCGGGGAGTCAGCCGCCGAGGTAAGGGCGCGATTTCTTCCGGTGGCGGCCGAGCTGTGGGGCAGACATGCTGACCGGCCGAACGGACTGGTTGTGGTGGTCAGCCACAGTGCCGCTATCCGGATAGCCGCCCGCGCGATGATGGGCGACGACCCGGAAAGTCGATACGTTCCCGACACCTTTTGTGCACGGTTGGACATTGACCGATGCGCTACCGAGGCGGAGCCAAGCATGGCTGTAACAGAACGTCAGCTACGCGCCGAGGCCGATCAGCTTGCTGGCGCGTCGATTTGTTCGATTCGTCGGCGAATCTGCTCTGACTCGTCGACCCGAGCGAGGCCAGCAAGCACATCGGCCAAGGTGCTCAGCGTTCCCCGCAGATCGTTTAGGAACGCCTGCGGGTGTTGTTCGTGAAGACGCTCGTAGAGCGCGACGGACTCGTTGGCGGCCGGTAGGGCCGCTTCCAGCTCGGCGGCGTGGGCAGCACGTACCGATGCGAAACTCCACAGGCCTTGGGCGAGGTCGGGTTCGAACGCCGTCGGATTGGTCGCCGCGAGCCGCCGACGGATCTCCACCGCCTGCTCGGTCGCGGCCAGCGCCTGCTCGTGGCGCCCCAGGTTCGACAACCGCACACTGAGGATGGTGAGTCGGTGGGCGCGCGCGGCTGGGGTGGTGTCTGGGGTGAGGGTGTCGGTGAGTCGTTGGGCCAGGTCGCAGGCCGGTTGGAGCAGCTCGGTGTCATAGCGGGGCAACACCTGGTCGGTGGTGTCGGCGACATCGTGGGGGGCGAGGGTGACCACTGTGTTCAGCACCGTGGCGCCACCGATGACGGCCAGCTCGGGTCGGGCGCGGATCAGGGTCCGCAACCCGTCGGCGGCTGTGGGGTGTCGGGTGGCGGTCGCGGCGAGCACGATCAGACACCGGCGCAGCGCCGCACGGTTCAGCGAGTCCGCGTTGGTGTTGGTGGTCAGGTGGGTGAGCAGTTCCAGGGCGTGGGGTTGTTTCCGCAGGACAGCGGCGATGAGGTCTTCCCCGAAGCGGTCCGGGCGGATCGGCTGCAGGGTGGCCACCTCCACGACGGCGGTGGGGCTCAAGCCGTGCACTTCGGAGCGCACCGGCGGGTACAACCGTTCGTAGTCGGTCAGCAGCCGGGCCGCGTCGGCCTGACCATCAGCCATACCGGCGTGGCGCAGCAGCGCGAGCGCCGCTGTGTGGCCGGTGGTGGGGCCGAACAGGGTCGCTAACCAGGCCATGGTCTCCATCGCGTGTTCGCGGTGAGGGTCGCGGCCGGTGGTGTCGGTCCAGCCGCGACGTTCGTGGCTAAGCAGGTACTCGGACAGGTCCTCGTGGGTGGGTGCGCGGTCACCGGTGTCAGCGGCGCAGACCGCGGCCAGGGCGGCCATGTGCAGGTCCAGCACCGACCCGTAGCCGGGATCGTTCAGATCGTTGCGTGGGTCGGGCGGTGGTCGTCCGGGCGCGATGTGATCGATGAACGCTGTGGCGGCGGCGGTGAAGGCACCAGCCCGATCCCAGGTGAACTCGCCCAGGCTGATCGGTTCGGCCAGATGAACACCGCCGCGGTCGAGTTGCGCGGCGATGGTGTCCCACAGCCCGGGGGACGGGCGGGCCAGCAGCAGGACCCGCACCCGACGGCTGGGGTAGACCAGCGGCAGGTTCTCCACCAGTTCGACCAGGACGCCCAGCGCCCAGCGTTCGGCGTAATCGGCCACCACCAGCAGCGGTTGGTCCCCGGCCGGTGGCTCGCGGTCGATCCCCGGGCGCGATCGGGGTCCCTTCTGCACCGCCTGGGCCACCGCCCAGCGCGACTGATACCGCGTGGTGGCGGTACGTCCGGCCAGACGCGTTTTGCCCGCCCCACCCGGGCCGGTGTCAAGGGACATGTCGATCTGAACGGTGGTGGTCGTGAGATGTGAACGGTGGTGGCCAACAGTTTTGAACGGTGGCGGCCATGGGATCTGCCTAGGGTGGTGGCCGCCGGCCGTGGGGTGGTTAGGTGAGGGCTTTCACCCCCTGTCCGGTGAGTGCTTGGGAGAGTCGGATGCTGTCTCCGCTGGTTTGGCAGAGGTGGGCGTGGTGGAGTAGTCGGTCGACGGTGGCGGTGGCCAGGGTTTTGGGCATGAGTTCGTCGAATCCTGAGGGGTGTAGGTTGGAGGACACCGCAATTGAGCGGCGTTCGTAGGCTGCGTCGACCAGTCGGTAGAGGCCTTCGGCGGTATCGGGGCCGACGGGGAGCAGTCCGATGTCGTCGATCATGATGAGTTCGGCGCGCAGGATCCGGGTGATGGCTGTGGTGAGCGAGTCATCAACGCGGTGTCGGCGGACGAGGACGCCGAGGGCTTCGAGCGTGAACCAGGCCACGTGGAGCCCGGATTCGACGGCTTGGTGGCCGAGGGCTTCAAGGAGGAATGTCTTGCCGGTGCCGGCCGGGCCACAGACGACGAGGTTCTCCTTGCGGTGGACCCATTCCAGGGTGCGGAGCGCGGCTTGGGTGGGGGCGGGGATGGAGGACAGGGTTTCGTTCCAGGCCTGGAAGGTTTTGCCGGTGGGGAATCCGGCTCGGGCGCGGCGGGTGGCCAGTGAGGAGCGGTCGCGGCCGGCGACTTCTTCGGTCAGGAGCGCCCGTAGGACTTCGGTGGGGTCCCAGCGTTGAGCTTTGGCGGTGGCCAGTACCTCGGGTGCTATGCGGCGGATGTGCGGCAGACGCATCCGGCGTAGCAGTGCTTCGAGCCCGGTGTCGAGCGGGGGTGGGGTGGGAGTTGTCATTGCCGTGCCCACTGGTAGATCAGCGTGGTGATTCGTTCGGTGATCTGGTCGAGGTGCCAGATGGCGGCTTCCACGGTGGGCCTGGCCTGGAAGTACTCGGTGAACTCGGCGGCGGTGGTCTGGCTGGACTGGTCGAGCCAGCCGGCTAGGCGTGTGATCAACCAGGCCCATTCGTCGAGCTCAGCGGCGGGCACCAGCACCCGCCAGTTGAGGTCGACGGGGTCTGAGCTGGCGGTGGCCGTGGTGGCGTCGCTGTTCATGGGCTCACCCGCGGGCCGCTGAAACCGGCCCAGCTGGCGGTGCCCTGGGCCAGGGTGTGGTTCTCGTTGGTCTGGTGGGTCGGATGAGGTGCGCTGGTGGTCTGGTGGATGAGGATCGCGGTGAGATCACCGTCGGCGAATCGGCCCGCGGCGGCGGCTTCCGCCAACGCGCGGTCGGTGACCGACCGGCCGTGGCGCCCGGCTAGCTCGACCGCTTCGGCCATCTTGGTTCGTACCCGGGTGGCTCCAGCCGCGGCGGCCTTGGTCAGCCACCGTGCCGCGCCCTCACCCAGAGCCAGGAACGTCGCCTCGCCGCTGGTGGTGGCTTTGGGTGCGCGGGCTAGCGAGCCGGGCGCGGCGGGTGGGAAATGCGCGTCGTCGATGCGTGGGCTTCCCGGGTTGGTCGGGTGGTGGCGGGCGACTTCGACCGGCCCATCGGCTCCGACGTGCACGATCACTATCTGGTCGCCATGGCGGCGTACCCACACCGTCTGCCCGGCGAGCTGGTGAGGTACCGAGTATTGGCTGGTTTCGAAGTTGACCATTGGTGTGTCGCGCCCGACGGTACGGGTCACCCCGAACGCGCCGGTGAACGGCGCGGCCGGGAGCGGATGTAACCGAGGGTGTTCCTGGGTGAGCATCTCGATCGGGGCGCGGCGGGTGACTCGGTGCGCACGAGCGTTGACCTGCTCGCAAAACGCCGCGCACGCCGCCTCCAACTCAGCGAAGCTGGTGTACTCGTCAAGCAGGTTGGCCTCGGTGGGCACCAGATCGGCCTTCGCGATCCGCACGCATGCCTCGCTGCCACCCTTCGTGGCCGGGTCCGCGGGCACGCAGGTGGCCACCGTCAGCCCGTAGTGGCGAGCGAAGACCACTGTGGCCGGGTTACGCACCGGTACCCCGGCGACGTGCTCGACGGTGACGGTTTTCTCGTTGTCGGTCAGCAGATAGGTGGGCACCCCACCGATCCGCCGCAGCGCGGTGTCGATCGCGGCGAACACACTCGGCTGGGTCTTGTCCAGCAGGGGAAGCACCACCCGGAATCGACACCACGCCAGCCAGAAACAAAACAAGACCGTCGCGATGCCGGCGATACGCGGGCCGTCCCCAAAGTCGTACTGTGCCCACATCCCCGGCTCGGGAACCCACGGCCGAAACACCCGCCGGCGCCCGGACCGCCACGCCATCTTGATCTCCGCGACCGCGCGGCGAGTGGTGCGATCCGACCCCTTGAAACCCATCGCGACGATCTTGTCGTGAGCCACGTCAGCGCGGATCTTGCCCTCAGAGCGTTCAACAAGCTCCTCCAACTTCGGCGCAAACTCATCAATCACTCTCGGCCGCGGCTCCGGCCGGCCCGGCACCAGCGTGCCCGCCTCACGCGCGGCCACATACCGTGCCACCGTGTTCGGCGAACACCCCGCCAACTCAGCGGCGTCGCGATACGACCCGGTCAAATCGAACCCTTCGAGAATTTCCATGATCTCCTCGGCAGACTTCACGTATCCCCTCCCCGGGGGCTGGGTGCGGTTGGCGCCGCTCAGCCCACTCGAGGAGGGGACCCCCGCCCGGTAACCGGCGAGGAACGGTCAAGATCGTGTCGGCAGATCCACTGACCACCAGCGATCACTTCCACTGACCATCACCGCTCAAAAACTTGGCCGTCCGCATTCAGGATCCCATGACCGCCGACAGGCCGGTGAGCATGAGCACCGAGACGTCCTCGTCGGGTTGGTCCAACCACTGGTCTATCAGCGCCTCGTCGGCGGGTCGCGGCTGGTATCCCACGATCTCGCGCACCGGGTTGAGCAGGTGACTGGGCGAGTTCCGCGAGCGGGAGACCCGCCGTGGGGGCGTGGGGGTGAGGTACTCCAGCCGGACGGCGTCGCGGTCAAGCAGGATCGACAGATCCCCGTCGACCTGACCGATCTGGATGTTGTGCCCACCCACCGTCCCGGACATCGACGGGCCCGGCGGCGTGGTCGAGGGTCTAGACCTCACCGGTCACGGTGGATGGTCGCGTTTCCGCCGACCTGGCCGAACTGGATGTTGTCCCGCCTCACCGTCCCAGACATCGACACACTGGACGCTTCGGCACCCACACCCTCACCCTGATCAGGCCCCGACGCTAACCACAACGCCAGCACCATGGCCAGCAGGGTCAACACCCCGACCACGATCCAGGCCCACGGGTTGGTCTTCCACTCGGTGGCCAGGTTGATCACTACCGCGACACCGGAGCCGACCACAGCCGTCGCGGCCGTGGGCACCGCGACCCGCCATCCCAACCGAGCTGACATCGGTTCCGCCTCCCGGCCCACGGCCCGCCATCTCGCCGGTGCTCAGCATGACAGCCAGGGGCGGCGGCGCGCGAGGATTCCCGGCAACGTTCTCGTGTCGAGATCACCGATCCCCGCCGTGGCGGGGTGTCGCTGCTCGGTGGGCTCCAGGGGGTCGCTACCGTGCCCCGGTGATCAAGACTGGGTGGCGGGTTGCGCGGGCTCCGCAACAGCCGGCTGGGCCGGATGTGTTTGGTGGGGTTGGCCGGCCGGGCCGGTCGGATTGGTCGAGGGGTTGCGCCGGGAGGGCGTCTGTGCGGGGACACCGTTTCTGATCTCGCCGGAGTTCGCCCACGACGTGGCGTTGAACGGGTTCTTCCTGTCGTGTGAGATGCAGGGTCGGGCTTGGACGACTCAGCACGGTTATGCGCCGGGTAGTGCTCGAAGGTAGGTCGGACGATCCTACGGGCTGGCGGCTTCGGCATTGGGACGACGGTCCGCCACTGGCGGGGGACGTGACCGGGGGCGCACGAGCCCGCGTTGCGCGCCTAACTAGCGGGCCGTAACCACGCCTACTGGGTTACCGCCCAGGCCTCGATGGCTGCTGGACTTCCTCTACTGGAGGCAGCACCGGCGGTCTCCCCGGGAGCTTGTCGTCTGGCAGCTTTACCGGCGGCGGGGCCTCGGATGGCGATGGCTGGTTGGACTGGCTTTCAGCTGGGGCAGGTGCGGCGTCGTCTGGCTCGGGGACGTCGGCATCCTTGCCGGCCCCGGGGGCCGGGGCACCTGGTGGTACCTCCGAGTGGGAGGGCGGCGCCGGCTTGTCGCCGACTTGAACGGGTCCCCTAACTGAGCCGGTGACGGGCGCGAACCCGCTGCGATCCGGTAACTGGGCGGCTAGGTTGCACGCTACTTTCCGGGTGCCCGCAGCCCAGGACTCCACGGTCAGGTTATCCCAGAGCACCGACAATTTCTTGTCGCTGATCACTTTTTCGCCGCCGGCATAGTCGCTGGCCATCTTGCTGCATGCGGGCTGGAGGAACGCATCCTGGTCGCTAACCTGCGGGAACTTGTCGTGGAACTTCTGGCCGAGGTCGATCGAACCGACGGCCTCGATGGCGTGCGGGAGTGAGCAGTCCACCGGGTCGCCGATGTATCGGCCGTCGATGCCCAGGCACGTACCGGTAGGGCGAATGTCCGCCTGATCTTGAGCCGATACCTTGCCGGTGATCGCATAGAGCGCGCCGGAGCGCGAGAACCGTTGCAGGCCGCAGCGCAATAATCGGTCGCCGTCGGCCCAGCTCTTCGGGGACGGTCTGAGCGCGCCGGCTCGGAATGCGCCATTGGGGTCATACTTGCCGCCGAGGTAGCGAACCACGAGCGGCGTACAACGCTCATTGACTAATTGCCGGAAACGCTGGTTGTCCGGCATCGCGGCATTGGCTGGGATGCCGCTCAGCTGCACCGCTCCAGCCTGCTCGAACAGGTGTGAACGAGAGCAGTCGACCGTTTCAGCGTCGGCGGCGTCGGTGCGCTGCCAGGTCAGGCAGCTGCCAGGGGTCGCTGGCGGTGCCGTCCGGGTCGGGACCGAGGCTTCTTCGCTGTCCTCTGGGACTGGCGCCGCCGCGAGTGTGCTCAGCACCGGCACCCGGGTACCCGACAGCTCGTCCAACGTGGCGGCAGCGAGCATCACCACCGCGCCAACTAACAGACCGATCACGATGCCAACGTGCCGTCGTTGTAGGACAGGGCGTGGGGCGACCGGCCGTGGTGCCTGATGGGCGCGGTGCGCTTCCGGCGCTCGGGGAGGCTCAAGGGTCGGCGTCATGACTTGGTCATCATGCCGTCGACCCCGCCAAGCGACCCACCGCGTGGCGGTATCTAGGCGCCGTCCGGTCCTTCGGGTGCTGCGAGCGTATTCGCCGGTACCGGGAGCGGCGGCGTTCCGGGTCGTCATAGCCGATGGGCATCCGCTTATCGACAGATGTGTGAGAGCGTTGAACCGCTACATATGTGACTGCTTCGAGCCGGGTGCGGGGACCCGAGCAAGCTAGCTAGGCTAACACGTTGTGATCGACCTGAAGTTGCTGCGCGAGCGCCCGGACGAGGTGCGCGCGTCGCAGCGTGCCCGGGGCGCCGACCCGGCGGCGGTTGATGCGGTGCTGGCGGCGGATGAGCGCCGCCGTATCGCCGTCGGCCGGGCGGACACACTGCGCTCCGAACAGCGCCAGCTCGGCAAGAAGATCGGCCGGGCGTCTGGCGAGGAACGCGCCGCGCTGCTCGAGCACGGCAAGGAGTTAGCTGCCCAGGTCAAGGCGGCCGAGAGCGAACAGGCTGAGGCGGATCAGGCGCTCGTCGACACCCACCGCGCGCTGCCGAATCTGATCATTGAGGGTGTACCGGCGGGCGGCGAGGACGATTACGTGGTTCTCGATCACGTTGGCACTCCGCCCGAGTTCGACTTCGAGGTGCGCGACCACCTGGACCTGTTGGAGCGTCTAGGCGCGCTGGACATGGAGCGTGGCGCCAAGGTGTCCGGCGCCCGGTTCTACTTTCTCACCGGCGTCGGCGCTCGGCTGCAGCTTGCGCTGCTCACCATGGCGATGAACAGGGCGGTTGCCGCCGGGTTCACCATGGTTATCCCGCCGGTGCTGGTGAAGCCGGAGGTCATGGAGGGCACCGGATTCCTGGGCGCGCACGCCAGCGAGGTGTACCGGCTGCGCGATGACGACCTGTTCCTGGTGGGCACCAGCGAGGTACCGCTGGCCGGTTACCACGCCGGGGAGATCCTGGACCTGAGTGGCGGGCCGCGCCGATACGCCGGCTGGTCGACCTGTTTCCGGCGGGAGGCCGGTAGCTACGGCAAGGACACCAGGGGCATTATTCGGGTGCACCAGTTCGACAAGATCGAGATGTTCTCCTACTGCCGGCCAGAGGACGTGCAGGACGAGCACCAGCGGTTGCTCAACTGGGAGCGGGACATGTTGGCGGCCGTCGAAGTGCCGTACCGGGTGATCGACACCGCCGCCGGTGATCTGGGCGCCAGCGCCGCGCGCAAGTACGACTGCGAGGGCTGGGTCCCGTCCCAGAGCCGCTACCGAGAGCTCACCTCGACGTCCAATTGCACGACGTTCCAGGCTCGGCGGCTGAATATCCGGTATCGGGATGAGGACGGCCGCAACCGGACGGCGGCCACCCTGAACGGCACGCTGGCCACTACCCGGTGGATCGTGGCGATCGTGGAGAACCATCAGCGGGCTGACGGCTCGGTCGTGGTTCCTGAAGCGCTGCGCCCGCTGCTCGGGCTCGACGTGCTCAAGCCCGCCTAGCGCCAGTGGGCCACGGCGGACTTCCCCGGGCCACGGCGGCTTCGCATATCCAGCCTGCTCTTCGCATATGTCCCGCGGCATGCGAAGAGCAGACCAGGTATGCGAAGTTGCGCTGGCTAGGCCGCGTCGCGGAGGTGTCCAGGTCGGCCGCCAGCGGGATGGTCAGCGGGATCATTGTGGTTGCTCCGGAAGCTCGTTCACGCGTTCTAGGTGAGCGCGCAGCACATCCTCCACGTAGGCTGACAGCGAGCGGCCGTCGTCGATCGCCGCGTGCTTAATCGCACGCACCAGGTCAGCCGGTAGATAGATGTTGAACTGCTGCTTCGCGGACGCCACAGCCCTCTAGTTTACTAGTTGGTGGAAGGCGGACGGCCCAGTGGTGCTATAGCGCGGCTACAGCGGGATGGGGGTGTTGGCGCCGCTGAGCACTACGCCGACTTGCTCACCGGGCTCCGGGCGGTAGATGCCAGGCCCCGGTGCCTGCTCCGCGAGTTCCAGCGCGACACCACCCTGACCGCACAACGTCTGCGGCGCATCGAACGCGTGCACCTGCAGGGCGTTAGAGCTGGCCGCCCACTCCTGGCTGGCCGCCAGCGAGTCGGCGTAACGCTCCCCGGTCACCACCAGCGTGGCGCCGCAGCCTCGGATGCGTTCAATCTTGGCCGGCGAGGACACCGTCGGCACGTAGATCCGGGCCGGCACGCCCGGCCGCTGAGCGGCCCAGGCGACCGCAAGGTGCGCGCGATGGTATCCCGATCGGCGGTCGTCAGCTCGACAAGCCGGGAAACCGCCGAGCTCACGCCGGATTGCGGGCGCGGCGAGAAGGTTTGCGCCCTTCCGAAGACTTCGGTTTGCCTTTCTGCGCCGGCGCCGAAGGCTTCGCTTCGGTCGAGGGTTCCGCGCGTTGCGTCGGCACCGAAGGCGAAGCCCCCGCTTCACCAGATGAGCTGGCGCGGGCCGCTGCCACGCTGCGTTCGAGCGCGTCGAGCAGGTCGGTCATGGCGTCGCCCTGGACGTCGCCATCGGCGGCTGGGGCGGGTGGTGGGCGGGTATCGCCGGCAGCACGCTTGCGTTCGATCAGCTCTACCACCGCTTCCCGGTACTCGTCGGAGAACCGGCTTGGGTCGAAATCCGCGCCCAGGCTGTCGATCAGCGAAGCGGCCATCTGCATCTCTTGCGGGCGCAGCTCGACATCTGCTTCGAGGATCTCGAATTCCGGCTGGCGTACCTCGTCTGGCCAGAGCATGGTTTGCAGCACGATGGTCTTGTCCTGCACTCGCAGCAGGGCAAGGGCCTCTTTCTGCCGCAGCGTGACCTTCACCACCGCCATTCGGTTTGTCTCGCGCAGCGCCTCGCGCAGCAGGGCATACGGCTTGGCGGCTTTGGTTTCTGGCTCAAGGTAGTAGCTCTTATCGAACAGCATCGGGTCAATTTGGTCGGCGGGGACGAACTCCAGCACATCGATTTCTCGGCTGCTGGAAACCGGTAGCGCATTCAGGTCCGCCTCGGTGAGCATGACCAGCTCGCCATCCTCGAGCTCGTAGCCCTTGACGATGTCGGCGTAGTCGACTTCCTCACCGCACACTGTGCACACCCGCTTGTACTGGATACGCCCACCGTCGGCACTGTGCACCTGGTGGAATCGGATGTCATGGTCGGCTGTGGCCGAGTACAGCTTCACCGGGACGCTGACGAGCCCGAACGACACCGCGCCGCTCCACATCGCCCGCATCAGCCGGTCTCCTCCAGGTTCGCCGAGCGCATACCTGACAGCATGGGCCTGTGGACCCTATGCTCGCCACCCCTGGACCGCTCCCAGTCGGCCCCCAATGGTGTTACGAGGTGAAGTGGGACGGCATGCGGCTGCTGGCGGACATCTCCACAAAGGACACCGCCACGGTGTTGAAGCTGACGAGTCGGACCGGGCGAGACATGACCCGGCATTTCCCCGAGCTGTCTGGCCTCCGAGGCGCGCTCGCCGACGCGCTGCTGGATGGCGAGGTCGTGATGCTGGCCAACGGGTTGCCGTCATTCAGTGCACTGGCCGAGCGCTTCCACCGGATCCCCACAGCGGCTGAGGCCTCCGCTCGACCGGTGGTGCTGATGCTGTTCGACGTGCTGCGGCTTTACGGGGTGTCCTTGCTTGATCGGCCGCTGGCGGCGCGGCGAGCCACCTTGGAACGGCTGAATCTGGCCGCGGTGCCGAACGTGCGGTTCTCACCCTGCTATGACGACGGGCAGGCACTACTGGAGGCTACCCGTGAACGGGGTCTGGAAGGAGTAGTGGCCAAACATCGCGAATCGGTGTACCGCCCGGGCCAGCGCAGCTCAGACTGGGTGAAGCTGGCGCACCGGCGCACGCGGGACTGCCTGGTCGGGGGTTGGCGACTGGAACGCACCCACTCGTCGCGGATCGGCGGGCTACTACTGGGAGTGCCGGACGCCGATGGCGGGCTGCGCTTCGCCGGACGAGTCGGCTCGGGGCTGGCCAGTGATTCGGCTCAGCGCGTGCTCCGGGAGATCCTGCCAAAGTATGCCGTCGAGGTCTCACCGTTTACCCAGCCGATACCCCGAGAGGACGCGGTTGACGCGCGGTGGTGCCAACCGTGCTTAGTAGCGTTGGTCACCCACCTCGGTTGGACCGACCATGGGCGGCTGCGGCAGCCGGTGTTCCAGGGACTGCGTCTGGACGCGGCCCTGTGAGTGGCGAGTATGGCTAGCCATACTCGCCACTCACAGGGCTGGCCCATACCGACGTATCAAGTCACGATGTAAGCGGCATCCGGTGAACGACCGGGTCGCCATCCACACACGGAGGACAGCTGTGGACTTCGACGCGTTGAAGAACCAAGCCAAGGACCTGATCGTCGACCAGATTGAGGAGCAGGCCAAGGAGCATTTCGCGGGGCAAGACCAGGAGATCGACTCTCTTGCTGAGATGGCCAAGAGCTTCAACTTCGGCGGCGATCCCGCGCAGCCACCCGCCGAGCACCAACAACCACCAGCAGCTGAGAACGCACCGGCCGAGCAACCACCAGCCCAGTAGCGGTCGCGTGCACGGCTGCGAGACCCTCTGCGGAGGGCACTCGCCCCGTGCGGGTTACCGTGTCGTGGTGACCATGATGCTCACCTGGCAGGGTAGCGAAGGCCGAGCGCTGGAGAGCAGCCGAGTTTTGTTCGGCCAAGGCGGCCTGCGGACGTTCGGAAGAGTCGTCCGAGTGTCGCCGGACGGTTCGGCGTTCACCGCGTCCTACCGACTCTCAGTTGGGGAGAGCGGCGTGCTGAGCCGGCTCTCACTGAACAGTGCGTCAGCTCAGCGCGAACGAGCTTTGACCCTCAGCCGATCCGACGATGGGTACTGGCTACTTGACACCGGTTCGGGTGGTTCCCGAGCTGAGTTTGACGGCGCCGTGGATGTCGATCTGCAGTACAGCCCGCTGTTCAATGCGTTGCCCATCCGGCGGTTGCGTCTGCACCATGAGGCCGGCGATCACCTGGTCCCGGTGGTGTTCGTTTCGCTGCCGACGCTGGAGGTCCAGCTGGTGCGGCAGCGTTACCGCACTGTATCGGTGCTGAATGATACCGGCCGCGCGGTGGTCGAGTTCAGCTCCAAGGACTTCACCGCCGATCTCACGGTAGACGCCCAAGGGCTGGTGGTGGATTACCCAGGATTGGCCACGCGCCTGTGAGCCTGTAGACACGGGAGACTGCCGCCAGCGCTTGTGGGCACGCCGCCGCCCGCTAACTCGGTGACCGCCAGCCAGCGAGCACCGCGCCCTGGCGGCCGAGCGCGCGCAGGCGCGCCAACTCGATATCCCGGTCGATCAGGATCGGCTCGGCCGCCCGAGTCTCCTCCCAGCGCGACCGTGCCCGGTTCCCGGCGTTCACCGTCGCGGCCAGCCCTCCGGTCGAGGCCAGGGAACCCCGTGCCGCCCCCAGCCGACCTAGGGCGTCGTCGACGGCGGCGAGCAGCCCCTCCCGGTTTCCCTGGCACATCGCCAACACCAGCTCAGGGCGAGTACCGGCCACCCGGGTGCCGTCGGCGAAAGAGCCGGCGGCCAGGCTCAGGGCGAGTTTACCTTGCGATACGCCAGCTGGCCCCTCGTCAAGGGCGACCGCGGCCAGCACGGCCGCAAGCAGATGCGGCAAGTGTGAAACCCGGCCGACCGCCGCGTCGTGTTCCTCGGCGGTGGCGGGCACCACCAACGCGCCACAGTCCCAGGCCAGCTCGGTGACCTCGGACCATACTTCGAGATCGAGCCCTTCGTCGGCCGCTACCACCCACCGGGCGCCTTGGAACAGCGTGGCCGAGCCGGCGGCCCAGCCGGACTCCTCGGTACCAGCCATTGGGTGCCCGCCCACATAACGGGTTTGTGGCGCGTGCTGACGCACCGCGTCTCGCATCGCCCTCTTCACGCTGACCACATCGGTCAACCGGCACGTCGGCGACACCTCGTGGACCCTGCTCAGCACCGCCGGCACCGCCGGCAGCGGCACCGCCAGCACGACCAAGGCATCTTCCTCGTTGGCCCGCTGCAGCGCGGCATCCACGTTCGGCTCGACATCGTACCCATCGGCCCTTGCCTGGTCCGCCGTCGAGTCGGTGGCCGTGGCACCCCACACTTTGCGACCCGAAGGAGCACCGGAAACCGCGCGGACCAACGAACCACCGATGAGTCCGAGCCCGAGCACGCAGATTGGCCGATAGGTCACAACCCGCAAGCCTACGCCGGCCGGCTGGACTCATTGAGCCGGCTTCGCCGGAACCCGCAAGGCGTTAAACCCTCAAGCCAGGGAACCCGGCTCGCATATCGCACCGCCTAACCGTTGCTCGTGGCGGACGGGCCGTTCGGCTCCGACTCAATTCCGGTCGCCGCCGCCAGTGGCACGGACGGCGCGGCAAGGCTCGGAGGTGGCGCGAGCCGGCTATCTTCTTCACCGCGAGTTACGGGGCCGGCACTAGGTTTGTTCGGCCGGTGTGTGTTGGTTGGCTCGCTTGGATGCGAAGGCGTAGGTAATCATTTCGATGGTAAGCCGGATGTCCGACACCCCAGTCAGACCGGGGCCGGTACCCGGACGCTGCAACCGTTGCGGTCAACAAGTGATCGGCTGCCGAGACCCGGAAGGGCGGCTGATCCCAGTACACCCGACCGCCGTGCCCGGTGGCGAGCTGATCGTCAACGGTCTGGGTGGCACGATCGTGCGGGTGCTTTCGCCTCGTGAGGCCGCAGCCGCGCACCGCCGCAAGGAGTTGGGCTTCATGCCGCACAGCCGGATATGTGGTACCCGCCAAGATACCTCACGCTGAGCTGATTTCATCAGCTTCCTGACAGGAGCCGGCCAGCCGGCGACCTGACGCGCCGCCAGCTACCGTCCGATGAGCGGGCGAACTCTGGCGGACCATCGGGTCAACTTCCGGTTGTGGTTTGGAGCACAGTCACGTTCGGGCTTACCGTGTTTGTATGGCCGTGCAGACTGTCTACGACACCCCTGGGACCAAGAATGAGGTGCTGCCTGGGTTCGCGGTTGCCGCGATCCGGGAGGAGGGACGCTGGCGCTGCACAATGTTGGACGATGAGGCGCTGGTCGACCTGGACAGCGCGATCACCGGCTTGCGAGCCTTGCACTCCACTGGGGCGGTGCTCGGGTTGCTCGCGGTGGACGACTGTTTCTTCGTGCTGCTGCGCCCGATCCCCGGCGGTGTGTCAATGATGCTGTCGGACGCGGTAGCCGCGCTGGACTACGACATCGCCGCCGACGTGCTGGACCTGCTGCGCATCGATTTGCCCCCGGAGGACACCGCGGACGATGAGCCGTGGCCGGAGGGCGACATGTCTATCCTCGCCGACCTGGGTCTGCCGGCCGACGAGTTGGAGGTGCTTGCCGGCGAGTGGGAGCTCTACCCGGATGAGCAGCTCGCCGCGATCGCCCGCCGGTGCGGTTTTGCCGACGCGTTGACCGAGGTGCTCTCGCATCGGTGACCACCGGCGGCCGGGAGCTCCTGTCGGCGATCGACCGCGCCGCCAGGGACGAAGCGCTGGTTCGCCGCGCGCTGGAGATCGCCCGCCGGGCAACCGCCACCGGTGACGTCCCAGTGGGCGCGCTCGTGTTGGCGGCCGATGGCCGGGAGGTGGCCACGGCGTACAACGCCCGCGAGGCCCTGGCTGATCCGACAGCGCACGCCGAGGTCCTGGCATTGCGGGCGGCGGCCCGTGAGCTCGGCCAGTGGCGGCTGGACGGCACGACGCTGGTGGTGACCGTAGAGCCGTGCGCGATGTGCGCTGGAGCGATCGGGCTGGCTCGGGTGGCTCGGGTGGTGTTCGGTGCCTGGGAACCTAGGAGTGGGGCGGTCGGCTCGCTATGGGATCTGTTGCGGGATCGCCGGGCGCTGCACCGGCCGGAGGTGATCGGCGGGGTGCTAGCGCAAGAGTGCGCGGCGCAGCTGGCTGAGTTTTTCGCTGAGCGGCGGTGAGCCGGCCCCGGTCCTGTCGGGGTAGGGGATCACACTTGGGCGCGTGGGTATCCGTAATCGGGAACGACGGGCGGCCAAGGCCAAGCAGCGAGAGCGGCGGCGGCCTCAAGGTACGAGCTCGTCTGAATCGCGCTGGCGCGGAATCGAGCATGATATGAACGATTGGCGGCCGCCGCCACCTTCAGTGGCGGAGGTGGTGGTGATAGTGGTTCACGCGGCTGATCGCTGTGCCCATGGCGATGCGTCGGCTGCGGCGGAGTGTGCCGCCACGCTGACCGCTGGGCGCCTTGCCGAGATGCCGACCGTGGTCGAGCGAGGGGTCGACATGGTCGCGTTGGAGGCGATGACGCAATGCTGGCGGCTGGGCTGGCAGCCGATTGACCTGTGGCAGTTTGCTCGCCGTCGGTTGTCGTCCACCTCGGTCGACTACTTGGTTGATCTACTTGCCGCTGACGTGCGGCGTTATGCCGACGCCACGGTAGCGCCGGCCTGGCGGGCGCAGCTGCGGGCGCTGGGTGCCGAGGTCCGCTGGGGTAACGACCGACCGCACCTGGGTCAATGGGCGGCCCGCAACCGGCTGTCCCTGGCCGATGCCGTGGCGATCGCGGTGGAGCTGCTTGGGTTGTATCAGTACCTGCCGGCGATGAATGAGCTCATTCCGCCGCCGGGCAGTTCACAGGTTGGCGGCGCCGAGACGAACGGTGGGGGCCGGGCCCCGTCCGAAGTCGATCCCAAGGTGCTAGCCAAGGTGCGCGCGCTGCTGGCCAAGGCCGAATCGACCGAATTTGCCGAGGAAGCTGAGGCATTCTTCGCCAAGGCTCAGGAGCTCATGAGCCGCTACTCGCTGGAGCGGGCCATGCTCATGGAAGACACGACGCCCGGGGTGCCTGGCGGGCGGCGGATCTGGCTCGACGCGCCATACGTCCCGGCCAAATCACTTCTGGTGCACAAGGTCGCCGCGGCCAACCGCGCGCGCACGGTATTCCATGAAGCATTCGGCTTTGTCACTGTGTTGGGCGACGAGGTCGACCTGGAAATCGTGGAGATGCTGACTACGTCGCTGCTGGTACATGCCAGCCAGTCCATGGTGGCCGCTGGTCGACACGTCGACCAGTACGGTCAATCCCGCACCAAGTCGTTTCGTCAGTCGTTCCTGGTCTCCTACGCCACGCGGATCGGTGAGCGGCTCACTGAGGCGGCTGGGGCGGCGTGCTCCACGGTTGCCAGCGAGTTGGGCAACGGCAACCTGCTGCCCGTGCTCGCCGCGCGCAGTCGCGCGGTGGATGAACTCTTCGAGTCCCTGTTCCCATCGCTGACCTCGCGAACGTTCAGCGTTTCGAACGCCGCTGGCTGGGGAGCCGGTCGGGTGGCCGCCGACCTCGCGGTGCTCGACACGCATCGGGCGGTCACCGGTTAACGCGTTGGACACGTGACGCGGCCTAGAGGTTGGTGGCCCGCCCATGGCGCGGGCGGGCCACCTGTCCGCTCCACCAAGGGATCAGGCTGGCTGCTCGCCAGCCGGCCGCACAGCCGCCGCGGCGACGGTAACCGGAATCCGGTGCGCGTCGCTGTCGGTCGCGCCGTAAGCGCCCGCCACCCGCACGGTCAGTACGCCCGCGTCGTACGACGCGCTGACAGCGTCCGCCTTGACATGCGTGGGAAGCGTGAACGACCGGCGGAACTGGCCGTAACGCACCTCACGCAGGTTCATCCGACCGCGCTGCTCGGACCGGTCGTCTCGACGTTCGCCCCGCACCACTAGCTGATCCTTGCTGACCTCGACGGTGACGTCCTTCTCGACGTCAACCCCGGGCAGCTCGACCCGGATCACGGCGTCATCGCCGTCCCTGGCGACCTCGGACGCGGGCCGGAAGCCGCTGGGCACTGATGGCCAAGCCGATACGGGAGATCCGAACGTCCGGCGGACCAGCTCGTCGAACTCGGCTAACGGGCTGCGCTCGGACCACAACAACAGGTTGCTCATTGCGTTCCTCCAAGTCAGCGCTGCTGCTTTACAGCGCACACCTCATCAAACATGAGCTTGGTTGACTCAATTCCAG
>JAFASX010000100.1 GCA_019244295.1 Pseudonocardia sp.
AGCGTCCAAGCCGCCTACGCCACGTGGCTTCGGTTTGGCCGGCCCGGCATCGAGGAGTTCGGTGTGACTGCCTGGGATGACACTAGCCAGCAGTATGTCTGGTACGAGCATCCGGACTCAAGCTACCGCTGGCCACTCCCGTTGTGAACGCAGGTACGGCTGAACCTCGGCTGAACCCGCTTGGCGATTACGATACCGAATGGCAACTGCTCTGGATTAACGTTCCTGTCCCTCCTTTGGGTGACGCATACTAGCGCGCAGTCCACTCATAATCGTTTGGGCGATCTTCCATTCGGTAAAATCCGCTCTCTCTACATAGCGACTGGCAGCGCTTCTGAGTGCCTGGATTTCCGTTTCTTCGGAGAGCTGTCCGCCCCTGATGAGTCGGCCAAGCCTAAATGCGGCGATGTTTAACGCATTGTTGCGCGACGATTCGCTCTGTTTCTCCGGCCAGCACCGCCTGAAGGTGACGACTCATGTGTCGATCTGTCAGTTGATGGGGCATTGGAGCAGCGCATCAATCAACTATGCGGGCAGCGGTGCTACCGCGGCGGTATCGATGATGGTGTAGTAACCGTCAGAGCGGACGGAACCAGGAGCGACGACGTAGCCACCGACTCCCCGCCTATCGATCTGCCACCCGAGCTTACCGACTGTGTTGCCGAGGTGTGTGCCTTTCGGAGCGTGGAAGTAAAGTGCGTTCCCCCGCTTGGCGTTCTGGCTGACAGCGTCGATGGCATGCTTTGCTGCTCCTCCCCTGATGGCCGGGTTACCTGAGCGCCCGACGCTGGCACACCTGAACCCGGTTAATGGCAGCTCGCCATCCCGGGCCGGATGGCCCCGGTCGTGCGGCCTTTGGTCTCTGTCTACGGGCGGGAGGGGCTTCCAGAATTGAGGTATGCAGCGGCCATTCGAAAAGGGCGCAGGTCGCCGTTCCAGCGAGGAGCACTAATATGATCAACAATATCGTCGGTCGCCCTATTGTGGTGGGCGTGGATGGGTCGCCTTCGGCCCTGCAGGCCGCCTGCAGGCCGCCGTTTGGGCGGCGAATGAGGCCGCCCTGCGGCGGATTCCGCTGCGCTTGGTGCACGGCATCAATTTCTCTGCCCTGCTCCCCATTGCTAACGTCGAGGCCCTGGAATCGAGAGGTCAGCGGCGTCTGGCCGAAGCAAAGGCCGTGGTACGCAAAGCCCACCCTGAGGTGACCGTTGAGGTTGACCTGCAGCACGCAGACCCGATCCCGGCATTGGTCGAGCTGTCCCGGCACGCCCGCCTGGTGGTCGTGGGCTCCCGCGGACTGGGTGGATTCAGCGGCATCCTGGCCGGTTCCACTGCTCTTGGGCTGGTCACGCGCGGCCATTGCCCGGTCGTGGTGGTCCGCGGACTAGCACCCGGCGAGGCCCCGCCCACCCAAGGACCGGTCGTCGTCGGTGTGGACGGATCACCAACCAGCGAGGGAGCCATCACGCTGGCCTTCGAGGAAGCTTCGATGCGCAACGTCGATCTGGTAGCCGCGCACACGTGGATCGATTTCTCTGACGACTACTCCTACGCATATGCCCACCAATTCTTCATGGATTGGGAACGGATCGAGACCGAAGAAAAGGAGTTGCTGGCGCAGCGGTTGGCTGGTTGGCGGGAGAAGTATCCGGACGTGGTGGTGCAACCGGTCGTCACCCGGGACCGGCCGGTACGCCATCTGCTGAAACAGGCCGCAGATGCACAACTGGTGGTGGTTGGTAGCCGGGGCCGCGGGGGGATTTCCGGCATGCTGTTGGGATCGACAAGCCGAGCACTGATCTACCACGCACCGTGCCCGGTGATCATCGCCCGCCCTATCACTGCGGCCCCCGCCCCGTCACCCACCGTGGCCCCCGCCCCGTCACTGCGGCCTGAGCAGGTTTACCAGTAGCGGCGACGGGTGAAAACTGAGGAGCACGATGCGCCGAACGCGAGTTACCGAGATGCCCGAGTTGCAGGTAGCGGTCGAGGGGCTGCCCTCGGCGATGGCCGATTACGCGCCAAAAGATCGACGCACTGCTTGGACAGGCCCATCAGCCGGTGTTATTCGCTCGCGTGCGATTGACCCGGCATGGCAACCCGGCAATGGAGTGGCCGATCGTCGCCCAGGCAAATCTTGACGTCAATGGGCGTCTGGTTCGCGCGCAGGTTGCGGCCCCGACCATGACTGAAGCTGTTGACGCGCTTGATGACAGATTGCGCAGTCGGCTGGCACGTAGCGCGCAGCACTGGGAAGCACGTCGGGGCCGCCGTTATCACCCCGATCCCCATGAGTGGCGCCACGGCGACCCGCCCTCCGAATGGCAGCCATGGTTCCCGCGACCAGCGGAAGAACGCCAGATCGTCCGGCATAAGTCCTTCACCCCGCCGTGCTGCACGGTTGATGAGGTCGCGGCTCAGATGAACGAGCTGGACTACGACTTCTATTTGTTCACCGAACTCGGCAGCGGGCAGGACAGCGTGCTCTACCGAGCCGGGCCGACCGGCTACCGGCTGGCGCAACTGCCGCCGCGACCGGATGCGGTGGCCCCGGGGCAGCTATCGCTGACGATCAGCGAGCGATCGGCCCCCCTGCTCACCGCTCAGGAAGCGGTCGAGCGCTTGAACTTGACGGGGTTGCCGTTCGTGTTCTATCTCGACGGCGACCATGGGCGGGGTCGATTGCTCTACCACCGTTACGACGGACATTACGGGCTCATCACCGTGGAGTCCTGACGCGGAGTCCGGACAACCCCAGGGGACAACGGAAAGTCGGTCAACAATAGGACCTCCCGCCACACAGCGCAGCCTGCTGGGCCGGCTCTCGGTGAGCTGGCCCAGCAGGAGCTGGGCTCAGCCCTTGGTGATGGGGATCTTCTTGGGTTCGCTCTTGGCCTGCTCGGGAACTGGGATGCGGATCTCGAGGATGCCGTTGTTGTAAGTGGCGGTGATGTCGGATTCAGTGATGCCTCAGGCAGGGGCAGGGTGCGAGTCAGGCTGCCGTAGCTCAGTTCGTTGCGCACGTAGCCCTTATCTTTGGTCTTGGTCTCTACGCGGCGCTCAGCGTCGATGCGCAGCGTCCCGTCGGTGACGGTGATCTCGATGTCCTTGTCGGGGTCGATGCCGGGCAACTCGGCGCGGATGACCTCGGTGTTGCCGTCACGGTAGTGGTCGACCCGGATGAGATCGTCATCCGGCCAATCCCAGTTCAGACCCCATGGGCCGCGCATCGGCAGAGGTCTTGCCCATTCCTCGAACATGCGGTTGAACCAGTGGGCGGGGTCGGAACCCCTATCGCGGCGCGGCAGCGTACTCATTGGCTGTTTCCTCCCGTTCTCGTCTGCTGGGGCACCGTCGAGGATGCTGTGTTTACCACCGATCCGGGCAGGGCCGTTCGTCCTGTCCCAGCGGGTCAGAGGGCTATGGTCCGTCTATCACCTATCCGTCGGGGCTATGCTTGCGCCCGGGCTCCTTTTGACGTCGGTTTAGTGGATGCCCAGGCGATAGCGGCATCGAGTTCGTTGTATCCAAACTTTTTCACCTCAGCGTGGACGAAGTGCTCCACAGGCGAGGTGCCAGAGCGGCGAGTGCGCTGTCTGCGGCCAAGGCGACCCTGTTGACCTTTCGGTGGTGGTCGCGGACGAAACGCACGTGCCGAAGAAAGCTCCCGAGGTTTTCCCAGCCGGGGAACTGACGGGCGTGGATGACGAGACCGTGCAGGTCGTGATGCGTGTCCACCCAGGAATCTACCGTCAGGGCCAGAGCGTCGAAGTCTTGGGTGCGGAACGGTTCGTTGACCTCGACCACGAGGATGTCGGAGTCGGGTAGGAGACGGTGGGATACTCCGGGCCCTTCGGGTAGCGAGCGCAACCACTCGATGGCCTTATCGCGCTCGTCATTTCCAAACACGCGCAGGAGCCAGGGCAGCAGAAATCCGATCAGCTGAATCCATTTTCTGATCCATCCGATGTCAGTCACGAGCGCATACCCGTCGAACAGGCGCAGGAAACGAGGACCGACTGCTTCTTCCCACACCACACCCGGAGTGGCGCCTGGTATTCCGGACCTACTTGAATGAGGAGTCGGATACGGCGACCTTGCTGCCGAGCTTCATCGAAAAGCGGCTCGATAACCTTCTGGTAATCCTTCCTCTTTAATTTACCGACTACCTTCAGGGCATCGATTCCCAGGAGGCACTCCTGTTATCCTCTCAAGCATCATAGTACTCCTTATTCATTTTCGCTGTCCTCCTCGATCGTGGTCGACCAAGATATGAGTAACCCTGTACGTGTTGATCTGCGCCCGTGGAGTATCAGCGATGCTGGCGGTGAACCTGGCAGCCACACCCGGCCGCCACGGTATCTCCCCGGCAGGGGTGGGTGGAACGGCCGCGCGCTGCGGAACCAGACAAGTGCTGCGGAACCAGACAAGTTGGGTTGTGCCGGGCCGGTTGACCGGCTTACGGGATGGGATTACTCTGACCATTGACCAGATGTAGAAGTTGGTCAACGGTCAGGGGGTGGTAGTGTCGGATGCCAAGTACGAACCGCGCGCCCAGCGGATCTTGGATGCGGCGGCGGCCCTTGTCCTGCGGTGGGGCTACAAGCGGGTCACCATCGAGGAGGTGGCCAAGCGTGCCGGCATTGGCAAGGGCACGGTGTACCTGCATTTCGAGTCGCGTTCATGGCTCTTCATGTGTGTGTTGATGCGGGAGTCCCGTGAGTTGGTCGACGAGCTGGTTGCCGCGATCGGCCGGGATCCGTCGGCGCTGTTACTGGCCGAGCAGGCCCGGCTGACCTATCTCGGGGTGATGCGCAGGCCGTTGCTGCGGGCGATGTTTAGCCGCGACATCGACGTGCTCGGAGATCTGGCGCACGAGGCGGCGATCCGGCCGCTGCGCGAGCTGAAGGTTGACCTCGCCTTGGAACTGTTCCCGCTGTTGCGTGAGCACGGCTTGCTGCGCGCCGATCTTGACATCGACACCCAGCGTTACATTCTTAACGCGGTGCAGACCGGGTTCTATCTGTCCGAGCTCGGGTCGGTCGAGCTGGGACACGAGGCGGTCGCGGCCGCGATGGCCTACACCATCCGCGAAGCCGTGCAGCCGGCCGGTCCGCCCGATCCGGACACGCTGGCCGCGCTGGCTCCTCAGGTGATCGCGATGTACGAGCGGTTCGCCGCCCGGCTAGCCGAGGCGGTCCAAGGTGATGCGACAGACGTGGAAGGGGAGCGGACATGACGCACACGAAGCCGACGTTCGAGGACTTCTTGACTTGGTTGGCGGCTCTGCGCGGCCGTGGGATGGTGCATTTCGACGAGCATCAGCGGTGTTGGCATGTGCTGGGCCACCCAGAGGTGAACGCAGTCCTGTCTGATCCGGCTCGGTTCTCCTCAGACCTCTCGGCGATGATCGCTGGCCAGAAGGACTTCGAGCTGTTTGGGCGCGGCAACTTCGTGCGGATGGACCCGCCGAAGCACCGCAAGCTGCGCACTCTGGTCAGCCAGGCTTTCACCCCGAAGGTGGTCGCTGGTCTGGAACCCAGAATCGCCAAGCTGACCGAGGAACTGCTCGAGCCGCTCGGCGAGCGGTTCGACGTGATCGACGCGCTGGCCTATCCACTGCCGGTGATCGTGATTGCCGAGCTGCTGGGCATCCCGGTGACCGACCGGCCGCTGTTCCGGTCCTGGGCCGACGTGTTGTTCAGCCAGGAGCGCGATCCCGACCAGGCGGTCGACGAGATCGGTGATGAGGTCTTCGCCGCCGTCCTGCCGACGATGCGGGAGATGAACGCCTACTTCCTTGACTACATCGCTTCCCGGCGGACCAACCCCGGTACGGACCTGACCAGCGCGCTGGTGCGCGCGGAGGTGGACGGCAAGCGGCTGACCGACGAGGAGATCGTCGGATTCGCCGGGCTGCTGCTGCTTGCCGGCCACGTCACGACCACCGCGACCCTGGGCAACAGCCTGGTTACCTTCGCCGAGAATCCAGATGCGACCGCTGAGGTTCGGGCCGAGCCGTCACTGCTGGTCCCGGCGATCGAGGAGGTGTTGCGGATGCGCACCCCGTTCCCTCGGCTGGGTCGGCGCACGGTGGTTGCGGCCGAGGTCGGCGGGGCGACTATTCCGGCAGGCCAGTTCGTCATTCCTTGGCTGAGCGCGGCCAATCGGGACGAGCGGGTGTTCGCCGACCCGGATCGGTTTGACATCCACCGCTCGCCCAATCCACACGTGAGCTTCGGTCACGGCATCCACTTCTGTCTCGGCGCCCCGCTCGCCCGGCTGGAAGCCCGGATCGCGCTGGGGCGTCTCCTGCGCCGCTACCGAGACATCGAGATAGACCCAGCCGAGCCGGTTGAGCACCGCAGCCCGTGGACGATGGTCGCGGTCACCAAGCTGCCGCTAGTGGTGCGGGTGGCATGACCGGGCAGCAGCCGCGCTTTACCCGGCGACTCGACGAACTGGGCGCCGGTGAAGTTGCCCTTGCCGGTGGCAAAGCCGCCAACCTCGGCGAGCTCACGACGGCCGGTTTTCCGGTGCCGGCGGGGTTTGTGCTCACGACTGTGGCTTACGACGAGTTCGTTGCGTCGACTGGGATTGGCCAGCGGATCGGTGGGCTGTCGGCGTCGGCGAGAGACCCCAAGGCCTACACGCAGGTAGCGGATCAGATCCGGGCGCTGTTCGCCGACCACGACATGCCCGAGGAGATCTCGAAAGAGCTGATCGCCGCGTACTGGCTCCTGCGCGAAGACCCGGACCACGCGGTCGCGGTCCGCTCCTCGGCCACCGCCGAGGACCTTGCCGAAGCCAGCTCCGCCGGTCAGCAGGACACCTACCTCAACGTGCGCGGACCCAGCGCGTTGCTGACGGCGGTCAAGGACTGCTGGGCTTCGTTGTGGACAGTGCGGGCGATGGCGTACCGGGCGCGCCAGGGGATCGACCCGAGACAGGTGAGCCTCGCGGTAGTGGTGCAGACCATGGTCGAGGCCGATTCGGCTGGGGTGATGTTTACCGCCAACCCGGCCAACGGGCGCCGTGACCAGGTGGTGATCAGCGCGACGTGGGGCTTGGGCGAGTCGGTGGTCAGCGGTGCGGTCACCACCGATGACCTGGTGGTCGACCGTGCCACCGGTCGGGTGCTTTCCCGCCGTACGGCCGACAAGCAGGTGATGACGGCGTATGCCGCGCATGGTACCGAGCAGCGGCCGGTGCCGGAGCCGCGTCGGCTCCAGGCGGTGCTCGACGACCGTTTGGCTAGCGCGCTGGCCGGCTATGGTGCGCGGATCGAAGCCCACTACGGCGTTCCGCAGGACATCGAATGGGTGTACGCGGGCGGGGCTTTCTTCATCGTGCAGGCTCGGCCGATCACCGCGTTGCCCGAGCCCACCGCTGACACCCCGACCGACTGGACAGTTCCGTATCGTGACGGTTTGTATTTCCGGGCGAGCATCGTCGAGCAGCTGCCCGACCCGCTCTCGCCGTTGTTCGCCGACTTGATCGACGGGGCAGTGGCTCGGTCGGTCACCGCCTTGATGCGAGAGGTCTTCGGTCCGGGTGTGGTTGAGGACGGCGACGTCCGGCTGCCTACGGTCAACGGCTACGCCTATTACTATTACCGCTCCGCCGCGTTCTGGCGGGCGATGCGCCGCTCGCCGATTGCCTTCGCCAAGCTGGCTCGTTCTGGCGCCCGGTTTGGGCGCACTGGCTGGCGCGACCACGTGCACCCGCGCTACGCCCAGGTGGTGACGACCTGGGCGGCCAAGCCGGTCAGCGAGCTGGCGGCTTTGGAGCTGTTGGGTGGGGTGTGGGAGCTACTCGATGCTTGCGCGGTCTACTACACGGCGGTACAGTCGATCATCCCGATCGCCGCGTGCAGTGAGATCCTGTTCCGGACCTACTACGATCGGTTGGTCAAACGCGTTGGTGACCCGGTGGCGCTGACCTTTCTGCTCGGCCACGACAGCGAACCCATCCGCGCTGAGAAATCGCTCTACGACCTGGCGATGTGGACCCGCTCGCGACCGGCGCTGGCTAAGGCGATCTTGAGTGCGGCACCGGCTGTAGTCGCTGAAGCGCTGCGTATCGGTGTCCCGCCGGCTCAGGTGGACCCACAGTTGTGGCGGCAGTGGTGCACTCGGTTCACCGAGCATCTCGAGCGCCACGGCCACGTCGTCTACAACCTCGATTTCGTCAGTCCGGTGCCCGCTGACGACCCGGCTCCGCTGCTGGATGCCCTGCGGCTGTATCTGGGTGGGCACGGCGGTGACCCATATCAGCGGCAGAACCAGTCCGCTGCTCGCCGCGAGGAGCAGACCCGGGCGATACTGGCCCGGCTCGACTCGGTCCGGCGGGCCGGATTCGGCCGGTTGCTTCGCTGGGCGCAGAGCAATGCGCCGGTCCGCGAGGACGCGCTGGCCGACATCGGCCTGGCCTGGCCGCTGGTTCGACGGATGCTGCTGGAGCTGGGCCGTCGCTTGGTTGGGGCGGGAGTCATCACTGAGGCTTCGGACGTGTTCTGGCTACGTGCGCACGAGCTGCGCAGCGTAGTTGAGCACCCCGCGCCATCCTCGCTCGCGGACTCCGTCGAGCAGCGCAAGATGCTCTGGCGGGGTCAGCGCAAGGCCACCGCCCCGCAGCTGCTGCCCGAGCTCACCTGGCTGCAGCGGTTGATGGGGTGGGCGATGCCGGCGGGTGACCAACGACGGCACCGGTGTGGCCACCCAGCGACTTTCCAGCGGCCAGCGCATCCGGGTGGACGGCGACGCTGGAACCGTCACCTTGATCCGGGACACGTCCCGTTCGGAGTGACCGCCTATGCGCGCGCCGCGATCGGGGTGCGTCGACAAACCTGACGTGACCAGGTTGAGCTAGTCGCACGTGGAGCGCTGTGTCGCCGGCGGGTTCAGCGGCGGGAGGGGGCCGAACGTCTCGGCGGGGAGCTGGTCGAGGCGGCCGTTCTGGGTGATAGTCCAGCCGAGCCAGCGCCAGGCCCCCGGGCTGGCACCGACGAGTTCACCTGAGACGGCATCGAAGACCGCGAGCTCGCCGTCCGGCAGGGAAAACATTGTGAATCCGATGGGTTGGCCGGTGGCGGCGTCCCAGACCCGCACTACCCCATCGGCGCCGCTGGTGAGCAGCTGGGTGCCGTCCGGCGACCACACCACCGACCACACCCGACTGGTGTGGCCGGTCAACTCGCGCACCACCGCGCCGGTGGTGGCGTCCCACACCCGCACCACCCCATCACCGCCGCCGCCGGTGAGCAGCTGGGTGCCGTCCGGCGACCACGCCACCGACCCCACCCAGTCGGTGTGGCCGGTCAGCTCGCGCACCACCGCGCCGGTGGCGGCGTCCCACACCCGCACCACCCCATCGGCGCCGCCGGTGGCTAGCTGGGTGCCGTCCGGCGACCACGCCACCGACCACACCCGACCGGGGTGGCCGGTCAGCTCGCGCACCATCGCGCCGGTGGCGGCGTCCCACACCCGCACCACCCCATCATCGCCGCCGGTGGCTAGCTGGGTGCCGTCCGGCGACCACGCCACCGACCACACCCCACCGGTGTGGCCGGTCAGCTCGCGCACCACCGCGCCGGTGGCGGCGTCCCACACCCGCACCACCCCATCACCGCCGGTCAGCAGCCGGGTGCCGTCCGGCGACCACGCCACCGACCCCACCCGACCGGTGTGGCCGGTGAGTGGGCGCAGCAGCCCCAGGTCCCGTACCACCCGCTGGGCGTCGGCGGGTAGCGGCGCGAGCAGCAGACCGTCGGACGGTTGCGGTACGGGAGTGCACAGCAGGATCTCGGTTCGGTAGGTGTGGGCGTCGGTGAACCCGATACCGTTAATCGCGCACTTGCGGATGATGGTTCCAGTCAGCTGGGCGCCGGTGAACTGGGCCGAGGTCAGTCGGGAGTCGTGCAGCTCGGCCATGCTGAGGTCAGTGTCGCGAAAGTCCGCGCCGGTGAGGTCGACACCGT
>JAFASX010000113.1 GCA_019244295.1 Pseudonocardia sp.
TGGGTGACGGCTTCGTCGATCGCGGCCAGGGCGCCGGCGCGGTCGCCGACCTCGCTGCGCTGGGCGGCTTGGTTGTTCAACGACGTCGCGAGGTTGGGCAGGAAGGCGGCGGGGTTGGTCTCGGCGAGCTGGCGGCGCAGGGTGACGGCTTCATCGATCGCGGCCAGCGCGCCGGCGCGGTCGCCGACCTCACCCCGTCGGATGGCTTGGTTGTTCAACGACATCGCGAGGTTGGGCAGGAAGGCGGCGGGGTTGGCCTCGGCGAGCTGGCGGCGCAGGGTGACGGCTTCGTCGATCGCGGCCAGCGCGCCGGCGCGGTCGCCGACGTCACCCCGTCGGATGGCGAGGTTGTTCCACCAGGCGGCGACGGCGGCGAGATTGTCGGTTTCGCTCGCCGTCGGATCGGGGCGCGGCCGGCTGCGCCGGGTGGCAGTCAGCGCAAGATTCCGCAACGCGTGGCCGGGCGGTATCTCGTTCGCGAGCTGCGCCAGCGGCAGCGGTGAGTCCTCCCGTTCGGCGAGCTCGGTCAGCGTTGTGGCGAACGGGCCGCCCTGGTTCATGGCGACGGTGAAGCCAGCCGGCCACAGGTGCGGGTGACGGTCGAGCAGCCGCCGGCTCAGCTCGGTAGCCGAGGGGGCGTCCTGCTCGGCCGCGCGGGTGAGCACCGTACATGCGCGGAAACCCTCAACAATGGACGCCTCCGCCGCCGCCCGGGCGTCGGGACCCCGCGGCCGGGTGATGAGCCGTTCGTCCTGGGACGGATCGGGCGGCACGCAGCGATCCATCAGATCACGAGCGCTGCTGAGCTCGCGGAGCACCAGCCGCTCTCCTACCGGGTCCGGACGGAGCACGAAGCCATCGGCGGCGCTGTCTGGTGTGAGCATCCCGGTCAGCACGTCGATGAAGATCGCCCGTTCGGGTGTTGGCTGGGCAAGCTCCTCGACCGCGGACAATGCCCTGGTCGCCCGCGCCCGGGTAGCCGGCGCGAGCAGGGTCAGCACCGCGCCGGCCCGCGCGAACAGGTCCAACGAATATTCGGGCAGCTTCCGTTTCAGGCAGGTTCGCCGCCAGTAGCTGAACTCCCGCTCCAGGATCGTGTCGTAGAGCCGGTCACGTTGAGTCGGCAGGGCGTCGCGTGACAGGCCGGTGGCGGCCAGCCATGCCTGTAGCACCAGGTCCAGGGTCGTCCACCGGGGGTTGTCGGGTGGTTTGTCCACGCTCGTGGCCGACATGCCAGGCAACTGGGCGAAGCGTCGCGCGACTCGCCGGAATACTCCCGCTGAGGCTGGGTGCCGCCGTGGCAGCGGCAATTCCAGGGGCTTGGCGGAACTCACACCATCCCGGCCCGCGCCCGAGATGATGCTGGACAACCAGTGGCCGATCGAGCGGGCGGTCATGAGCACCCTGGTGGGCCCCTCGCGGCCGCGCAGGGCCTTCACCAGCGCAATGACGTCCTCGGTGCCGGTGTCCTCCACATAGTCGATGACGACCAGCACCGGAGACACCACCCCGGACAGCCACGCCAGATCGGTCCGCTCCGGTGCCGGGTGCTTGGCCAGGAACCCCGTGTACCAGCCGGCCTTGTCCAGCCGGCGGCACACCTCGGCGGCCAGATGGGTCTTACCGGCACCGCCAACCCCGTACACAACCGCCAGCTCAACCCCGTCCGGTGCGGAGCTGGGCGCATCGGCCCACTCCAGAAGCAGATCCAACTCGTCACGAGCATGGAACGGCACGACACCCCGCCGAGCCGTGATCTGTGTCAGCGGACCGGCCTCGGGATGGGGGTCGGTGTAGGCGGCGGTCAGCGGCTCGAAGCTCGGCGGCCGCCAATCGGGCAGCTCCAACGCCGGGGTGGTATGCCTGGCGAGGCCGACGTCGACACCCACCGCCCATCGCCACCCGCCGGTCTCGCTTTCCGCGGCCGTGAGCATGGCCGCGCCGTCGCGCACCGCGCTGGCCCAGTCCTTGGCCGGCCCGGGCGCGCCAGGTCGCCAAGTCGCGCCGGTGACATCGATGGCCAGGAACGACCCACTCCCGCCCACCGAGGTCCGGACCTCACCGGGCAGCGAGAACCCGTCGCTGGTCGCCGGAACCCTCTGGTGTACGATCCCCACCAGCGGGTAGCTGTCCTCACCAATGGCGGACCAGGAGCCGTCCAGCCACACCACGACGATCGCGTGACTGGGCTGGCCGCGCCGGGAGTCCAACACCACGATCATCGGGTGCAGGCCGGCGTCCAGACACGCCCCCGCATAGGCCACGCACATGTCCAGACAGGTCGCCTGCCGGGGCCGGCCCAAGACCTGGTCCACCGGTCGTAGCGTCTGCCGGCCCGCAACACTGCTGCTGGGTTCGTCGACATACCGCACCACCCGGCGGGCGAACACATCGAAAAGCAGTCGCGCCTTCTCCGCCGGTGCCTGGCTTCCCGGTCCCGGCAAGTCTGGGGCTAGCTCCTTGGGCAGCAGCTTCCTGGCCAGATCCTGCTGCACATATTTGGCCAGCTCGGCCGGCTCGGCGGTCCGGTCCCATCGCCAGCCACTCACGCCTCGATCACCCCGAGCACATCCTCGCCGGTAACCCGATCCACCACCGGCACCTGGTCCAATTCGACCAACAGCCGATGCGCCCCGGGTGGTAAGCTGGGAACCCCGGCTCGCCAGCACTCGCCGTCGCGTTCCGCCGTGAGCTCGGCCGGCGCGCCCACCTCGGGCACCAGCCTGATCCGCGCCCCCACGCCCGCCGGATCCGCGCCGCACAGCCGCACGGCGACGACAGATGGCTCCCCAGCAGCAGTCACGTCCTCGACATCGAACCCCACCCACGGCCGGTCCGGTTCCGGCTGCCCACGCACCGCCCCCAGCGGCGCCGCTTTGAACTGCGCAAGAAATCTGACGAGCCCGGCCGCCGATGCCAGCGGAAGGTGGGGCTCTGGACTCCAACTCCGGTGATAGATCGCATCGTCGGTGTCATTTCCGTCGCCGGTGGAGTACTAGACCGGTGTCGCCGAGATCGCCGGAACCGTGCCATCACCCCCCTCCCACCCCCTACTGGGCAGCCAATCCGCGTCTTCTCGGGTGACGCCAACCCGGTCACCGTTCACCACCGAGCGTGCCGCGGTGGCGTGACCGGTCGCGTAGAACGCCATGAACCGGGCACGGGCCGCGGGACTGGACTCGAACAGATCCGTGCACGCCTTCCCCAGCGCATCGTGTTGGTCGTAGGCCGTCTTCGCGCGCGTGCGAAATGATTCCGGCGCGACCGACACCTGATGCGGATACACCGGACCGCTCGTGTCCTTGACCGCCGGATAGCGGGGCAGCAACTCCCACGTGGACTCCCACCCGGCGAGCACCGCGGCGGCGTCGGTGAGCAGCCAGCTGCTCATCGCGGCGACCGGCCGCGGACCCAGCCGTATCCCGTTGAGTAGCCAGTCAATGGCCTTCGGTGCGCCCCGGTGCGGGGTGCCCACCGTGATCAGTGCCCGGCAGATCTGGTGCCCACCCAATACCGCCCACCACCAGCGCGCGACCAGCCCGCCCATCGAGTGCGCCACCACAATCACGCGGCGCTTGCCCACCCGGCGGTCGATCTCGAACCGTAACCGCTCGGCGTTGTGGGCCATCCCGCGGCGAAAGTCGTAGGGAAACAGCAGAACACTCGCGTCGGGCACAGGCTCCCTGTGCGGATGAGCAGTATCGATGTCATCCGGCCGCAGACCGAACGTGTTCAGCAGATGCCGAACCAATTGGTCGTAGCCCGCAACCTTCATCCAGGGCAGCACCGACATCGTCGCCATCAGCCCGATCGGCACCACCGGTTCCGAGATCGCCAACCCATCGGGATCAAACACCGACCGCGCCGTCCTCGGCAAGTTCTGCCCCCACAACGGCCGACCGTCCGCCCGCTCCAACACACTGCCCCCAATGCCCGGAACGATCACAAACAGATGTGTCAGACCCATCAAGCACCTCACGCGCCCTGTCTCTGTTGATTGCAATTCGCATCCCGCCCCGCCCGTCACCACATCTTCGGCTCCAAGGGCGCAACCGTTACTCCCTGATCACACCGAAGGCGAAAGCACACAGCCGCGCCGCGGCCACCCGATTCGCGGCGCTGTTAAGCTCCGCCGAGTTCGCAGTGGGTGGCAACGACCTCGTAGTCGGAGCTTGTGCAGCGGATTCAGTCGCGCTCTTCACCTGTCCTGGAACCGTGCATGCGACGTCCGAGGCGTGCATTCCGCGCTTCTGGGCAGAGGCTTCCCGCAGAGCTCTGAAGATCACACGCTCGGGACGGCGCTGGTGGGCACAGCGGGCAGGGTGGGCACAGCGGGCACAACGCCCGGCAGGGTCAGCTCGAACACCGAGCCCTCGACGCAGCGCAGCTCGCCGCCGTGCGCCCTGGCGATGCCCTGGGCGATGGCAAGCCCGAGCCCCGCGCCGCCCGAGTTGCCGTTGACTCTGGTCCGAGCCTCGTCCAAGCGCACCAACCGGTCAAAGATCCGCTTCCGATCCGGCTCGGGTACACCAGGGCCGCTGTCCGCGACTCGCACCCGCGCAGACCCGGCCGGCAGGCCGTCCACCATCACGCTGATTTCGCCGACATCGCCGGCGTACCTACGGGCGTTGTCCAGCAGGTTGGCCAGGACTTGGGTGAGGCGTCCGGCGTCGGCATCCACGGTCACCCGCTGGCCCGTCACTTGGACCGTCTGATCGGGCGCCAGCAGCCGGGTGCGCTCGGCTTCGGCTTCGGCTAGGGCGAGCAGCTCAACCGGTTCGCGCCGCAGCCGCAGGCCGGCGTCGATCTGGGCTAAGGCCAGCAGGTCCTCGACCAGCCGGCCGGCCCGGCTGGACTCCCTGATCAACAACAGCTGCAGCCGGTCGCGTTCTTCGCCGGTAGCGCGACTGCTCAGGCAAGCCTCGGCGGCCGCGCGCACTCCCGCGATCGGGGTTCGCAGTTCGTGGGCGGCGTCGGCGACGAACTGGCGCATGTGCAGCTCCGACGCTCGGGCCGCCGCCTCGGCCTGCCGCGCCTGCCGCTCGGCGCCCTCCAGCGCGTCGAGCATGGTATCGAATGCGGCGGCGGTGCGACCGAGCTCAGTGTCGGGCTGCGTTGGCGCCAGCCGACGGCCCCGGTCGCCGGCGGCGATCGAGTGGGCCAGCGCTGTCATTGTGTCCAGCGGCCGCAACGCCACCCCGGTCGTGGCCAGCAGCGCGCCGGCGGCCACCACCAGCCCCAGCCCTCCCAGCACCCAGAGCGACTGGGCGAGCCGGCGCTGTACCCCGTTCAGCTCAACGGCGTTGCCGACCAGGGTCAGCTGCGAACCGTCGACCAGGTTGCGCCGGATCACCGGACCGGTTGGAGCGGCCGGTTCATGATTCGGTGCCGGCCGAGGAGCCAGGTTGCCTAGCGGGCCAGTCCGCGCCTGGCGACCCTTTAGGTAGCGACTGCCGTAGACGACACCGTCCGGGCCGACCAGCCGGACCCGCACCGATGGGCTGGCGAGCTCGTCGGCCAGCTCGGCCGGCGCGACTCGCTGGCTGGCCAACTGGTCGGCCAGCGCGGCCCGGTCGGCTAACCGGGAATTCAACTCCGCCCGCGAGCCGATGCCGACGAGCACTTCGGCTAACACGCTGACCAGCACGAGCACCAAGCCGAGCACGGCGAGGCTGTACAGCACCACCCGGCGGCGCAGCGAAGCCGTGCGCAGGCCGCTCATCCGGATGCTTCCGCGCGCAGTACGTAACCCATGCCCCGCACCGTGTGCAGCAGCCGGGGTTCGCCGAGCTTGCGGCGCAACGCGGAGATGTGCACCTCGACGAGGTTGGGGTCGAAGTCTCGGTAGCCCCAGACGGCGGTCAGCAGTTGGGCCTTGCTCAGCACCCGGTCACGGTGTGCGGCCATGTGCTCCAGCAGCCGGCGTTCGGTGGCGGTCAGCTCGATCGGCTGCCCGGCTCGAAACACGGTGCCGGCCGAGGAATCGAGCACGAGGTCGCCGATCTGCACACAGGACGGCGTGCGGCCGAGCCGGCGCAGCACGGCGGTCACCCTGGCCACCAGCTCAGCTAGCACGAACGGCTTAACCAGGTAATCGTCAGCACCGGAGTGTAGCCCGCGCAACCGGTCGTCGATGCCATCACGCGCGGTGAGCAGCAGCACCCCGGCGTCGCTGTGCCGGCGCACCACGTCCAGCAGCGTGAACCCGTCCCGACCGGGCAGCATGATGTCCAGCACGACCAGGTCGGGACGAAACCGCAGCAAATCGCGTTCCAACTCCCGGCCGTCGCTTCGGCCGGCAACCTCGAAACCGGCATCGGCCAACCCGGTCAGCACAGCGGCCCGGATGGCCTCGGCGTCCTCGACCACCAATACGCGGGCTTGCTCGTGCACCGCTCCATTCTGCGCCGCGCGCGGCGGTGGCCGGTCATCCCGTCGGGAGCGTTTGGCTGAAGAAGGGCTGAAGGTTGGCATTCCGCTACGGCTTACATGGCTGTTTCTTAACCTCCGAGAGGACCGTCGTGGGTAGCCGGGGGCAGACCCCAGCTCGGAGAGGATGGAGAGACGATGAGTACGCCAGAACCGCCGGAGGGAGCAAGCGAGCAGCCCTCCCCATCGGCGGAATCGAGGCAGCCGACACGGCGGCTCGAACAGCCGGCGGCCGGCGCTGCGCCCGGAAGCGCGCAAGCCAGTGGCCTGACCGGACGGTTACGTCGAGGTTTTCGACGGGTGCCTCGGCGAGGATGGCTGGTCAGCGGCATCGTGCTGCTGGTGCTCTTGGTACTCGGCGCGACATTGATCGGATTTGCTCGGCACCATCGGCACGCCCGCGGCCACTGGGAGGGCCCGGGGCACACCGCGTTCCAGCACGGGTTGTTCGACGACGGCGTGATGCCGGATGGCGGCTGGCGGCATGACTGGCACCACGGGCGCCATCACGGTAGGGGTGGGCTGGCCAATACCACCGGGCTGGTCGGCTCGGTGGTTTCCACCGGCAATGGGACCTTGGTGGTCGCCGTCGACGGTGGCAACCAGGTCACCGTGCCCACCAACGACCGCACCCGAGTGTTCGGGGCCGTTAGCGCGGTCAGCGGTCTGCAGCCAGGCCAGCGGGTGCTCGTGCGGACCGGTGCCGACAAGACGGCCGTCGCGGTGTTCGTCCCCACCGCCCGAGCCACCGGCACCATCACCGCGCTGGACGGCGACAAGGCAACCCTGACTGGGCTGGACGGGCTGACCGAACCGCTCGACGTGTCGGCGCTGAACCCGAAGCCCAAGGTCGGTGACATGGTCGCGGTCCAGGGCACCCCAGCGGACAACGGCGCGACGCTTAAAGCGCAAACGCTGCGCACGCTACCCAAGGCGAGCTGAACGCCGATCTTGTTGTGGATCTCGGCGCGGTCGGCATTCATGCCGGCCGCGCCTCGGCAAGGCCATCCGCTGGACGTTAGTGTCAACGGGTGTCCATCGCGCCAAGCCCGACCCAGCTGCTGCACCTGCACCGCCTGAGGTTGCCAAACGGGCTGCGGGTGCTGCTAGCGCCCGACCCGAGCACTCCTGTGGTGACCGTCTCGGTGCATGTCGATGTCGGCTTTCGATCTGAGCCAGAAGGCCGTACCGGGTTCGCCCATTTGTTCGAGCATCTAATGTTCCAGGGCAGTGAGAGCCTGGAAAAGCTTGCCCACTTTCGGCATGTGCAGGGCTCGGGCGGGGTCTTCAATGGCTCAACTCATCAAGACTACACAGACTATTTCGAGGTGCTACCGGCGGCCGCGCTGGAGCGGGCGCTGTTCCTGGAAGCCGACCGGCTGCGCGCGCCGACGCTGACCGAGGAGAACCTGCGTAACCAGGTCGACGTGGTCAAGGAAGAGATCCGACTCAATGTGTTGAGCCGCCCCTACGGCGGGTTCCCGTGGATTCTGTTGCCGCCGGTGCTCTACGACACCTTCCCGAACGCGCATAACGGCTACGGCGACTTTTCCGAGCTGGAACGGGCCACGCTGGACGACGCGGCGGTATTCTTCGACAGCTTCTACGCGCCAGGTAACACGGTGCTCACCGTGGTCGGCGATATCGACATCGATGAGACGTCGCGGCTGGTGGACAAGCATTTCGGGGACATCCTGGCCCGGCCGACCCCGCCGCGTCCGTCGTTCGCCGAACCGTGGCGCGGCGCGCAGCGCCAACAAACGGTTCCTGACGCGCATGCGCCGATGCCGGCGCTGGCCCTGGGCTACCGCTTGCCTGACCCCGCCGTCGATCTGGAGGGCTATCTCGCGCACACCTTGCTCGGCTCGGTGCTGGCCGACGGTGAGGCGGCTCGGTTGCAGCGTCGGCTGGTCTACGGCGAGAGCATTGTCACCGATCTTTCCGCTGGCGCTGGCCTGTCCGGCTCGCCGCTTAACGCACGCGACCCGGACACGTTCATCATCACCGCCGTGCACCCGGCCTCCGTCGAGCCGGAGCGGGTGATGCGCGTGGTCGACGAGGAACTCGACCGGTTGGTCCAGAAGGGGCCCGACAGCGGCGAGCTGTCGCGCATCTCGGCGCGCTGGGCGTCCTCGATCTACCACGAGCATGACCGGGTGATGAGCCGCACGCTGGCGTTGGGTTCACGCGAGCTGCTCTACGGGCGAGCCGAGTTGGCCGCCGCGCTGCCCGACAAACTGGCGGCGATCGGGCCCGCCCAGGTCGCCAAGGCGGCCGCGGGGTTGCGCGCTCAGGGGCGCGCGGTGTTGGTGGTGGAACCCACCGGGGCAACGAATGGGGGAGAGCAGCGGTGACCGTGGCAACAAACCCCAGCGGTCGACGGTCCGGTTACCGGGATGCCGCGCGGATCGGGCGCACCGAGGCCGGGCCACGCCCGCTGCCGCCGCTGAGCGAGTCCAAGCCAGCGGCCGAGTTCGAGCTCGTCGAACGCACGTTGCCCACCGGGCTGCGGGTGATCGCGGTAGCTCGGCGGACCGTGCCGACGGTCGAGCTGCGGCTACGAATCCCCTTCGCCGGTGAAGACCGAACGCACCCGGCTCGCGCCGAGGTGTTGGCCTCGGCGTTGTTGTCGGGCACCGCCAAGCGCGATCGAGTCCAGATCGACAATGAGCTGGCCGCGATTGGCGCCGAGTTCGCGGTCGGGGTCGACCCCGAGCGGCTGCTGATCTCCGGTAGCGCCTTGGCGACCGGGCTGCCCGAGCTGCTGGACGTACTGGCCGACCTGCTCACCGCCGCCGCGTATCCTGAAGTGGAGTTCAGCCGGGAGCGCGAGCGGTTGGCGGAGCGGATCATGGTGGCTCGCTCACAGCCTCGTATGGTGGCTAGGGAGGCGTTGCAGCGACGGCGTTATGGTGACCATCCCGCCGCCCGTGAGCTGCCGGAATCTGGTGATGTGCTGGACGTCACCCCCGATGACGTGGCGCGGCTGCACGCCGAACAGGTGCTGCCGACCGGTTCGACGCTGGTGCTGGTCGGTGACATCGAACCCGACCGGGCGATCGCGTTGGTCGCCGAGGCTCTGGGTGGCTGGGCGCCGCCGGGCGTCGCTTCGGAACTGCCGCCGCTGCCCGCGCTGGTCGGGCGCGACCTGCTGTTGGTGCACCGGCCGGGGGCTGTGCAGTCTCAGCTGCGTCTCTCCGCCGCCGCGGTACCCCGCACCGACCCCCGCTACCCGGCGCTGCAACTGGCGAACCTGGTGTTCGGCGGTTACTTCTCGTCGCGGCTGGTGGAGAACCTCCGTGAGGACAAGGGCTACACCTACTCGGCCCAGTCGTTCGTGGAGTTCTCGCCGTACGCGGCGGCGTTGCTAGTGGAGACCGACGTGACCACCGATGTCACCGCCGCTTCCGTGTTGGAGACGCGTTACGAGCTGGCCAGGCTCTCCGCCGTCCCACCTGACGAAGCAGAGCTGGAGTCAGCCCGCCGCTACGCCATCGGGTCGTTGTTGATTTCCCTGGACAGCCAGCCTGGGGTGGCCTCGACGTTGTCCGCGCTGGCCGGGGTGGGGCTCGACGCCCGGTGGCTGCGTGCGCATCCAGCCGCGCTGGAGGCGGTCACGCTCGAGCAGGTGGCGCAGGTAGCGGCGGAGTTCTTCACACCCACCGCGTTCACCGGCGTGGTGGTCGGTGACGCCGACGTGGTGAGTCACCGGCTGAGGGCGCTGGGAGGCATCGAGTTGCCGTGAGCGAGTCGTGCTGTCAGCACTTTCGGCTGCTCGACCCCCCTCGGCTGTCCCGGGCCACGTATGACCGCGCGGATTCGTTGCGGATGGATGCGCGGCGGCTCGCCGCCGGCTGGCCCAAAGCCCGGGTGGTCGTGGTTGACGAGCGGGGCCGCACCCCGGTGCGGCCGGCCGTTGGTGGGGCCGTCGGCGGGGAATACGAGGTGCTCACCCGCCCGGCTCCGGAGCTGGCGCCGACGCCGCCAGACGAGGCCACCCTGCTCGGCGAACACGACGGGGTGGCCTACTGGGCGGTCCGGGGATGGCCCTCGCTGGTGGACGGGGACGATCCGGCTCAGTGGCAGGACC
This sequence comes from Pseudonocardia sp., assembly GCA_019244295.1. Lineage (GTDB taxonomy): Bacteria > Actinomycetota > Actinomycetes > Mycobacteriales > Pseudonocardiaceae > Pseudonocardia. The sequence continues at coordinate 10,520 of JAFASX010000113.1, forward strand.
TCCGCGCCCGCGGCGCCGACCTCGACGCCACCAGCGCCGGGCTGGTCACCACCGCCGTCGCGGTGCTGGCTTGGCACGACACCGCCGGGTACTGCGCCAACTGTGGCGCGGCCACCCAGCGGCGCCACGCCGGCTGGATGCGGCGTTGCCCTTCTTGCGGGCGCGAGGAGTACCCCCGCACTGACCCGGCGGTGATCTGCCTGGTGCACGACGGCGGCTCGGGCGGTTCCGCGCGGGTCCTGCTCGCTCGGCAGCCGGTGTGGCCGCCGGGGCGTTATTCGGTGCTGGCCGGTTTTGTGGAGGCGGGCGAGTCGCTGGAGGTGTGCGTCACCAGAGAGATCAAGGAAGAGGTGGGGATACGAGTCTGGGACATCCAGTACGTCGCCAGCCAGGCGTGGCCGTTCCCGCGCTCATTGATGATCGGGTTTTCGGCGCTGGCTGATCCGGCGCAGCCACTGCGGCCGGCCCGCGGTGAGATCGCCGACGCATTGTGGGTGACCCGGGACGAGCTGCGCCGGGCCCAGGTGGACGGCGACTGGGCGGCCGCCGACGGCCAACAGCTGTTGCTGCCGCCGTCGGTGTCGATAGCGCGCGGCATGCTGGACGCCTGGACAGCCGCCGGCTGATGCAACTGTCAATCGGCTTTGGGCTAGGTTGCCGCGGTCTTGCCGGCGCGCAACGCGACCATTTCTAGTGGCAGCTCGTAGTGGCCAGTCACTCGAATCCAGCCTCGGTCAGCAACTCCCGTAATGAGCGGCCGTTCGCTCCCGGCCACCCACGTTGCACAGCATGTGGACGTCCCAGGCCAACGCCAGGGCAGGGGAGTCGTCTTCGGGCGGCAAGCGTTCCACGATCAATAACTCGGCGTGCTCGGGCATCGCCTCGGCGCACTGACGCAGGATCGCTGCGCAGCGTTCATCATCCCAGTCGTGCAGCACCCGAGACAGCGGATACACATCGCCGCCGCCGGGTATGCCTTCAGTGAAATCTCCGGTTATCAGTTCGCACCGATCCATCACCCCCGCCTGGCTCAGCAGTTTTCGAGCGGCATGGATAACGTGCGGGCGTTCCAGCGGCACCCCGTGGAGGTGCGGACTCGCGGCAAGGATCCGGCTAAGCAGCTCGCCGTTCCCTCCCGCCACATCCACGATTACTGTGGCCGCTGAGAAATCAGCAAGTTCGGCCAACCGACCGAATATTGAAGCACCGGCGGCCATTGCCCGTCGGTTGGGGACATTGGTGCGCTACTGCGACTTATGCCGATATCTTATCTGGGGTGACCTCGGCCCCGTCTGTTAACGAGGATGAGTGAATGTTTCGGGTGGTCGCGTGTCCTGTGCGGACTGATTATCTGTGGGTCCTACGTTACGGGGCATGACAACGGCAACCGGAGAGGTCTGTTGCTACCGGT
>JAFASX010000073.1 GCA_019244295.1 Pseudonocardia sp.
CATCCTGACCAAGCTTCAAGTTCCAGACCGAGCTCAAGCGATCGCCTGGGCACGACAAGCGCGACTCGACGACTCGTTAGGTGGCGGTCACCAGCATCACTGACCTTCCCGCCGGGCTCGGGCCAAGTCAGGAAAAACCTGGGACGAGCGCCCGCAGACAACGGGACATTTCCCAACGACCCTTGTCTTACCGGCACTCGTACCAGCTGCACCGACGCACTGCTCTTCGTAGTGCGCCGATCGGTCCAGCCAGAAGCATTGATGAGGAGTACGAATGGAGAGTCAGCAGGTTTCTTCCCCCGTGACTGGGTCAGGAGCGTCGGCACGCCACCGCGCCGTTCTCCTGACCGGTGGCGCGGGCGTGGTGGGCGACGCCTTGCTCACTCGGCTGAGCAACATGAAAGTAGTTTGCCTGGCCCATAGGACGGCATTGACAGGACATGCTAAATAGGCGACCGCGCCCGTTGCCGCCGGTGAACCTACAAGTTACCCCATTTGCGGCCCAGAGCGGCGTAATCGCCGGACGTTGTCACTTGTCCGGCGATCCGGCGGCGCGCGGCGTGAGTCGACTATGCCGCGCGGCGATTCGTCTGAGATTCGAAGTCGATGACGTGGATTTCGGCCTGGTTCCGATCGAGTTGGGTGTTCCGGGCAGCCTCGTGGAGCTCGTGGAGTTCGCGTCGCTGGGCGGCGATGTGGCGGTTGGCCGCCCAACGGTTGGCGGTGTCCAGCCCGGAGCCGATCAGCACCCCGAGCAGAAGCAGGGCCGCGCCGAACAGGAGCAGAATGGTGATGGTGGTCATGCCACCAGTGAAGCTGATGTCTAGCGTAGAACTCACAGTATCGGGATGATCCTGGACGGATCGGGACGGTGGAGAGCAGCGCGACGGGATGGACGCAGAACGGTCGGACCCCACCACTGTCGACCCGCGTCGGGTACATGACCTCGATGACCTGGCTCGGGAGCTGGGGCTGCTGTTGATCCGCGCCGCTCGCGGCACTGGCCAGGCCAAAGTGAGTCTGGCTGAGTTGACCAGAAGGTTGAACTTGCCCGCGTCCAGCAAGTCAACCGTGCACAGCTATGTGAGCGGGCACACGCTGGCGCCAGCGGAGGTTCTCGATCGGATCGTGATCGCCCTGGGCGCGGCCCCTGATGAACAGCGGCGGTGGAGCGAGGCGTGGTTCCGGGTGTCGGCGTGGCGAGAGAACGCTCGGCGCGGACCGGCTACGGGCGGCTCGGCGACGTCGCGCTCGGTGCTGGGTTCATTGGCGGATCGGTTGCGTCGCACCGAGAACCGGCCGACCGACGTCTACGCGATCAGTGCGCAAAACCTGGATCTAACCCATCAGGTTGACTACATCGGCCCGGATCACGAGGAAGAAGTTGCCGAGCCGGTGCGTGGCGGTGGTGGTTCGGGTTCGAACACCGTCTTGGCGTTGGCGCGCCTCGGGCTGCGAACCGGGGTGGTCGGTGCGGTCGGTGCTGATCAGCCCGGTGAGATGCTGCGTCGCGAGCTCACCGAGGCGGGGGTCGACACGACGTTGTTGCTCACCGTGAAACGCGGTGGCGGTACCGGGCAGTCGATGGTATTCGCCGACGCTGAAGGACGGCGGTCGATTTATGTGTTTCCTGGGGTGAACGAGCAGCTGGCCCGTGAGATCGAGGCGCGGACATTGCATTCCGCGCTGGGCGAAAAGATCGCGCGCACGCGGATTCTGCATGTGTCCTCGTTCACCGGCGCCGCGGAGCGACATCTGCAGGAGTCGCTGGTCGCGGCGCTGCATCCGGAGACGCTGGTGACCGTTAACCCGGGGGCGCTGTATAGCGGGCTCGGCGCGGACCGCCTCACCGATCTGCTTACCCGCGCCAACGTGCTGTTTTGCTACGAGCAACAGCTTGATCGGCTGCTCGCGAAATCCTCAGCCCGACCAGGCGCGCCCGACTCGGACGTGACTGACAAGGTGTCCCGGCTGTACCAGTGGCGCGCCCGCCGGGAAGCTCAACAGCCGCTGGTGATTATCGTGAAACGTCCGATCGACTTGGTGCGCGGGCGCTCTGGTGAGTATCTGGTCATCGGCTACGGCCGTAGCGATCTCGAGGAGCTAGGTGGCCCGGACGCGGACACCCGTACCCGCCGGCAAGAGATCGTCGACAGCACCGGCGCGGGAGACGCGCTCGCCGCCGGATTCCTATATGGGCTGCTGCGCCGAGCCGATCACGTCGAATGCGCCAACCTGGCCTATGTGATGGCGATGTCCGCCTCTGCCACACTGGGGGCGCGGGCGGGGCTGCCGGGCGAAGGCGAGCTGGGCGCCCGGTGGCTTGAGCACCTGCCTGACGTTCCGGTTCCGCTATGGCTTCAGCGGCGACCGGACAGGACGAGCGAGGTCAGCCGTGCGGTCGGATAGACGTCGACGTGTATCTGGCCGACCTTGGCTCGCTCTCCTGAAGCTCGGAGTCAGTTGGCCGCGCGGACAGCTGGCTGCGAGCCCAACATTTAACCATAGTTGAGCCAACATTTAACCATAGTTGAGATTGAGGAGTGACTAGCGAATGAGTAGCACAGCCGTTTCCGAGGACCAGCCTTACTTCGATAATACCGCGTACGGCAACGGACCCAATGACTCGATCACGGACACGACCGAGAACGCCGCGATCACCCATCACACCACCACGATCGGCGGAAAAGAAATCTTCTACACCGCCACCGCCGGTCATCTGGTGGTGGTCGATCCGAGCAGCTCGAAGCCCACGGCCAAAATCTTCTATGTGGCCTTTACCGAGGACACCCCGAACCCGGGTGAGCGCCCGGTCACGTTCTTCTACAACGGAGGTCCGGGGTCGTCGTCGGTGTACGTGATGCTGGGTTCGTTCGCCCCGATGCGGCTTAAGACCAGCATGCCCAGTTTTACCCCGCCGGCTCCGTACACATTGGAGCCTAACCCGGACAGTCTGCTCGACAAGAGCGACCTGGTGTTCATCAATCCGGTCGGAACCGGCTATTCGGCCGCGATCGCCCCGAAGATCAATAAAGACTTCTGGGGTGTTGACCAGGATGCCGGCTCGCTGCGTCAGTTCATCAAGCGGTACCTGACCCGCTATGACCGTTGGAATTCTCCGAAGTTCCTGTTCGGCGAGTCCTACGGAACCGCGCGCAGCTGCGTCCTGGCTTACCTGCTGCACGAGGACGGCGTCGATCTGAATGGGGTGACGCTGCTGTCGTCTATCTTGGATTACTCCAAATCGGGCGATCCGGTCAGCTTGCTGCCCACCCTGTGCGCCGACGCGTGGTTCCACAAGAAAATCACGGTGACCCCGCCGCCCGCCGACCTACCGTCGTTCATGAACGTGGTGGTCCCCTTTGCGCACAACGACTACGCCAAGGCGCTCACCGCTTTCCCGGATGCCGATCCGGCGACCGTGCGGAAGCTCAGCCAGTACACCGGTATTTCGCCGGCGGTGCTCACCAGCTGGGAAGGCTTGAACGTATCCGATACCGACAGCCGGGGTACGTTGCATTTCCTGACCGCGCTGATGCGCGCGGAGGGCAAGGCGTTGGGCGCTTACGACGGTCGGGTACTGGGTGTCGACACGGGCATCGCTCGCATGATCAATCCGTTGTCCGGTGGCAACGACCCGACCATGACCGCCGTCAACGGCGCCTACACCGCCGTGTGGAACAGCTATCTCGAGGACGGGCTGAAGTTCACGGCGACGGCGGCGTTCACCGACCTGAACGACCAGGCGTTCGCGAACTGGGACTTCGGGCACATCGACCCGACCGGTGCGCAGAAGGGCAAAGACGTCAACGGTAACGTCGTGTTGTACACCGCTGGTGATCTGGCGGCCCTCATGGCGCTCAATGTCGATCTGAAGGTGCTGTCCGCGAATGGCTATTTCGATTCCGTTACCCCGTTCTCGCAAACGGTGACAGATCTCCAGAATATGCCGCTGGCTGATCCGGCGGTCCGGGAGAACCTGACGATTAAATACTATCCATCGGGCCACATGGTCTATCTGGACGGCTTCTCTCGGACAGCGCTCAAAGCTGACCTGGCTGCCTTTTACCACAGAACAGTGAGCGATCGGCCCGCTGTGGCGCGCGTTATCGCCCTTCAGGCGAGGTATCGGACTTCTTGACGCCCAACACGGTAGGTGCCGGCCGGTCGCGAGATATCGTGGCCGGCCTCGGCACCTACGATCCGCGCAGCGATCAGGCGAGTACTCGGTCGCCAGGGGTTCGCTCGCGGTCTGAGGACTCAGCCGAGGACTCAGCCGAGGTAGTGGGGAAGCAGACCGGCGACCTCGGCCTCGGCCAGGGTGAGCGCGGTGGCGTCGCGTTTGGACAGCACCGGGGTGAGGTCGGTCGGCCAAGGCAGCCCGAGGGCGGGGTCCAACGCGTCGATGGTGTGTTCGATCGCCGGCATATACGGGGTTGAGCACAGGTAACTGGCTACGGTTCCGTCGACGAGCGCGCAGAACGCGTGCCCGAGGCCCTCAGCGAGGTACATCGCCCGATAAGACCGCGAGTCCAGCCGGATAGCATCCCAGCGGCCGTAGGTCGGCGAGCCAACCCGCACATCCACCACGACGTCCAACAGCTCGCCGTGCGGGCAGTAGATGTACTTGGCCTGACCGGGTGGCACGTCCGCGAAATGCACCCCTCGGATCACCCCGCGGCGGGACACGCTGTGGTTGGCCTGGGCAACCTTGAGCGGAGCCCCGGCTATCTTAATAAAAGCGGCTTCCTGGTATGGCGCGACAAACAGGCCTCGGTCGTCGTCGAACCGGTCCGGCTCGAATACCCAGGCGCCGGGGATGGAGAGCGCTCGTGTCCGCATCGTCGAACGGTAAACCGTGCCGTTCGGATCTGGCTTGACGACGGCCACCTCTGTGTGACGTCCCAGCGGCCAAGCGAGACAATCGGCGCCGCAAGGTGAGACAATTGCGGCTCACCTGACCGCCATCCATCGGTGCCGCGACATCCCGCGGTGTCCAGGGTGAGCTCTGGTCGGGCACCGTGACGGCGCGATAACCCTCGGACTCCGGTGCACGGCCATCGGGCGCAGATGATGCCCGCCCAATGTGCATTCGTGACTGACGAGGTAGGAAATCGCGTGACCATCAACGCCGAGAGCGGCATTGCCGCTATCGATGCAGTCTTCAAGACCGATCCGCGGGAGTTGTCCCGCGAGGAGATCCTGGCCGCGCACCACGGCGGCAAGCTGAACGTCACCGCCTCGGTCCCGCTGGTCGACACCCGGGACCTGTCCATCGCCTACAGCCCCGGGGTGGCCGAAGTCAGCCGGGCGATCGCCGCCGACGCCGACCTAACCGCTGAGTATACCTGGGCGCAGCGGTTGGTTGCGGTGGTCAGTGACGGTACCGCTGTGCTCGGCCTGGGCGACATCGGCCCACGCGCCGCGCTGCCGGTGATGGAAGGCAAAGCCGCGCTGTTCAAGCAGTTCGGCGGGTTGAACTCGATCCCGATCGTGCTGGGTACCACGGATGTGGACGAGATCGTGCAGACCCTGGTCAGACTTCGACCCAGCTTCGGCGCGGTGAACTTGGAGGACATTTCGGCCCCGCGCTGTTTCGAGCTGGAACGGCGCCTCATTGAGGCGCTGGACTGTCCGGTGATGCACGACGACCAGCACGGCACCGCGATCGTGGTGCTAGCCGCGCTGCGGGGTGCCGCGGCGACCATGCGCCGCGAGTTGGCCCCGCTGCGGGTTGTCATCACCGGAGCTGGCGCGGCGGGAGTGGCCTGCGCCAATATCTTGTTGGCCGCCGGTGTGACCGATGTCACGGTGCTGGACTCGCGAGGCATCTTGGTGCCTGGCCGGGCCGGCATGAACCCGGTCAAGGCCGAGCTGGCCGAGCGTTCCAACCCGCGTCGGCTCGCCGGCGGCGAGGCGGTGGCCTTGGTCGGCGCGGACGTGTTCATCGGGCTGTCCTGCGCGAAACTCCCAGAGCAACTGCTGGCCGTCATGGCACCGCAACCGATGGTCTTCGCGCTGTCCAATCCGGACCCGGAAGTGCACCCGGAGATCGCCCGCCGGTACGCGCCGATCGTGGCCACCGGGCGCAGCGACTTCCCCAACCAGATCAACAACGTGTTGGCGTTCCCTGGGGTTTTCCGGGGAGCGTTGGACGCGGGAACGACCCGGATCACCGAGGCGATGAAACTGGTCGCCGCTGAGGCGATCTTCGCGGTGGCCAGTGACGACCTGGCGCCGGACCGCATCGTGCCCAGCCCCTTCGACCCGAGGGTGGCCACAGCGGTGGCTGACGCGGTCGCTAAGGCCGCCGGGAGATGACGCTGGGTACGTGGCGAACGGTTGCGACACGGAGGGTAATCGACTGGTGGGCGGCCTACCTGCGTAAATGCACACCGTGGCAAGCATTTTGTGACCAAGGGTAGTGACATGCTCGGCAATCGGGCTTTTTGCTGTTAATCCAAAAGAGGGAGGCTGGCGGATCGAACCGCGTGGTCGCTCGTTGAGCTGGACAACCCGCACCCACCCGGGTGTGAATTCTCGATCGTGAGGGGGACAGTCTGTGGTCGATCTCGGGCGGGGGGCGGGTTCTGCGATGGCGGTGCCGCCCACCGAACGGGTCGGAGCGGGGGAGTTCGACGAGCCCTGGCGTCCTGGTCCTGTGGCGTTGGCTGACACCCAGCTCTTTTCGGCGATCACCTCGGGGGTGAGCTCAGGCTCGGCGAGGCTCGACTCAATAGCTCTGCCGTCCGGCCCTACGCTGCTCTGCGATGCGGAAGGCCGGGTGCTGCGGGTCAACGCCGCGCTGTTGCGGATGGTCGGCCGCGACCCTCGCCAGCGTGGGGCGGCGGACGGAATCGTCGATCGAGGGCTGTCTCAGTTGCTGGTCGGGCCGGACAGTGACGCTCGGTTGGCCCGACCCGACGGCGCATGGATTCCAGTCAAGGTGGTGCGTTGGGCGCTGCCGCCTGGCGTGGGCGAATCCGGTGACGCGAGCGGTGCGGCTGCTCACGCCAGTGGTTTGCGCGCGATCATGTTGGTCGATGCCAGCGAGCTGCCGTCATCCTCGACCAGCCAACGCTTCGGGCGCGCCGCCCAGCGTTATTCGGACCTGGTATCGATCGCCCCAGTCGGAGTCGGGGTGTTCGATCATGAAGGGCGTCTGGTCGATGCGAACCCGGCGCTGTGCGCGCTGCTGGGCATATCGCTTGAGCGGCTGCGCGGGGTGTCCGCCGCTGACCTGACGGCCGATCCCGACGCCTCCGGCAGCCCCGGTTCTCCCCCGAGCGAACTGAGCTGGCTGCGTTCGGTGCCGCCAGGTGCCCGACACGGTTACCGGGTGCCCCAGCGGGCTATTCGCCGTGCCGACGGCACCTCGGTGTGGTGCGAGCTGGCCATCACCGTGTCGATCGGCGACGACGGCCGGCCGTTCTGGCTCGTCGTGTTCACCGATATGACCGAGCGGCGCCGGGCCGCTGACGTGCTGCGCATCGCTGGCACTCATGACGAGCTCACTCGGCTGCCGAACCGTTGCTCGGTCGCCGCCAGGATCGGGCAACTGCTGGCCGGACCCGACCGGCACAAGCTGGCCGTCCTGTGCTGTGACCTCGCTGACTTCAAACGCGTCAACACCGCGCTCGGGCATGCGGCCGGTGACCAGGTGCTGATCACGTTGGCGGCCCGGCTGCTGCGGGAGCTGCCCGCTGGCTGCTCGCCCGCGCGGTTGGCCGGCGACGAGTTCGTCGTGGTGTGCGCTGACGTCGATGCGGTTGGCGGCTTGCCGAGGTTGGCCGAGACGGTGTCGGCGTTGCTTCGTGCGCCGGTGCGGGTGGGCGAGCAGCAGGTGCGGGTGTCCTCGGTCATTGGGGCTGCCACGACACGGGACCTGCCGTCTGACGTCCTCGGATCAGGCGGTGGCGCTGGCGGTAGCCCCCGGGCCGCTGAGGACCTGTTGCGGTTGGCTCAGGCAGCGATGTACGAGGCCAAATCGGGGCCGGCCGGTGAACTCGGTGTCGTCACCGCCGACACCGCCAGCGGCGCGGACCGCCAACTGCGGCTGGAAGACGAGCTGCGCCAGGCGATCGCGGCCAACCAACTGGTACTGCACTACCAGCCTGTAGTGGGCTCCGACGGGGCGGTCCGTTCCGCCGAGGCGCTGATCCGCTGGCCGCACCCAGACCGGGGCATGCTGTTCCCCGGCGCTTTCATCCCGGTCGCCGAGCGAGGCAACCTGATGCGCGAGCTGGACCGCTGGGTGCTGCGCACCGCCGCGAAAGAAGCGGCCGGCTGGCCAGCGCACTGCCGGCGGCCAGTCGGCGTCGCGGTCAACTTGGCGGGCCTACTACCTGGCGACCGGGACTTCCTGCCCACGGTGCGCTCCGCCCTTGCCGACAGCGGGCTGCCGCGTGACCGGTTAGTGCTTGAGCTGGTGGAGACCAGCCTGGTCTCGTTGCCTGAGGAGACCTTGGCCGCGATGAGCGATCTGGCCCGGTATGGGGTGCGGTTCGCCGTTGACGACTTCGGCACCGGGTACTCCTCGCTGTCTCGAATCAAGGAGCTGCCCGCGCAGATCGTGAAGGTGGACCGCACGTTCGTTCGGGAGATCAGCACCGACCCCGCTGACTTCGCGGTAGCCAGGGCGGTCGTCCAGATGGCTGCCGCGATGGGACGCTACTGCGTTGCGGAGGGCGTGGAGACCGCCGAGCAGTTCCACGCGCTGCGTGCCCTAGGAGTTGACGCCTACCAGGGTTGGTTGTTCGCCAAGGCCCTCGAGCCGACCGCCTTGCGCGCGGTGCTCGCCGGTCCGCCGTACCCGGTGCCGGCTGGCCAACCCGGCCCGGTTCCGGACGCGCTGGCCACCCAAGCCGTGCGTGCTGACCCCGATGTCCGAGCCTAATAACCGCTCTAAGCTAAGACCCTAACGCAGCTAACGCCCCGTGCAAAACTGCGTTACGGTTCCAAGGTACGGTCCGGCGTTCTTGTGAGGCAGCTCACGAGATGGAAGCATCAGGGGCATCCGTTGTCGGGGGGTCTGCACATCATGGGCGAGTGCGAGCCGAGGAACTTTATTCAGCCATGTTTATTACTGCTTTTACGCGAGCGATCGGATCACGGTTATGACCTGGTGAACCGGCTGCGGGTGCTGCATGCGGTGGATGGGGACGCCGGTGCGGTGTACCGGGCGCTACGGGGGTTGGAGAAGCAGGGCATGGTGCGCTCCAGCTGGCAAACTTCTGAGGCCGGCCCGGCTCGGCGCACCTACCAGGTGACGCCGCTGGGGGTGGCCACCTTGGACCGACAGGCCGACATCTTAGAAGAGACGCACCAGACATTGCACCTGTTCCGAGAGCGATATCGCCGACTGGTCGAGGGGTCTGGTGAGTGCAATGGCCAGCGCAGAAGCCCGCCTGCGTTCGGCAACGGGGCAGTGAACGGAGTAGGTTCTAGTAGTAATGGCAAGCGGAGGGAGGGCAATGGTGCCCACAGTCACGGCGACCCAGGCGATCGAGGCGTTCGCCCGTCGCCGGTCTCCGGCGAACGCACTGGCCACTGATGCGGACGCGGTAGCGCGGGCATGCTACGCGATGGCCGACCGGTTCGACGCCGGCGGCCGCCTGGTTGTCTTCGGCGATCGTGCGTCGAACTGTGATGCCGCGCATGTGGTCGTCGAGTTCGTGCACCCGGTGATCGTGGGCAAGCGGGCGTTGCCGGCGTTCGCGCTGCCAGGTCCTGATTTCGCCGCTCAGATCGGGCTGCTTGCGACATCGACTGATATCGCGTTGGGCATGTCCGTCGGCCCACCGGTCGGGGCGGTGCGGGACGCGCTGCGAGCAGCCCGTAAGGCCGGGCTGCTCACCGTCGGGCTATTCGGCGCCGGTGACGGTAGCCCTATCGATTATCCAGAGGTAGCCGAGCACCAGTTCGTGGTGGCTTCGGACGACCCGCTGGTGGTCAAGGAAGTGCAAGTGACAACGTACCACGTGCTCTGGGAGCTGGTGCACGTGTTTGCTGAATGGTCGGACCGGTCGGGGATGTCTCGGTGAATGACGTGATGAATGAAAGCAACCCGGTGCACTGCGGCGACGAGGTATGCATCACCTGCTCCGACGTCGCGGTGCCGGTCCGGATCCTGGCTTTGCACGACGACGAGTTGGCCACGGCCCGTACCGAAGCGGGTACCGACGAGGAGATCAGCGTGGCGCTGGTCGACGCCCGGGTGGGCGATACCGTGCTAGTTCACGCCAAGGAAGCTATCGCGCTGGTGAACCAGTCATGACTGGTGTCGAGGCACTGTACCCCTTCCTCTATGACCGGCCGGCCGGGGTGAACGGGACTGGGCTAGAAGAGGTGCTGGCCCAGGTCGCCCATTCCACCGAGCGGAAGGTGGCCGAGATCGACCAGTTGCGGGAAGCGGTCGCGGCGGAGTACGCCGTTCGGTTGGCCGACTGCGCGGTGGCCATGGCGGCCCGGTTCGCCGCCGGCGGTCGCCTGATGACATTCGGTAACGGTGGCAGCAGCACCGATGCCAGTGCGGTGGCCGCGCGGTTCCTCGACCCCGGTGGCGGGGCGCGCCCGCTGCCGGCGTTCGCGCTGACCGAGGACGTGGCGACGCTCACCGCGTTGGCCAATGATGTGTCGTTCGAGGTGGTGTTTGCCCGCCCGCTGGCCGCCGCTGGGCGGGCAGGCGACATTGCGTTCGGCCTGTCCACCAGCGGTGGATCGGCCAACGTGTTACGCGGGCTCGCCGAGGCGCATCGGCTGGGCATGCTCACCGTTGGCCTAGCCGGCTACGCCGGGGGAGCGATGGCCGAGGCCGCCGAACGGGGCGAGATCGACTATCTGTTCGTCATGCCGTCCGACTCGGTGCACCGCATTCAGGAGGCACAGACCAGCACATACCACGTGTTGTGGGAGCTGGTGCAGTGCGCGCTGGCCTCGGCATGATCCGGCTGCGGGTCCGGGTCGCGGGCATTGTGCAGGGGGTGGGGTTCCGGCCGTTCGTGCACGGGCTGGCCAGCGGCCTCGGGCTATCCGGATTCGTGGGAAACGATGAGTCCGGGGTGTTTGTCGAGGCCGAAGGCGAGCCTGAAGCCCTCGACAAGCTGCTGGACGAGCTAGCTCGCCGGCCACCGCCGTTGGCCGTGGTGGAGTCGGTGACCAGCAGGGAAATCCCCGTGGTCGGTGGCGATGGGTTCACTATCGTGGCCAGTACCGCCGCCGGACAGCGCGCCACCCTGATCTCACCGGACACCGCTACCTGCGACGCCTGCCTGGCTGAGCTGTATGACCCAGCCAACCGTCGCTACCGCTACCCGTTCATCAACTGCACGCACTGCGGGCCGAGGTTCACCATCGTCACCGGGGTTCCCTACGACCGGCCGGCCACCACCATGGCCGGCTTCCCGATGTGCCCGGCCTGCGCGGCTGAGTACCACGATCCGGCCGACCGCCGCTTTCATGCCCAGCCGACCTGCTGCCCGGACTGCGGGCCGGCCGTTGTGCTCCTGGACGCTTCCGGGGCGTCCGCGCGTGAAAGTGCCGTTCGCTCCCATGGAGCGGGCGCGGACGCCCCAATCGCCGCCGCCGCCGCGCTGTTGACCGCCGGCGCGGTGCTCGCCGTCAAGGGGCTCGGCGGGTTCCATCTGGCCGCATTGGCGACCGGCCCAGTCGGGGAGCGGGCGGTCGCCACGCTGCGCGCCCGGAAGCACCGGGAGGACAAGCCGTTCGCCTTGCTGGTAGCTGATCTGGCGGCGGCGCGTGAACTCGTCGACGTGGACGACGCTGGAGCGGAGCTGTTGGCGTCTCGGCGACGGCCGATCGTGCTGCTGCCCCGCCGCACTGGTAACTCCGAGGCCGGGGCTAATTCCGAGCCCGGGACTGTCGCGCTTGCCAGCGCGGTCGCCCCAGGCAACGCCAGCCTCGGCGTGATGCTGCCATACACCCCGCTGCACCATCTGCTTATCGAGCTTGTTGCCCAACCGATCGTGTTGACCAGCGGCAATGTCTCCGATGAACCGATCGCTTTCCGTGACAACGATGCCATCCAGCGACTGCGCGGGATCGCCGACGGGTTCCTCACCCACAACCGAGCGATCCACATGCGTGCCGACGACTCCGTGGTGCGGGTGGTCGCTGGCCGCACGGTGCCGATCCGTCGTTCCCGGGGCTACGCGCCGCAGCCGCTGACGCTGGCCTCACCGGCGACACGGCCGATCCTGGGCTGTGGCGCCGAACTGAAGAACACGTTCTGCCTGGCCAAGGGAACGCACGCGTTCGTATCCCACCACATTGGTGACCTGGAGAACTACGAGACGCTGCGCTCTTACACAACCGGTATCGAGCACTTCCGCGAGCTGTTCGACGTGACTCCGCGGCTACTGGCACACGACCTGCACCCGGAGTACCTGTCCACCAAGTACGCGCTTGAGCAGGCCGCGGTCCACGGTGTCGAGCTGCTCGGGATCCAGCACCACCACGCCCACCTGGCGTCCTGCCTGGCTGACAATGCGGTGGCCGGCCCGGCGATCGGGATTGCCTGCGACGGGCTGGGCTATGGCTGCGACGCGCAGCTCTGGGGCGGGGAGATCATGCGCGTTTCGCTGGCCGACTTCGAGCGGCTGGCGCACCTGGAGCCGGTGCCGCTGCCGGGTGGAGCGGCCGCGATCCGCGAGCCGTGGCGGATGGCGGCGGCCTACCTGTGGGTCTGTGACCTCCCGGCGCCACCGGCGCTGGTGGCCCGCCAAGGGGCCCGGTGGGGCCAGCTGACAGCGGTGTTGACCGCCGGGGTCAACTCCCCGCCGACCAGCAGCACCGGCCGGCTGTTTGACGCGGTCGCCGCGCTGCTCGGGCTGCGTGACCGGATCAACTACGAGGGACAAGCCGCGATCGAGCTGGAGCAGCTGGCCTGGCTGCGCCCAGCCCGGGACGGCTATTTGGCACGGCTCGACGGGCCGCTGCTGCGCGGCACCGACCTGGTTCGTGGGGTGCTCGACGATGTGGCGGCGGGAACGGAAACCCCGGTGATCGCTGCTCGGTTTCACGCTGGGCTGGTAGACCTGCTGGCCCGAGCCGCGTCGGCCGCCCGGGAACGCACCGGGCTGGACACCGTGGCACTGTCCGGCGGGGTGTTCCAGAACGCGTTGCTGCTGACCGGACTGTGCGCCCGGCTGGAAGCGGACGGGTTCACCGTGCTGACGCACTCCCGGGTGCCGCCTAATGACGCCGGTATCAGCCTCGGCCAAGTCGCCGTAGCCATCGCCCGCGACCAGAATCGATAAGACCCAGCGGGCGCTCGGTATCACGGTGCTGATCACCCTCCTTTGTTAGGGGTGGTCACCGTCCCTGTCGCGTCCAGTGGCGAGGGACAGCCCGCGCTGAATGTCCGTGGCGTAGGCGCGGGGGCCGTGGGGGTATAGCTGGGTGCCATCAGGACGAACGGGAGGGTAGGACCTTCCGTTCGTCCTGCTCATCCACAGGTTTGCAGTATTGCTCAGGGTGAGGGTGTAGGTGTCGGTGTGGCGCTACCGGACGAGCGCGATTCTGGTTTGTCCCGGATTGTCACTCGAATAGATCATTTATGGTATTGGCGGTGGCCGCCCTGCGGATCCAGGTATTGAGCTGGTCGAGGTCATAGCAGCTGGTGATGCGTGTGCGCGCGTCCTCGGGTACGCCGATACCGCGGGCATCGAGAAACGTGAGGACGCCCTCCGCCTTGCCCTCGGCCCGGCCTTCTGCCTTGCCCTCCGCCCGGCCTTCTGTCTTGCCCTCGGCCTTGCCTTCGGCCCGGCCCTGGATGATGTACTTGCGTACGAACTCGCTTTGGTACTCATAGGTTCCGGTGGACATCAGCGCCTCCAGGTAGGCCCGCGCCGCTCCTGGCAGTGCGGCGAATACGACGTCAGAGTACAGCGCGGCGCGTTGTGTATCGAGAACCGTGAGCGCGTCCAGCAGGGCATCTAGCACACCGCCGTGGTTTGGATCAGCTCCGTGCGCTAACGCCGATAGCACCGCCAATTCAGGGACCCGCTTGGCTTGGCTGGCATCGGTC
>JAFASX010000133.1 GCA_019244295.1 Pseudonocardia sp.
CTGCTGCGACGGCCCATTCGGCGCACTCAACCCATTCGACGCACCATCCTGATTAGTAGCACTAGCCCGCACCACCGCCAACACCCGATGACCATTACGCCGAGCATCCAACAACCGCTCGACGATGAGCACACCCACGCCCTCACCGAACGCGGTGCCGTCCGCCGTGTCCGCGAATGCCTTACACCGGTTGTCGGACGCTATCCCGCCCTGCCGGTCGAACTCGCCGAACAGCCACGGCGCGCCTATGACGGTCACCCCGCCGGTTACCGCGAGCGAGCACTCACCCGAGCGCAGCGCCTGCACGGCCCAGTGCAGCGCCACCAGCGACGCGGAGCAGGCCGTGTCGACCGATACCGCCTCGCCCTCGAACCCGAAGCTATACGCCACCCGGCCGGACACCACGCTCGGCGAGGTACCGGTCAGCATGTACCCCTTGCCTTCCTCGGAAAGCTCGTAACCGGAGAAGGAGGTGCCCATGAACACCGAAGTATCGGTTCGCCGCAGGGAATGCGGGTTGATCCCCGCGTGCTCCAGCGCCTCCCAGGTGCACTCCAGCGCGAGCCGCTGCTGGGGATCCATGGCCAGTGCTTCGCGCGGGGATATCCCGAAGAACGCCGCGTCGAAATCGGTGACGGAATCCACGAACCCGCCGAGCAGGCCTTCCGCGCCCACCCAGCCACGGTCGGTGGGCGCGGGGACAATACCGTCACGTCCTTGCGCGACGAAGTCCCACAGCGCTTGCGGCGAGTCGATACCCCCCGCGAAACGGCACGCCATACCGACGATCGCGATCGGCTCAGTGTCCAGCACGGTATCGGGCGTCCGGCGGACAACGGCCAGGGGCGCGGGGACGACCACCGCCTCGTCGGTTAGGCCTAGCTGGTCAAGCACGTACTCGGCGAGGGCGGTCACCGTCGGGTGGTCGAACACGACCGTCGCGGACAGCCGCAGCCCGGTCGTCGCCCCTAGCCGGTTACGCAACTCCACCGCGGTCAGCGAATCGAACCCGAGCTCGCTGAACGAGCGCATTGGGTCAATCCGGTCGCCGGCGCCGTGGCCTAGCACGGTGGCGACCTCGCCGCGGATCTCGTCGATCACTGCGTCAATCCGTTGGTCAGCTGGCATGGCGCGCAGCCGCTGTGCCATCGACAGCCCGGTAGCCGGGCCGGTGGCGGCCAGCCGGCGACCAGCTCGCACCACCCCAGCCAGCATCGGCGCCACATCAGCCGGCGAAGCGGCTGGGCCGGTCAGCACCGGCGCAAGTACCGCCCGTCCGGAACCTAATGCCGCGTCCAACACCGCCATCCCGGTGGCCTCGGTGAACGGCACCATCCCGGCTCGACGCATCCGCGCGACGTCAGCATCCGAAAGGCCGCTGGTCATCCCGAACTCGGTGGTCCAGGGTCCCCACGCCAGCGACATGGCTGGCTGTCCAGCGGCGCGGCGTTCTCGGATGAAGGCATCCAGGGCGGTGTTCGCGGCGGCGTAGTTGCCCTGCCCCGGTCCGCCCAGCAGCCCGCAGAGCGCCGAGAAAACGATGAAGTGGCTCAGGTCGTGCTCGCGGGTCAGCTCATCGAGCAGCCGGGCACCGTCCAGCTTCGGCGCGAGCACACGATCGATGCGCTCCGGCGTGAGCCCCACCACCGTGGCGTCGTCTAGGACCCCAGCGGTGTGGATCACCGCGCCCAGTTGCCCTACGCTGTCGATGATCTCGGCGAGCCTCGCCCGGTCAGTGACGTCGCAGGCGACGATCCGCACGGTCGCGCCCGCATCTTCCAGCTCACGCTGCAGCCGCGGTGCCTCACCTCGGCGGCTGAGCAACACCAGATCCCGCACCCCATGCACCGCAACCAGATGCCGGGCGACCAGCGAGCCGATGCCACCAGTGCCGCCGGTGATCAACACCGGACCGGTAATCGGCGCCGGCACCCGCAACACAACCTTGCCAATGTGCCGGGCGGCGACCATGAACCGGAACGCGTCACGAGTCTGCCTGGCGTCGAACACCGTCACTGGCACGGGGGCGAGCGCCCCCGCGCGGAACAGGCCAGTCAGCTCGGTGAGCATCTCCCGCAGGCGGTCCGGGCCAGCCTCAACGAGGTCGAACGCCCGATACCGCACGCCGTACCGCTCGGCAATCTGGGCGGCATCCCGAACATCGTTCTTTCCCATCTCAATAAACCGACCGCCCGGAGACAGCAACCGCAACGACGCGTCCACCAACTCACCGGCCAACGAGTCCAACACCACATCCGCGTGGCCGAAGACTTGCTCAAACCCGGCGTCCCGCGAAGAGGCGATGTCGGCTTCGGCGATGCCCATCTCACACAGCAGCCGCTGCTTGGCCGGGCTGGCGGTGGCCAGCACATGCGCACCCCAGTACTGCGCGAGCCGCACGGCGGCCATCCCCACCCCACCAGCCGCCGCATGCACCACCACCCGCTCCCCAGCACGTAAGTCGGCGAGATCACGCAACGCATACCACGCAGTCAAAAACACCACCGGCACCGACGCCGCGTCGGTGAACGACCAGCCGTCCGGCACCGGGGCCAGTGCCCACGTTTCGGCCACGGTGGACGAGCCCAACGCGGCCGGTAGCAGGCCGAACACCCGGTCGCCTACCGCGAAGTCATCCACCTCGGGGCCGACCTCGATGACGACACCGGCGCCTTCGAGGCCGAGCGGGGCTAGTACGTCGGGGTACATGCCCAGCACGCTGAGCACGTCCCGGAAGTTCACGCCGACCGCGCGCATCGAGATCCGCACCTGTCCGGGCGCTAACGGCCGCGTCGCGTCGTCAGTGACACAGTCGTTGACAGGCGCGAGGTCGATGTCCTCGACCGACCCACCGTCCATGTTGTACGAAGCGCGCCACTGGCCAGCGGGCGCCACTAGGTCGCCAGTGACCTGGCCGAGTAGTGGCGTCCAGCACCGGCCGGCACGCAGTGCGACCTGCGGCAATCCGGCCGCCAGTACAGCAGGCAGCAGGTCGAGGGACTGCGCGTCGGAGTCGACCAGGACCACCCGGTCAGGATTTTCTGAGGCTACCGACCGGATGAAGCCCCACACCGCCGCCGCCGCGATGTCGACCGGTGGTGGGCCGCCCACCGCGGCGCCGTCATCGACCTCGACCGCGTCGCGGGTCACGACCACCAGCCGGGTTGAGCGCAGCGACTCATCGGCGAGCCAGCGCTGTACCTCACCCAGCACCCTGACCAGTTGCTCACGCGGTTCACCGCCGGCGACGCTCAGCGCCACGATGTCTGGCGTTGCTCCGTCGGCTGGCGGGCACAGCGGCAGACCGAACCTGTCCTCCCCGACAACTACGCCACGCGGCGGGATGCCCGGCTGGGGCAGGTCGGTGGCCGTCCAGTTGAGCTGAAGCAACGCATCGGAGGTGCGGGTCGCGCGTGTGGCGAGCTGTTCGCGGGTGAGTTCACGCAGGATCACGGCCGCCGCGGCGAAGACCGGGTTACCGGCCTCGTCGGCGATGGCCAACTCGACGCTGTGGCTACCGCGGTCGCTGTGGTCGCCCGGGTCCACCAGCCGCATCCGGACCCGGACCCGGTTCGCTCCGCTTGCCGCGAGCGTGACGTCTTCCCATGCGAACGGCACCCGGACCCCGCTCTCGGCCAGCAGGCCGATTGCCTGCAGCGCGGCGTCCAGCAGCGCGGGGTGTATGCCGAAGTCCGTACCGGACGCCGCGACCTCGGGCGGCAGCGCTACGGAGAGGTAGAGCTCGCTGTTATCGGGCATGCCCGGCCGCCAGGCGGCTTCCAGGCCCCGGAACGCCGGTCCATAGTCGAGGCCGGACGCCGCCAGCCCGGCGCGGTATGCCTCCAAGTCCAGCGGGTCGATCGCCTGCGCGCCCGCCGGCGGCCACACAGCAGCCCATCCGGTGTCCAGGGCCTCGACTGGCTCGGTGAGCGAACCGGTCGCGTGCAGCGTCCAATCTGACGTCTCTTCCTCGGGACGCGAATAGATCCGAATCTGGCGGTCTTGGACGACCACCTGCACCGCGACCCCGCAGCGCTCGGGCAGCACCAGGGGGGTGGTGATGGTCAGCTCCCGCACCCCGTCGCAGCCGACTAGCTCACCGGCCCGCAGCGCCAGCTCGAGGAAGCCGGTGCCGGGGAACAGCACCGACCCGAGCGCCACGTGGTCGGCCAACCAGGGCTGTGTGTCCCGGGCCAGCCGCCCGGACAGGAACCAACCACCCTCGGCCAAACCAGCCACGGCACCCAACAGCGGATGGTCGGCGCGGACCAACCCGGCCGCCGACACGTCTCCCACCTGTGGCACCGGCCCGGCGGGCCAGAACCGCTCCCGCTGGAACGCGTACGTCGGCAGCTGTACCCGTTGCGGCGCAAGCCCGGTGAACATCTGCGCCCAGCTGATACCCACCCCGCTGACCCAGAGCCGCGCGGCACCGGCCACGGCGGCGTGGACCTCGTCGTCATCCCGGCCCAGCGGAGCGACCGTGACCGGACGGTCGCCGGCAATCTCGGTGATCACGCTGGACAGCGACGCTCGCGGCCCAACCTCGACGATCGCGTCGACCCCGCAGTCAAGCACGGTGGCGATGCCGTCGGAGAACCGGACGGTTTGGCGGACGTGGCGGACCCAGTGACCGGGGTCGGCGAGCTGACCGGTATCAGCGAGCTGGCCAGTCAGGTTGGTGACCACTGGGATCGTCGGCTCGTGGTAGGTCAACGACTCCGCGACCGCCCGGAAGTCCGCCAGCATCGGCTCCATCAACACCGAGTGCGACGCGTGGCTGATCACCAATCGGTTGCTCTTGCCCGGCCAGGCCTCGGCGATCGCCGTGGCCTCGGTTTCGGCGCCGGAGATTACCACCGCGTCCGGGCCGTTGACCGCAGCGATCGATACGCTCTCGGTGAGCACCGCGCGGACAGTCTCCTCGCTGCCTTGCAGGGCGATCATCGCGCCGCCCTCGGGCAGCGCGCCCATCAGGGCACCTCGAGCCACGACCAGCTTGCAGGCGTCCTCCAGGGACCACAGCCCCGCGACATAAGCGGCGGTGCATTCACCAATCGAGTGCCCCATCACCACCTGTGGCCGCACGCCCCACGATTCGAGCAACCGGTATTGCGCGACCTGGAAGGCGAACAACGCCGGCGAGGAAAACCGCAAATGGTTGATCCGCTCATCAGCCAAGGCCGCGCGGGTCTCGGCGTCGAACTGCTCGAGCACTTCTTGGTACGCGCGCGCGAACACCGGGAACCGGGCACACAATTCCCGACCCATCCCTGGCCGCTGCCCGCCTTGGCCGGAGAACACCACCGCGACCTGGCCCTCGCCAGCGGCGCGACCACGCACCGGCGCGGCGGCCAGCAGCTCGTCCCGCGAGCCACCGATGACGACGGCACGCTCGGTCAGCGCGGCCCGAAGGGTAGCCAACGACCAGCCGATGTCGATCGGGTCGGCGTGGACATCGGCCAGCCGGGACAGGTTGTCCGTCGCCGCCGCCGAGTCAGCAGCCGACACGACCCACGGCACGATCATGCCGGTCGGCCGCCGCGCTGCCGGCTCAGTGATCAGTTCCGGTTCGGGTGCCTGCTCCAGGATGACGTGCGCGTTTGTTCCGCTCATCCCGAACGAGGAGACACCGGCGCGGCGCGGCCGGTCGACTTCGGGCCAGTCGCGTGCCTCGGTGAGCAACTCAACCGCACCGGCCGACCAATCCACATGAGTGGAGGGGACATCAACATGCAAAGTGCGCGGCAACACCCTATGCCGCAGCGCCTCCACCATCTTGATCACACCAACGACACCGGCCGCGGCCTGAGTGTGCCCAATGTTCGATTTGATCGAACCCAGATACAGCGGCACCTCACGGTTTTGCCCATAGGTCGCCAACAACGCCTGCGCCTCGATCGGGTCACCCAACCTGGTCCCGGTGCCGTGCGCCTCCACCGCATCCACCTCGGCCGGGGCCAATCCAGCCTCAGCCAACGCCCGAGCAATCACCCGCTGCTGCGACGGACCATTCGGCGCGGTCAGACCGTTCGAGGCGCCGTCTTGGTTGGTGGCGCTGCCCCGCACCACCGCGAGTATCTGGTGGCCGTTGTGTCGAGCGTCCGACAACCGCTCGACGACGATCACACCGACACCTTCGGACCAACCAGTACCGTCGGCCCCGTCGGAGAAGGCCTTGCACAACCCATCCGCCGCGAGACCACCCTGCTTGGCGAACTCGACGAATACCCCAGGGGTGGACATTACGGTCACCCCGCCGGTCAGCGCGATGGAGCACTCGCCTCGCCGCAGCGCCTGGGCCGCCAAATGCAGCGCCACCAACGACGACGAACACGCGGTGTCCACCGACACCGCCGGACCCTCCAAGCCCAAGACATAGGACACCCGACCGGACACCACGCTCTGCGCGGTGCCGGTCAGCAGGTATCCCTCGCCCTCACCGTCGCCGCTGGCTGTGTCTGTGTGCGCGTGCAGCCAAGCTGTATAGTCTGGCGCGTTGACCCCGAGGAACACCCCGGTATCGGTACCGCGCAGTGACAGCGGGTCAATCCCGGCACGCTCCAACGCCTCCCATGAACACTCCAGCACCTGCCGCTGCTGCGGATCCATGGACAGCGCCTCACGCGGCGAAATCCGGAAGAACGCCGCATCGAAATCAGCCGCCGCCTCCAGGAAACCGCCACGCCAGGACAGGCCTGGGTCCCAGCCCCGATCGGTCGGGAGCGAGGTGATCGCGTTGTCTCCAGCGCGCACCATCGCCCACAACTCCTCCGGCGAGGCCACCCCACCAGGTAACCGACACGCCATCCCCACAATCGCGATCGGCTCGTCCGATGCGGAGATGACGCTGACCGTGGTGGCCGCTCTGGCCTGCGCGGCAGGCTCGAGCAGCCCCATCAGATAGTCCGTGGTGGCCGAGGGGCTCGGGTAGTCGAACACCACGGTGGCGCTGATCGCCAGCCCGGTCACCGCCCGCAGCGCGACGCGGAACTCCACCGCCATCATCGAATCGAAGCCCAGCTCGCGGTACGGGCGATCCATCTCGATGGCGTCGACGTTGGCGAAACCCAGGACGGCGGCGACCTGCTCGCGGACCAGGGCGGCCACGGCACGACGTTGTTCAGCCGGCGGCAACCCGGCGAGCTGGTTGGCCAACCCACTCGTCTGGCTGAGTACCTGGTCGCTCGGCGCTCCGGCGGACGCTTCGGGCAGCTCGGCAAACAGTGGCGCGAGGCCGACGGTGTCGAACAAGGCCACCAGCCGGGCGAGGTCAACGTCCGCGACGATCGAGTGCGTCTCGTTGTTGCCGACGGCTCGGGCTAGCGCGGCGATCGCGACCTCGGGCGCCATCCGGATGAGCCCGCGCCGCACCAGCTGATGGGCAATGTCGTCATCGGCGGCCATTCCTCCACCGGCCCAGGGACCCCAGGCCACTGACGTGCCGGCGAGGCCGAACTCGCGCCGCCACGCCACCAGGCCGTCGAGATAGGCGTTGCCGGCCGCGTAGGCGACCTGCCCGGCCGAGCCCCAGGCCGCGGCAATAGAAGAGAACGTGACGAAGAGGGCAAGGTCCAGCCCGAGAGTGGCGTCGTGCAGGTACTTCGCGCCCTCGACCTTGACCCGGGCGACCGCGTCGAACGCCACGCGGTCGGTGTCCGCGATGTCGATCGCGGCGACGGTGCCGGCGGCGTGCACCACACCGCGCAGCGGCGCTCCGGTCGCCTGGATCTGCTCGATGAGCCGGTGCACCTCGCCGCGATCGGTGAGGTCGCACGCGATGGACTCCAGCGCGACGCCCGCCTCGGCGAACTCCGCGTCCAGCTCGGCGACAGCACGGCCGGAACGGCTGGCCAACACCACCCGCGCCGGGCGCAGCCTCAGCAACCACCGAGCCGTGTGGCCGCCAAGACTGCCGCTACCCCCGGTCACCAGCACCGTGCCACCGGTCAGTTCGGGCAGCGCCTGAGTTTTCGTCGACTCGGCACGCACGATCCGACGGGCGAACACGCCGTCGGCGCGTACCGCGAGCTCGGTTTCCGCTGTGTTGCCGCCGGCGAGTATCCCCGCCACGGTCGGCCAAGATCCAGATGTGTTTGACAGCGGCAGGTCGATGACCCCGCCCCACGGTACGGCGGCCTCCAGCGCGACCACTCGGGCCAGCCCACACAACGCGGTCGCGGTCGGCGAACGAAGATCCCCTGGCTGGGCCGACGCCCCACCCCGGGTCAGGCAATACAACGGCGAATCCACGCCACTGTCGGCCAGGCCCTGCACCAACAGCACAAACCGCCACAGATCGTCCATCGCCGTCTCGGACGGCTCCCAGGAGAGCATGCTCACCACACCGGCCAATGACTCGGTCACCCCGGACCGCGCCTCGGCGAGCCGCCGCGCGGCGCAGACTCGATCGACCGCGTCCAGTTCGACAACCACGCTCTGCGCGAGCACCTCGCACAACGCGTCCGCGTCAGCGCGGTGCCCAGGGCCAACCACGATCAGCCAAGCCCCGTCGGCGACCAGCGAGGCCGGGCAGGGCACCGGCGTCCACCTGACGTGGTAGCGCCACGAATCCACCACTTCAGCGATCGGTCTGGTCTTCGGGCGCGGCCAGAAGTGTTGATGCTGGAAGGCATAGGTGGGCAGATCGACGGTGCGGGGCGCCAGCTCGGTGAACGTCTCAGCCCAATTCACCTCGACGCCGGATGTCCAGAGCCTCGCGACACCGGTCAGTGCCGCGCGGACCTCGTTCTCATCGCGACCCAACGGCGCGACAACGACCTCCCGGTCCCCGACGATCTCGCTGACCACACCGGACAACGCCGCCCTCGGCCCCACCTCGACCACCGCATCCACATCGCTGTCCAGCAAAGCAGCGACACCATCGGCGAACCGCACTGTCTGGCGCACATGCCGCACCCAATATTCCGGGTCGACCACGTCCTCGGTGATTTCACCGGTCAGATTAGAGACGACGGACAGCGACGGCTCCCGATACGACAGCGTTTCAGCGACAGCGCGGAACTCATCGAGCATCGGCTCCATCAACACCGAATGGAACGCATGGCTGACCCGCAACCGCGTCGTCTTGCCGTCCCACGCCGCAGCGATCGCGGCAACCTCGGCCTCAATACCGGAGATCACCACCGCATCCGGCCCGTTGACCGCCGCGATTGACACCCCACCGGTGAGCGCTTCCCGGACTTCGGCCTCGCCACCCTGCAGCGCGACCATCACCCCACCCGAAGGCAACGCGCCCATCAACCGACCGCGCGCCGCCACCAACCGACACGCATCCTCCAACGACCACACACCAGCCACATAAGCGGCGGTCAACTCACCAATCGAATGCCCCATCACCACCTCAGGCCGCACACCCCAGGACTCCACCAACCGATACAACCCCACCACAAACGCAAACAACCCAGGCTGAGCAAACACCGTCAAATCCACCCGCCCATCAACCAACGCCTCCCGCACAACCGGGTCAAAACATGCCAACACCTCATCAAACACCCGC
>JAFASX010000007.1 GCA_019244295.1 Pseudonocardia sp.
GTGTCATCCACCACCAGCGTGATCGGCGCACCCAGCACCAATAGACGGGTCACGATCAGCTCCACGAGCACCAGGCCAACCTGACACAGGCACCAGCGGGCGGTGGCGACAAACCGATACGCCCGGCAGTGATGCCCCACCCGCGCCAAATCCGCCCCCAACACCCATCCCGCACACCATGCGCCCCACCGGCTGGCTGGCCACCAACCCGGCAACCAGCACGGTGAACGTCGCGAACGCGGGGGCAGTGACACACGGGGCCAGACACCGGCCAGCACTCGCGCAAGCGTGCCCGGTAAGGCCACACCCGCAGCATCGGCGGAACACCCTTTTCGGCAACGCCACAGCTGTGATCAAAGCCGCTGATGCTCCCCTCACACCCCCACAGTGATCAACGCGACACGCCGCGGACCGCCAGCCCAGCCCACCGACCGGTCACCCCCAGCCCACCTGGACCTCCGCCAAAAATGCGAAAGTCGAGATCAATCGTGACCGTTCCTTTAAGAAATTAATGTTGAGATTTGAAATCGATACCGTAGTCAGGTCCAAGTCCGTAGATTGTTGGCGGTAAATCTGTGCCGAAATCACGTGGGTTAGGTGAGCATTAAGCGACAGTGTGGAGTCTTCGATTAGCGGTTAGATGTCGCTCGATGCCGACCCTGGATGCTCGGACTGACGCGAGGCGCTCAGCTTGACGAAACTTTGATACTCTGCTGGCTACCGGTACCGGAGCCCGCTCGCGAGCCGTTCTATTTGTGTCCGACGTACCGATATAGAACCATCCGAGGATTAACTCACTGT
The DNA here is from genome assembly GCA_019244295.1 of Pseudonocardia sp. GTDB lineage: Bacteria > Actinomycetota > Actinomycetes > Mycobacteriales > Pseudonocardiaceae > Pseudonocardia. Next base: position 802 of record JAFASX010000007.1, read on the forward strand.
GATCCAGATCGAGCATGACACGGACGTCAGCTGATTCCGTATAGGGACCTGTTCGCCAGATTGATCCGTACCCTCGATCGTGGAGCAAGAGCATCAGAGAGTTCGCCATCCCAGCAGTGGCGGCCAGCTGCTCCCAGCAGGGCACTTTGTGCTTTAATCTGGGACTGAAAATAAGGGTCGCGAGTAGCGGCGCTCGCAGTGGGATCGCCGCGGCCCGACTAGCCTTCGAACTTTCACATCCGGCCGCGAAAGACAGGCCGAGAGCGGCTCGACCGGTTCCTCGTATGAGGATCCAGCGCCAGGGATGTAGCCGCCCATGATCGGGAGCAAGCGCAGCCCATCGCAGTATGTCCAGGAACTCTTCATCGGATGGCGCGGGATCGACGAGATAGTGCTGACTTGTCCGTGTCTTGATGGCATCCTCGAGTTTCATCGTGATCCTTTAAATTGAGGAATTTCTAGCGGATTGTTGAAGTAGCTGATCGACAAAGTCGTTGCTGAGCCATTTTGAGCGCGACATGGTGCGGAATTAATCCATTCTGGTGAGCACGCCAGAAAATTTCCTGGAGACGCGCTGGGATCATATACACCTGCGAACGAGACCGCTCATGAGAAGTTCCGTCTTCATGCAGCTCGTCCACAACCTGGATCAGGCCATCAGCATTGATCACAAAGTCGGGCGCGTATAAAATTCCTCGCTTCAGCAGCGCTTCCGCGGCTTCCGCGGAGACAAGCTGATTATTGGCGGCGCCCGCGACTATCTTACATCGTAATGAACTAGCCGTGCTAAAGTCTATTCGGCCACCTATTGAATTGGGGCTTATCACATCGAGGGCGGCATTATATAGGTCAGCGCCTTCCCAGCTGAGCATTCGAGCAAGTCGGCGTCCCACTTTCCCGGCCCCATCGATGCCGATGCTGCGGCCAGACAAGGATGTTGACCCGGTCGTATAGGCAAGGCACGTTCTGATCCCGAGGTATACGCCAAAAGCGGTTAGCACAAAAGAATCACCGCATCCCCCGTCACTTCTAGGCATGCCGTGAATCCACTGCGACACCTCGCGCGCCGGTCTCAGATCTTCCGGTGTGACGTTCATATCACACGCCGCTATATAGCTTCCCTTGAATTCATTGACGAACTCTCTGAATGAACGGAATAGATCCGGAGACTTCTCGGAGGCTAGTCCGACAATAACGGCTTTCCCGCCGCCAATAGGAAGACCAGCGCACGCCGCCTTGTAAGTCATCGTTTCAGACAGTCTCAGAGCATCGGCAAGTGCCTCTGCATCGCTCGCATAAGGAAATAATCTCGTTCCGCCAAGCGACGGCCCTAAGCGCGTGGAGTGGACCGCGATGATACATACGGATCCGTCCCGGAGTTGTGTTCTGGCGACGTGCTCGTGTGTCCCGCGGGCGCTAAGGAAATTCATGGGTAACGCTCCGGTTTACATGAAGTTGCACGTGTCCTGATGAGGACGGGTACTTTTGTCTCATCCCCATCAGGACATTCTCTGGATCAAACAACCGACGGCTCCCGAATACCGGACGCGAGTAGCGCCGAGTCAATTACGTCCCAAAGCGCGGCGAGCGACTCCAGAAAGTCGCGCACCCCCAACTCGATCTGCTCCGAAGTGTCCTCATCCAAGACTGTCGCAACCGCCTCGATGACGTTCTGTTCATGTAGCTGCTCAGCGCCGCACTCGCCCCAATGTTCGGCTAGATAGTGCATCTCAGGCTCGTTCATCGTCACTGTCGGATAATTTCCACTATCTACCAAGGCTCGTTTTTCACCGGGAATAAGTGATCGATTGAAGATAACTTCTAACGCAAGCGCAGTCCCGAGATTCCGGATAGTTATGTCGCGATCCGATCTGTACCGCCTGAGGAAAACTTTGATCGCAGCGCCGGCCTGTACAGTGTACCCATTTATCGTGTCGTAGCCCGGGAGTCCTCCGAGTAGCCGATCAGAAGACGCCTTGAGACCCGCCTCAACATCCTTCGTATCGAAGACATCTGAATAGACACGGCCCGCTCCGGAGCAGTTAATAATATGTCCCGCCATGGCCGCGAGCTCGGGGCCATGGCCTGACTCGCTCTCAACGATCTCTTCCAACAAGCTGGCCTGCTCATCCCATCCCCATTTCCGAAGAGCTTTAATAAATACTCCGCCAGGCCTGGTGGACACACAGAATTTCTGAATCTGATGGAACATCGCCCCGCTTACTTCAGGCTCTGGAGCGCCGTGGCTCCAATGCTGATAGAGCGGATGGCTAAATACTCGGTGAGCCTTTACTTCTTTGACCAGGGAGTCGATGGTGCGCATTTCAAACCTTTCTGTGATTTAGATCCGGGAGGGTTGCCGCCTTACTGACTAAGCGCGCTCCCTCGTTTCTCTCGGAGAAGGAGGTTTTTCCGCGTGAGCTGTACGTGAGCTGTACGAGTCCGAGAGTAGTGGGCGGAGCCTGACGTGCGCCAGGTTACTTAGGACCCGCGCTCCGGGTAATCATCTGGGTTCTCCGACGGGTCCGAATGACCCAAAAGTTTAGTGCGCTCGGAAGAACTCGGCGCTCTTTCCAGGAACGCGAAGGCCCTCAACGTTACAACGTCCGAGCTATTCAGTTCATTCGAATGACCCAATACCGCCACGTATTGTGATTATGTGAACACTCTACGCAGATTTATTCTCAAACAAGGTGTGGATCATTCGACCAACCCGAGGAGTCTTTCGGCCGCCCGGCGGAGGAGATCAAAGTGACTGTCTGTGACTTAATCTTACAATGTTAGGTAAACCTATTAACTCAGATTGATTAAGACCTCCCTCGAACGGCCTAGCGATGTTACATAACGTGACTATGTTGCGAACAATTTGTTCACCTAGATAGAGTATTGGCTTGAAGTGCTGTACGTGGTCGACTCATGTATCGGCACCTCAACAATCAGGTGAGACCCTAATCCCTGGAGGGGGGCGTGTCAGAGATTCGATTGTTAATCGCCGACGATCATTACGTGACCCGCTCAGGGTTAGTCGCTATGGCCAACAAGTCACCTATTCTATGCGTCGCCGGCGTGGAAAGCGAAGCAAGGAGCACGCTCAGCGCAGCGGCCGATTTATCGCCGGACGTTGTACTGATAAATCTTCGGCGCCTCGGAGGATCAGACCTCAAGCGATTGATCGGTGAGATCGACTGTCCGAACGTGATCGTGCTTCGCTCAGAGGGTTCCCAGCTGAAGCTGAAAGAGATCCTGCAAGCACAGGTTTCGGGCTATGCCGACTTAGATGCGGTCCAGGGTGACCTCGCCAGCATCATCGCCATCGTGAGCAGAGGGTGCTCAGTCTGCATCTTTACCGAGAGTAAATTACGATGTTTCAGTGGCACCGGAGATGATGCCAGCGGAGAGCCTGGTGACGAATGGCTCAGATCGCTAACGGATCGGGAAGTCGAAGTTCTGAAATTGATAGCCAATGGGATGACGAATAGAGAGATCAGTGCGAGGCTGCACGTATCGGAGACGACGGTGAAAAAGCACGCGTCTCGGATCATGCGTAAGCTGGGAGTTACCGGTCGAGTCGAGGCGGCACTACAGTTCGCCCGCCTTGAGCATGCGGTTAATTCCGGCGGTTAGGTCTTCGAGTGCCCCGCTCGATGAAATAGCTGGCGGGTTGCTGATCACTGGGCTGAGGCCATGCCGGCCCGCATACCGCGCCGAAATCGGTCGCGCGCATCGGCAATGCCTACGCATCAACAAACCGGCGAAACAGCGGGTCGAAGGGCTATCGCGTGATACCCCGGCGCACCGGCTGATCGTCGATCCGGTGCATCGGCCATGACCCGTCAACCCGCGGATGCGGCGTCGGCTCCTCCGGTGGGCCGACACTACGCGGCGCGGCGAGGGGCTCAGCGCGTGACCGGCGATGGCGCGTAGAACTCGCGGTTGCGCTCGTGGCGCTCACCGCCATGACGTCAGTAGGCGGGCCCTCTTCTGAGGATGGGTCGGCCGTAGGAGCCGGATCTTTCCGAGCGGGCGCGACCACCGGAGCTTCGCCAGCGAGCAGGCCGAGCATGATCCAGAAAGCCAGCGACACCCGCAGGGCGTTGACCGGGTCATCGGTGAAACAGATCACGGCGAACCCGGCTAACCCGGCCCCGATGGCGGCCGCCGGGAGCGATCCTCCCCGACTGGCTCGCACCGCGATAATGGCGGCGACGACGGTAACCGCGAGCATGGCAACCAACCCAGGATAGCCGGCCTCGACCGCCCAGTTCAGCCATAGATTGTGGGCATGTTGAATCCCTTGGTTACCCGGGATCCGCGCCGATATCAACGGTCCCGCTCGACCCAGTCCCACCCCGAGCGGGTGGGCCAGCAGCAACCGGAGCGCGGCGGTCCAGACCTGCCCGCGCACACCGACTGAGCCACCGGCGGCGACCACCAAGGCGACGATCACGGCACACAGCGCGGCAACGCTCACGACCAATCGTCGGCTGCCCCGTCTGCGCAGCAGGATGAATACGACCGCACCGGCGAGCGCTCCGAGCACCCCACTCCGCGACCAGGTCAGAATCGTGGCCAGGTAGCCAAGAACGATGATGGCGGTACCGAGCAGTCGGGTGGATCGTTCAGGGAGCACAGCCACGCCGAAAGCCGCCAGCGGAAGCATGAGCACGAGGAACGCGGCCAGCAGATTCGGATTCCCAAACGTGCCGATGATTCGCACCGCCGCGCCTGATCCGCAGGTGTCGGCGAGGGCATTCGCCGCGCCCCGGCAGAAACCTGTTGGGATATCGTTGGCCGCTTGCTGTATCCCGACCCCGCCGGCCACCGCAACCCCGATCAGCGAGAGCTGACCGAGCGCGGCACGTGAGCTGGAGAGTAAGCGGCGAACTCCGAAGGCAAGCACGAACGCGGCAAACGAGGTGAGGACCCCTCGCCAAGCTGACCAATCCTGCCGGGATACCACCGTGGCCAGTGCCGCGGCGAACAGCAGCGACGCCACAGCCGGTGCCAGCGAGGTGCGCCACAGCGCGGGCGCGGCCCCGCTGAGCAGCAACGCGACCAGCCCGACACCCAGCACTACCCGTGCCGGGGTAAGCACCCAGATCAGCGGGTCCTCCGGCAGGATACCCACCGTTGCGTAGAGCAGCACGATACTCAGGCTCACCAGCGCCGTGCCGGTGGCGACGGCGGCACGGCGCTCGCGGTGTCGAATCGGATCCGCGCCGACGACGGGGAAGACTACCGTAGTCGGCTCCAAGAAATTCACCACCGCATACTTGTTCCGCAACTAGACGAACAGATGACCCCCGGGAATTCATCCGTAACGGTTTGGCTACCCGGGGTGTCGGTGGTATGGTACGACATGATCAACAGCCGACGCACGAGGGCAACGCCGTGGTCTATGCGAGCGCATGCCCTCGTCACCCCGAACCGCTCGCTTCCCCATATGGTACCGCCGGGCGCAAACGCCATCGTTGTCGGCGGCGGGGTCGCGGGGGTAGCCGCGGCGGTAGTGCTGGCTGAACGTGGGGCACGGGTCATTCTGCTAGAAGCCGCCGAATACTTCGGCGGCCGCCTCGGGGCGTGGCCGTACCGGCTGCCCGACGGTACCGAGCAAGTCGTCGAGCACGGCTTCCACGCGTTTTTCCGGCAGTACTATACCTGGCGAGCCATCCTCCGTCGGGCCGATCCCGACCTGAGCTTCCTCGTTCCGGTCGCCGGCTATCCGGTGATCGCCAGGCGGTGGCCGGATGAGGACCTCACTGGGCTGCCCAGCACCCCGCCGCTGAGCCTGCTCGCGTTGTTCGCCCGCTCGGCCAGCCTCAGCCTGCGCGATGTCACCGGAGCCGATCGGATGCTCGCTATGGAGCTGCTCGGCTATCACGCCGAGCGAACCACCCGCGCTCTGGACCATATCCCGGCCGAGCGGTTCCTCGACCAGCTGCGGATCACCGAGCGGGCCAGGGTGATGTTGTTCGAAGCGTTCGCGCGGTCGTTCTTCTGTGCCCCGGGTGGGCTGTCGGCCGCCGAACTGGTGGCCATGTTCCACTTCTACTTCCTCGGTAACCCGGAAGGCCTGGGGTTCGACGCGCCCGACACCGACTACCGCAGCTGCATATGGCAGCCGATGGTTCGGCACCTGCACCGGCACGGCGCGGTGGTCCGCGCCGCCAGCACGGCGTTGAGCATCGAGCCGGCGGTCGATCACCAGTGGCGCGTACAGCTGGCCGACGACGTGCTGACCGCCCGTCACCTGGTGCTCGCGCTCGACCCCCGAGGCCTGAAACAGCTGGTCGAGAACTCGCCGAGGCTGCGCCGGATAGCGCCCCGGCTCGCCGGTCAGGTGGCCGCGTTGAGCGTGGCGCCACCGTTCGCGGTGAGCCGGCTGTGGCTGGATCGGGACGTGGCGCCCGAGCGCGCGACGTTCTCCGCGGTGACCGGCGAACCAGCGTTGGGCTCGGTGACCTGCTATCACCGGCTGGAGAACCCGTCCCGGCGGTGGGCGGCGGCATCCGGCGGCGCGGTATTGGAGTTGCACTCCTACGCATGCGCCGAACCAGACGCCATGCGGGCCACTTCCCGAATGCGCGAGGAGCTTGCCGCGCTGTGGCCGGAGACCCGGACCGCCTCGGTGCTTCATCAACTGTGCCGCTACGAAGCCACCGCACCGGCGTTCCCCCCGGGCCACGCTGGACGGCGACCAGAGATGCGCACCGATGCGCGCGGTATCCGGATTGCCGGTGACTTCGTCTATCTGCCGTTCTGCGCGGGACTGATGGAGCGCTCGGCGATGTCCGGGGTGTTGGCGGCCAATGACGTACTCGCCGAGGAGGGCGCCGCCGCCGAGCCGGTGTTCGGTGTTCCGCAAAGAGGCCTGCTGGCTGGCTGGACCGCGCTCACCAGACCCATGATGGTGGGCGCGATCAGTGAGTCTCGTCAGCCGCCGATTCGCAATGGGACCGAGATATATGGTAACGATCACAGATGGCGTCCGCGATCTCTTGCCGCATCCGCTGATTCGGATCCTGGTGGTCCTGCCGCAGTTCCTGGTGGAGCCTCGGCGGATCCCCATCAGACGGATGGGTGACGTTTTGCAGGCTTCGTTTCGGCGGCATCGCAGAGTGTTGAGGTTTGCTTTCCCTGGCTTCCGACGGTCTCACTGGCCGAGGGTTTGAAGCCGGCACCGGGGCCGCGGATTCCGGCGCAGTGAGCTTCGGACGAGGCGGCTCGGGGTTCGGGAGAGTGGGAGCCGGCACCAGCGTCGGTGGCGATGGCACAGGTGCCGGCAGATCTGAAGGAAGTCGTAGGGCAGTGATGACGCTGAGGCTCAAGACCACCAGCACCGCACCACCAACCAGCAAGACAGGACGTTCATGGTCCATATAGTTAGCTAACGAGCCCGCCCGCCGCGAGATACGGCCTGGGGTGGGAGAACTCTAGCGACCGGCGAGGATCTGGGTGTGCAGTGCGCGCAGGACCGCGTTGGCGCTGTTGCGCATTCCCAGCTCGTTCGGGTGAAACGGGGCGGCCGGAGCGGTTGGCACTAAGCCTTCCAGCCACTTGGTCCCCGGCAGCTGGCACACGTCATGCCCGATGCTGGAGCGGTAGGTGTCGGCGAACTCGGCACCGGCCCGTCCGGCCTGATCAGCGAGCATCGCGTTCAGGGTTTTTTCGGTCTGGCGCAGGTAGGCCACATCACCGGCGCTGAGCGGCACAATCGGATAACAGCCGGGGCCGGAGTCCGGCAGAATCGTCGGATAGCCGACCACCACGATCGTGGCGCCTGAGGATCGGCTCCTGATCCCGTTCAGTACCGAGGCGATCTTAGGGGCGATGGCCCGGATGCGCTGGGCCAGCTCGTCAGTGCCGCCGCGGTTGTAGTAGTCCCGGCAAGCCGCGCCGTCGAGTCGGGTCGAGGATATCTTGGCGCAGGTAACGATGACCTGGGCGAAACCAATGTCATTACCGCCGATTCCCAGGGTCACTAGATCGGTCTTGCCGGTCAAGGCGTTCAACTGCGGATCGTTCGTACCCTGCGAAGTGGTTTGCGGAGCGGTCATGTCGTTGGTGGTGGCGCCGCTGCAACTGACGTCCCGGAAGATCGCCGGATGCAGTGTCCCGCTGACCATCGACGGGTAGTTGTGGTCAGAGCGGGCGCAGCCTGGGGGTTGGCCGGTCTGCAACGGGATGAACGGACCTGAGGTATACGAATCGCCCAGCGCGACGTACTGGGTCGGCGTAGCGCCAAGCGGGCGAGCCTCGCTCTTGCCGGTTGTGATCAAGCCGATCACGGCGCACATCCCTACTGTGACCGCCATTATGGCGATGTCTCTGACTACGGACCGTATCCGCGGCATGCCAAGTCCCCTCCCGGACGATCACCGAACCGCGCCGGGAGCGTAGCGGTACCTTCGATCTCGACTACTACCGGGACGCCCTGCTCTGCCGGGTGCGCTTGGCTGGGTAGATCTTCGATCTGATCACGACCGACACACGGCGGGGGCGTTCAACGTCGTTTCGCCGCATGTGAAATTGGTGACAGCGGGTCACCAAATGTGTGAATAGGCGGGGACAGGATGACGGTACGCCGCCGGGAGCGCCCATCCGCGAGTGCTGCCGCCCGGGGCGAGCAGCACAGCCTTGAGCGCTTTCAGCTAGCGGATCTCCTGGCGGGCCTCCGCTTCGGCGGCCGCAACCACTCTGGCGATCTCTGGATCGGTGCTGATGTTGAACCAATCCTGGACATCGTCGTCGTCTTGTGGTCGATCGGGGCTCGAGCCGCTCTCCGGGCTGGGTTGGTAGCGGAACACCCCGTTCTCGTCCTGAGCGCCGAGCATCCGGGTGAACCCCTCCAACGCCCTACCGAAGTCGGTGGGCACCACCCACATCTTGTTCGCGTCGCCCTGTGCCATTTGCGGCAGTGTCTGCAGGTACTGATAGGCCAGCAGCTCCGGCGTCGGGTTACCGGACTTGATCGCCGCGAACACCTTCTCGATGGCCTTCGCCTGACCTTGAGCCTGCAGATAGCTAGCCGCCCGGTCGCCCTGGGCGCACAGGATGCGGGACTGGCGGTCGGCTTCGGCGGCGAGGATCGCGGCTTGCTTAGCCCCCTCGGCCGCTAGGATCTGCGCTTGTTTCTGTCCCTCGGCAGTCCGGATCGCAGACTCCCGCTGGCCCTCGGCGGTGAGGATCATCGCCCGCTTTTCCCGATCCGCTTTCATCTGGCGTTCCATGGAGTCCTGGATGGACGGCGGCGGGTCAATCGCTTTGATCTCCACCCGGTTGATCCGGATTCCCCAGCGGTGGGTCGCATCGTCGAGCTCACCGCGCAGCGCGGTGTTGATCTGCTCGCGCGAGGTCAGGGTCTGCTCGAGACTCAGCCCACCCACGACGTTTCGCAGCGTGGTCGTGGTGACGTTCTGCACGCCGTCGATGAAGTTAGCCACACCGTAGATCGCCGACTTCGGCTCGATCACTTTGTAGTAGACAACCGTATCCACATGCACCGTGAGGTTGTCCTGGGTGATCACCGATTGCGGAGGGAAAGTCACCACCTGCTCGCGCATGTCCACCCGCCGGCGCACCCTGTCGACAAAAGGCACCAAGAACGCTAGGCCGGCCTCTTTGGTCACCTTATAGCGCCCCAGTCGCTCCACGACGGCTACCCATCCCTGCGGGATGATCTGAACCGACTTCACCAGCGTTACGATCGCGAACAGCACGATCAACGCAACAACCACTAACACAACCGTTCCGCCTATTTCAGCCATCGTCCCTCCCAAAGAATTGCCCGGCTCCACGCTACAGCTCGCTGGACACGACCGCCGTTACTCCGGACAGCATCATCACGGTCACTCGCTCGCCTGGCTCGAACACCCGGTTGCTCTCCAATGCACGCGCTGACCAGAGCTCACCGTCGATCTTGATCTGGCCGCCGTCCCGATCCACCCGAGACACCACGACCCCAGAGGTGCCGACCGGTGAGTGTCCGATGGGCTCCAACTCGACGTGCGTCCAGCGGCGCAGCGCCGGCCGAACGCCGACCAGCAGCAAGACCGAAACCGCGGCGAAGACCGCGGCATCGGCCGGCAGCGAGGTACCCAACAGGGCCGAAGACGCCGAGGCGGCCAGTGCTCCCCCAGCCAGCATGATCAGAACGAACGTCCCGGTGAGCACCTCGGCGCCGAGCAGCGCGAGGCCGGCGATAAGCCAGATCACGGCCGCGGTCATAGGCTCAATGGTGCCAGAGCTCAGGGCGCTCCGGTGGCGAAATCGATCAGCTGTTCGACGGCGGTGACCAGTGGCGTTTCCAGGTCGCGGTAGCTGCGCACCGCGCCGAGTACGCGCCGTGCCCCGTCGGCCGGCTCGCCCCACCCCAGCGCGGCGCACACGCCGGTTTTCCAGTCGGTGCCCCGGGGCACCGAAGGCCACGCCCGGATCCCGACCACGCCTGGCCGAATGGCCTGCCAGACATCGACGTAGGGGTGCCCGGTGACCAACACGTGCGGGCCGGTGACCGCCATCGCGGTGCGGGTCTCCTTGGAGCCCGCGACGAGGTGATCCACCAGGATCCCGAGCTTGCGCTGCGCGCTGGGCCCGAACTCAGCGACGGCGGCGGCGAGGTCGTCAATGCCGTGCAGCGGCTCCACCACGAGCCCCTCGACCCGCAGGTCATGACCCCACACCCGCTCGACCAGCTCGGCGTCGTGTATTCCTTCCACCCAGATCCGCCCGCCCCGCGCCGTGCGTGCCCGCAGGCCCTCGACCCGGACCGAACCAGAGGCTGAGCGGGTCGGCGCTGAGAGTCGAGCGGGTGGACGGACCACGGTGACAGGCTTGCCGTCAATCAAGAAGCCACCGGCCCGCAGCCGGAAGAGCCGCCGTCGACCCCGAGCGTCTTCCAGCATCGCGCCATCCTTGCCGATGCTAACTAACGCTCCACAGAACCCGCTCGCCGGATCTTCCACCACCAACCCCGGCTCACCGACGACGGTCGGCGGCTCGGCTTTCCGGCGGGTTCCCCCGGCCAACGGATCACTGTAGCGGTGGGCGGATATGCGCTGAGCGCTGTTTCTCGGGTCAGCGTCGTTCACGATACCCAACGCTATCCGCGTCTCACCCGCTCGGCCGAGATGCCACGCCGAGGATTGCCCTCTAGCCTGGCGGCCGTGTCCTGCTCTTCCGCAACGATGACCGTGTGGGCGTCCGCTTGGCTGGCCGGCACCGCCGCGCCCGACGATGTACTCGACGCGCTCGAGCCGTGGGCGGCGGCACATGACGTCGTGGCCGCCGATGACGAGACCGCCCGCTTAGCCGGTCTTCCTGGGCCTGCCGACATGCCAACCTCCATCCCGTTCCTGCTGGCCGCGCTGCGCAAGATCGGCGACGGGATGCCGAGTTCGATCCGGCTAGTGCTGCCGGTTCCCGGCGATGTGCGCGGGATGCCAAGCACTGGCGCGTTCAGTCGGGCCGCGATCGAGCAGGGCCACGGAGTGTTGCTGGTGGATATCGGCTATGGGCTGATTCCGACGCCGGTCGCGGACGGGTTGCTGCGTTGGACTTTGTACTCGGTGCTGGAGGTAGTGGCCCCGGACGAGCACCTGCACCTCGGCGAGGCCGAGTTCGCGCTGCGTGAGCAGGTACGACAATCCGCGTCAACACTTACTTCGTTGGGCGTGGCCCGGCATCGACCCGGCGTCCGCCAAGAGATTGAAAACGCCCTGCGCGCCAGACCAAGATCGCTATGGCCAGATGGCATGCCGGCCCAGGCGCTACGGGTGCTACAGCACGCCGACGAGGTCGAGGCGATCCTCGCGGCGGCTTCCGTGGACCACCCCGGCGGGGCATTGAGCGCCTCTGCGGCGCAGGCCAGGGCCGATGCATTACGTCCACTAACCACCGCGGTCCGGGTGGCCCGGCGAGCGGCGGTGGCCGAAGCGGTGCGAGTGCTAGCCGGAATCGCTGGCCGGCGCTAACGGCTCTAACGCCCTGCCGATCCGTGGAGTGGCATACCCGAGCCACTCCCGACCCGCGCCCCGAGCCACAACGACCCCACACTCACGAAGCCGGTCCGTCTCCGGGGCGCACCAGGCCGTGCTCGTAGGCAAACACGACGGCTTGGACTCGGTCACGCAGCCCGAGTTTCAGCAAGACTCGGCCTACATGGGTCTTGACGGTGGTTTCGCTGAGAACCAGCTCTTCGGCGATCTCCCGGTTAGAATGCCCGCGTGCCACCAGGACGAGAACCTCCCGTTCACGGCTCGTCAGCGTCGACACGGCCTTCGGGACCACAGCCGGGTTGGGTCGGGCGGCAAACTCAGTGATAAGACGCCGAGTGACTGACGGGGCAAGCAACGCTTCACCAGCGGCCACCACGTGGATCGCCTGCACGAGCTGGTCGGGTGGCGCGTCCTTGAGCAGGAAGCCGCTGGCGCCGGCGCGCAGCGCACCATAGACGTACTCGTCAAGGTCGAACGTGGTAAGCACCAGTACGCGCAACGGCATCGGCACGTCCGGGCCGGCCAGCGCGCGGGTGGCCCGGACACCGTCCATTCGCGGCATCCGGATATCCATCAACACCACGTCCGGGCGCAGCTGAGTGCCCAACTCGACGGCGCGCACGCCGTCGGCGGCCTCGCCGACTACCTCCAGATCAGTCTCGGTCTCCAGGATCATCCGAAAACCGGCACGGATCAGTTCCTGATCATCTACCAACAGCACGCGCAGGGTCACGCATCACTCTCCAGAGGCAAGACCGCTGCGACACAGAACCCAACTCCGTCCGGATGAAGGTCTGCCAACAGGTGCCCACCAGCGAGCGTGGCTCGCTCGCGCATACCAATCAATCCGTGGCCCGACCCGTCGAAGGACGAGGACGCCGCGTTGGCGCCCCGGCCGTTATCGACGATCTCGATCCGCAACTTATTGGTATGATAATGCAGATTTAGCTGGACCTCGGTGGCATTGGCGTGTTTGACAACATTTGTCAGCGCCTCTTGGACGATCCGGTAGGCACACAGGTCAACAACGGGCTTGAGCGGCCGGGGTTCACCGGCTATGCGAACCTCGACCGGCATTCCGGCCTCGCGGAAAGTATTGACGAGCTCGTCGAGATAAGCCAGCTGTGGCTGAGGGGTGAGTTCGACACCCTGGCCGTGCTCGCGCAGGACGCCGAGAAGTTGGCGCAACTCGGCTAGACTCTGCCGCCCGACGGCCTCGACCTGGGCTAAGATCTGCTCAGCTCGTGTTGAGTCGCGGCTGATCGTGCGCCGGGCGGCGGCGGTATGTAATACCATCACGCTCACGCTGTGCGTGACGACGTCGTGCAGATCGCGGGCAATTCGCGCCCGTTCATCAGCGACGGCCAGCGCCGCTTTGCGCTCCCGGTCCTGTTCGAGTAGCTCCGCGCGATGCTCCAGCTCCCGTCTCAGCGCGCGTTGGACCCGTTGTTGGTCACCAAGGATCCATACCACACCATGCCCGAACAAACTGACAGGCACCCAAGGCAGTAAGTGAGGGTGGATGATCGCGGCGACTAATTTGACCATCACCAGGAACGCTAGTGCCGGTAATGAGTGCCGTCGCGGGCAGCGGCTAGCGACCGTCAACAATGCGATGGCTAAGCTGAGATCGCCGATGGGAAAACCCGTTACCACCGTCGCGATCGCCGGGCTGACGGCGATCGCGAAAACTAGTAGCGGGGCCCGGCGCCGAAATGCCAATGACAGCGTCCCCAAGAGCAAGGTGACGATCGTCGCGGGTGTCGACCAGCCGGCATATGGCGGCTGGTCGACATTCTTGGCCTCCAGCTCGATGCCTAGCAGCAGGACTGCCAGGCCGGTATCGGACACCCAGTCCGGCAGCTCCAACAGCCACGCTCGGACGCGCGCTGGCCATTGCATGATGGCATGCTAATCGTGGCGGCTGTGCTCGTCGTCCTTCCGGGCGACGAGCACGTGTCATCACTGGGGACGAGAGCCGGCCGGTCGGCAACAGTTCGGGGCGCAGGGCACGCCATTGACCGCGCAGCCGGCCGACGGCACACAGCCCAGCCCACGCGCCGCAAGCCCATCGGTGTGCTCCCTGATCAGCTCGCCCACCATGCGCGCGAAGCTCGGGTGTGCACCAGCGGTAGCCGCTCGGGCGAAGCCCATGCCCAGCCTGGCGGCCTGCTCTCGCAGCTCATTGTCCAAATCCCAGACCACCTCGACGTGGTCGCTGACGAAACCCACTGGGCAAATCACCACGGCCGACACACCATCGGCGTGCAGGGCATCCAGATGATCGGCCACGTCGGGCTCCAGCCACGGCACCGAAGGCGGGCCGGATCGAGACTGCCATACCACGTCGTACTCGGTTACCCCAAGCGAGGCGGCCACCAACCGGGCCGCCTCGGCCACCTGACGGGAGTACCAGTGCCCGCCCTCAGCCGGAGTCCCAGCGGCCGCATCGGCCGCCACCGGTATCGAGTGCGCGGTGAACACCAACCGGGCTTTGTCCGCGTGCTCAGGGCCAAGTTCGGCATGCGCGGCGCGGACGCCGTCGGCCACAGCCGCGACGAACTCTGGATGATCGAAGAACTGCCGCAGCTTCACCAGCTCCGGGGCCTGGGAACCCACCGAAGCCCGCGCCCGCGCGATGTCCTCGTGGTACTGCCGACACGCCGAATAGCCGCCATAGGCGCTGGTGGCAAACACCAAAGCCTGGCGCACCCCGGCGCGGGTCATCGCGGCGACGGTGTCCTCGATTAGCGGATGCCAGTTGCGGTTGCCGAAATAGACCGGTAGCTCGGTGTGCTTCTCGATGGCCGCGATCAGCTCACGGTTGCGGGCATTGATCGGCGACATCCCGCCGAAATGATTGTAGTGGTCGGCGACTTCCGCTAACCGCTCCTTCGGCACGCCACGGCCACGAGTGACGTTCTCCAGAAACGGCGTGACGTCATTCGGGCCTTCCGGGCCGCCGAACGACAGCAGCAGCAGTGCTTCGAACACTGTCCCGTCACACCCCGATAGCGTGGAAACCGCCGTCGGCCCAGACCATGGACCCGGTGGTTACCGGCAGCCAGTCTGACAGCAGCGCGCAGCAGGTCTTGGCCACCGGTTCAGCGGCCGTGACGTCCCACCCGAGCGGCGCGCGGGCGTCCCAGACCTGTTCGAACGCCGCGAAACTGGGAATGGACTTGGCGGCCATGGTGCGAACCGGTCCGGCGGCGACCAGGTTAACCCGCACGCCGTCCGGGCCGAGATCGCGCGCGAGATATCGGCACACCGACTCCAGGGTCGACTTGGCCACCCCCATCCAGTCGTAGGCCGGCCAGGCCTGCCGGTTGTCGAAGTCCATCCCGACCATCGAGGCGCCAGCCGACAGCAGCGGCCGGCAAGCCACCGCGAGGGATTTGAACGAATACGCCGAGACCTGAATGGTGGTGGCCACGTCCTCCCATGGCGCGTTCATAAACGCGCCATCGCCCAGGCAGCTGGCCGGAGCGAACCCGATCGAGTGCAGCACGCCGTCCAGACCATCGACGTGCTCGCGCACCCGCTCAGCCAGGCTGTCCAATTGCTCCTGATTGGCCACGTCCAGCTCGATCACCGGGGGTGTCTGAGGCAGCCGCTGGGCGATGCGTTCGACCAACCGCAGCCGGCCGAACCCGGTGAGTACCACGGTCGCGCCTTGTTCCTGAGCCACCTTGGCAACGTGGAAGGCCAGCGAAGCATCAGTGATCACGCCCGTGATCAGGATGCGCTTGCCGTCCAGGATTCCGCTCACGTCGAGTATCCCTTCCTCGAGCCGCTCTGTGCTCTCAGTGCCCCATACCGAGACCGCCGTCTACCGGCAGCACCGCGCCGGTGATGTACGCGGCCGCGTCCGAAGCCAGCCACGTTACCGCCGCCGCTACCTCGTCGGCGCTGGCGTACCGGGCCAGCGGGATCTGGCTGAGGATCTCCTGCTGGCGCTTCTCCCCCAGCGCGGCGGTCATGTCGGTCTGGACGAAACCCGGGGCGACCACGTTCGCGGTGATCGAACGGCTGCCCAGCTCGCGGGCGATGGAGCGGGCCAGGCCTACTAACCCAGCTTTGCTCGCCGCGTAGTTCACCTGCCCAGCCGAGCCCAGCAGCCCGACCACCGAAGAAATGAAGATCATGCGGCCGGATCGGGCCCGCAGCATGCCCCGGGCGGCTCGCTTGGACACCCGGTATGCGCCGTTCAGGTTCGCGTCGATGACCCGAGTGAACTGATCCTCGCTCATCCGCATGAGCAATGTGTCGTCGGTGACGCCAGCGTTCGAAACCAGCACCTGGACCGGCCCGTGTGCCTGCTCCACCTCGGTGAACGCCGCGTCCACGCTGTCGGCGTCGGTCACGTCGCAGTGCACGCCAAGTAAGCCGTCCGGGGCGCCCGAGCCTCGGTGCGTCACCGCGACCTTGTCACCCTGCCCGGCGAACGCCCGCGCGATCGCCAGCCCGATCCCTCGATTGCCCCCGGTCACCAATACGCATCGACTCACGGCCAGGAGGCTATCCAGCGTGGGCCCATCCAGCGCGTCGGGCCATGCTCCACCATGCCAGCAAAGCGTCCACGGTCAAACACGTGAGTCAGAGTTTTTGCGCGCGGCGAGTGGTCAGCGCGTCAAGATCGAGGGTAATAGGGCTACCGTCAAGCTCAACGGTAGCGGTGCCGGTGTGTTTGCCGGACACCTCGTACGAGCCCTCGACCAGGCGGTGAATGGTCATGCTGGTGGGTGGATCGAGGTCGACGATCCAGTAGTGGGCGATGCCGGCGTCGGCGTAGTCGGCCAGCTTCATGATGCGGTCGATACGCACGCTGCCCTCGGACAGCACTTCGATAGCCAAGAGCACCTGGCGGGGTTGGAAACGAGTGGGGTTGGTGTCCACGAGGGCCGTGGCGGTGATGATGACGTCCGGTGCGCGCACGGTGAGCGGGCATTCCGTGAGGAGAACGTCGACCTCACTCAGCGCGCAGAGCTCTGGCGGGAGCTGCGCATCGATCAGATAGCCCAGCCGGGTGACAGCGCGCTGGTGAAACGGCATCGGGCGCGGCGACACAAGCAGAACCCCTTCAACTACTTCCAGCCGATAGCGGCTGTCCCCAGGCAGCGCATCCCACTCGTCAAGGCTGAGCAGATGATCAAGCCATGCCAGCGCGCTCACGATGAACTCCTTCGCCGATGCTGCCGCCCGTTTCGACGCAGACAATGACGCAGACAATTATGTGCCGCCGCGCAAGTCGTCGAGGATGTCCGCCGAGGTGACGGAGACAGGCGTAACTTCGCTGTAACGTATCCCGTTCACCGGCGGCCGGATCGCCTGCCGAGGTAATCGGCGACGACCTCGGCGCCCAATCCGTCCAGCGTGGGCGCTACCACCCGGCCACCGCACCGGCGGGCCACTCGATCGACGAACTGGACCGGCAGCGGGCTGTCCCCCAGCATGAACACGGTGATGGCCGCGCCCTGGCGGGCCAGCTGGTCGACCTCGGCGAACGTGGCGCGCAGCGTCTCGCGGCTGGGCGGGTAGTCGAAGTATGCCCCGCCGTCGGGCTCGAGATGCGCGGTCGGCTCACCGTCGGTAACCACCAGCACCACCGGGGTGGCGTCCGAATGCCGGCGCAGGTGCCGGCCGGCCAGCAGCAACGCGTGGTGCAGGTTGGTGCCCTGCTCCCACGCGCCCTCCAACCCGACCAGCTCAGCCAACTCCACCTTCCGGGCATGCCTACCGAATGTCACCAACTGCAGCGCGTCGCCACGGAATCGGGTGGATATCAGCTGGTGCAATGCCAGTGCGGTGCGTTTCATCGGTACCCAACGCCCGTCCAGCACCATTGACCACGAGGTGTCCACACACAGCGCCACGGCCGCTCGGGTCCGCTGTTCGGTTTCCACCACCTCCACGTCGGTCACATCCAGCCCGCGCTGGTCGCCAGCGGCGTGGCGCAGCTGCGCATTGGTGAGGGTCCGGGCTACATCCCAGGGCTCGGTGTCACCGAACCGCCAAGCTCGCGAAGCCCCCGTGGGCTCGCCGGCCGCGCCGGCGCGCTGGGTGTCCCGCTGTCCCAGCCGGCCCCGGACCCGGTCCACCACGGCCCGCAACGCGGACTCACCAAGCCGGCGCAGCGCTTTCGGGGACAGCCGCAGCGACCCGTCGGCGGCCCGCTCGAACAGTCCTTGGCGCTGGAGCTCCCATTCCAACTGAGCCAGCGTCTCGGCGTCTATCCGGGCCGCCGGCCCGAGGGCGGTCTCCAGGGCGTCCAGATCAATGTCCTCCATCCGGGCGCCGGGGTAGTTTTGGGACAGCTGCTCGGCCAGCGAGTCGAGCTGGCCTAGTTCCTCCAGCGCGCGGGTTGCCTCCCCCATGCCCAGCGGATTTTTACCTCGGAAGCGGCCCGGGGAATCCCAGTCCTCGCCGGGACGCATGGCCCGCAGCGCGGCGTCCAGCTGGGCCAGCGCCGATGCCAACCGGGGGCCGCCGAACGCCTGACGGGCCAGCTCGGCTAGCTCGGCGCGCTGCTGCGCGGTCAGCGAGTTCAGCATCCGCTGCGTGGCGGCGGCCCGCCGCGCCAACAAGTCGATCAGCTCCTCGGTGGTGCGCGGGTTCTCCGGGAAGAACTCCCCGTGTTTGTTCATGAACTCGGCGAACCGCTGCCGCGTGTCGTCACCTCGGGCGTGCTCGGCCAGCAGCTGGTTGAGATCGTCGAGCATTTCCTGGATCCGCTCGATATCCTCGGCCGTTGCGTTCTGCATGGCCTGCTTCATCCCGGCAAAGCGCTGGTCGAGCATCTCGCGGCCGAGCAAGTCGCGAATCCGCTCGTAGGCTTCCCGGGCATCCGAACTGCGCCAGTCGTACTCAGCGAGCTCGCGGACCGCTCCGCCAGTGTCTTCTGGCAGTGCGTCCAATTGCAGCTCGCGGAACCGGGCGTCCTCAGTATCATCGCGGCCCAACGCATCCCGCTCGGCGGTCAACGCTTGGTTGAGCAGCTCGCGGACCTCACGCAAAGTGCCGTCCAGGCGGTTGTCCCTCTGCAGCCGGGCCCGGCGCCGCCAGACCTCCCGACTCAGCTCGTCCAGCCCGCGCCGGCCGTCGATACCCCGCCGCAACAGCTCCCGCAGCGCCGCCCTCGGCGAACTGCCGGACATCACGTCCTCACCGATCTGGTCCAGCGCCGAGCGTAGATCGAGCGGCGGAGCCAGCGGGTCGGGACCGCCCTGGTAAGGCCCGTAGGCGTAGCGACTGCGTCTCATCCGTACACCACGGAAGCGGTCTCGTCCTCGGTTTCCTTAGCCAGCCGCCGGGTGAGGAACAGCAGCTCCAGCGCGAGCTCGGCCGCCGAGGCCATCGGGCCGGGTGCCTCGGTGCCGTGTGCGCTTAGCCGTCGGGCGACCTCGGTGAGCACGTTGAGCCTTGGCAGCGCGGACACCACGTCGGCCGCAGGCACCCGCTCGCCCGTGCGCACCGGGCGACGGGCGACCGCCTCGGCCAGTGGGTTGAGGTCCAGCCCGGACAGCCGGGCACGTGCCGTCTCGGCGGTCGCTTTCCGCAGCAGGTGATCCATGATCTCCTGGCGTCTCCCGCTGTCATCATCGAAACCGGACTCGAACTCCAGCTTGCCGCGCAACACATCGGGCACCGTGTCCAGGTCCACCGGCCGCGCCACTGGGGTGTCCTCGCCGGTCAGCGCGCTGCGCCGCAGGGCAGCGGCGGCGACGATCTCAGCGGCGGCGATCGCGAACCGGGCGGACACCCCAGAGCGCTGATCGACTGCGCTGGACTCGCGCAGCTGCCGGGCAAACCGGGCGATCACTTCGAGAAGATGGGTGGGCACCTGGGCGACCAGCCTGGCTTCCTGAGCCACCAGTTCCACCTCGTCGGCTACCTCCAGCGGGTAGTGCGTCCGCACCTCGGCGCCGAAGCGGTCCTTGAGCGGGGTGATGATCCTGCCTCGGTTGGTGTAGTCCTCCGGGTTGGCGCTGGCCACCAGTAGCACGTCAAGCGGCAGCCGCAGGGTGTAGCCGCGCACCTGGATATCGCGTTCCTCCATCACGTTGAGCAACGCGACCTGGATCCGCTCGGCCAGGTCGGGCAGCTCGTTGATGGCCACGATGCCCCGGTGCGCGCGCGGCACCAGGCCGTAGTGGATCGTCTCCGGATCGCCGAGGCTGCGGCCCTCGGCCACCTTCACCGGGTCCACATCGCCGATCAGGTCGGCCACGCTGGTATCCGGGGTGGCTAGCTTCTCGGTATAACGCTCGTCACGGTGTCGCCAAGTGATTGGCAGCTCGTCCCCCAGCTCAGCGGCACGACGGCGAGACACCGGGGTGATTGGCTGGTAGGGATGTTCGCCCAACTCGGAGCCGGCGATCACCGGGGCCCACTCGTCGAGCAGGGCTACGAGCGAGCGCAGCAGCCGGGTCTTGCCTTGGCCGCGCTCACCGAGCAGCACCACGTCATGACCGGCGATCAACGCCCGCTCCAGCTGGGGCAGCACAGTGTCACCGAACCCAACGATGCCCGGCCACGGGTCACGTCCGGCGCGCAGCGCGGCGAGCAGGTTGCCGCGGATCTCGTCCTTCACCCCGCGCTGACGGTGACCGGCGGCTCGCAGCTCGCCGAGGGTGCGGGGGCGTTGGTGGCTGTCTGGCACATTCGCTACGCTAACCCTTGATAAGCACGCTACGCTAACCCTTGATAAGCAATAGTGCGCGGCGCAAAAGAACTCCCGCTGGCACCAACGCATTGCCCTCGGTGGCGATCAGCGCACGTGGCGGCGTGAGCGAGTCGACCTGTTGGGCTGGCCGTCACGTGAAGGCCAGGTCGTCTGCGAGCGTGCGACCTGAGATGTCCTTTGGAGTGGAGGAAACGCGTCTGGGAAAAGTCAAAACGCCGGCCACGGGATGGCTGGGCCGTAGCCTGACGGGGCCGGAAACCTCGGACAGCTCAGCAGGCCGTCCACCCGGTTGGACAACGCGCGCAGCTCACGGCGGGTGAGGTGCTCAGCCAAAGTGGCGCACAGCCCGTCGTCCAGCCGCCGCCGGACCTTCCGTACGGACCGAAGCAGCTCTAGCGGCAACCGGCGGCCGATCCAGCCCCACAGCACCGTGCGCAGCTTGTCCTCTTCGTGCAGGCAGATGCCATGGTCCACGCCGTACACGCCGCCGCCGAGCGCGGCTAGCACGTGCCCGGCCTTCCGATCGGCGTTGTTGATCAAGATATCCAACACGGCCATCCGCTGCAGTTCTGGCTGGTCGGCGTGGACGAGCACGGCGGGCTCGCCGAGCGCGTCCCGAGCTCGTAACACAGTGAGCCACCCCGCGGGCACTTCGCTCGGCGGCAGCACATCGACCAGTTCGCGGTCGCGGTCGGTATCAATCCACAGCTGGACCATCCCCGGGCCGAACGGCCCTTCCCTCAGCACCGTCGGGGGAACCAACGGACCGTCGTCACCGACGGCGAACGCCTCAGCGATCAGGTAACTGGCATACTCCCGCGCCGCGAGGGTGCCATCTGGAAAGTCCCACAGCGAGCGCTCACCGCGAACCGGCTTATAGACGCATTCGGCGCGCAGCCCGTCGACCTCGATCGCGCAGAGCAGGGTCGCGTTCGACGCGCTGACGATCCGGCCGGTGACCTCCAGTCGCCCATCGCGCAGCAGCCCAGGCACCGCCGGGTCCTTGGGGTCCATCACCTTCAGACCGTCAGCGCTCGCCAGCGGCGCTACGTCGATGGTAGCCGTTCTGCCTCGAACAGATATGACCAGACGCGTCCAGCGGCTCCCCGCACAGGGGGCAGGGCAGGCGGCCAGCGGAGATGACCCGCACCGCGCGAGTGGCGAAAGCCCTGGCCTGCACCGGCGACAGGAACACCCGCACCGCGTCCGGTCCCTCCTCGGTGTCATCAAGTACGACCGACTCGTCGATCTCCTCTTCGGTCAACGCGAGCAGCTCGACCACGATCGAGCGGGAGTCGGCGTCCCAGCCAAGGCCCATCGTGCCGACCCGGAACTCTTCCTCCAGCGGAAACGCGAGTGGTTCGACGTCGACCGGATTATCAGTGGCCTCCTGGGACACCTCAGCTCCGAACCGACGGGTGATCTCGGCCAACAGCGCGCTTATCCGCTCGGCCAGCACGGTGACCTGCTGTTTCTCCAGCAGCACGCTTACCGTGCGAGACTCCTCGATCGCCTGCAGGTAGAACGTGCGCTGGCCCGGTTCCCCGACCGTGCCGGCGATGAACCGGTCGGGCTGGCGGAAAACATGGATGACGCGTGACATGACGCCTCTGACGATAGGCCAACGAGTGCGCACAGGCACAACGATGGGCGCTGCCCGGACTGAAGGAATGTAACGTGCGGGTTAGCATACTCCCGTTGAACCGCCCACTACCGCGTCCGACGAGATCGGGCGTTTGCGCTGACTCTGTTTCGGCGGTGGAATCAGGGCGTTGACATCTCCCCCGCTGTCGTTCATGCGGGAGACGAACGGCCGGGTCTCGGTGTAGTGGACCACGCTGATTGAGCACGGGTCGACCACGATCCGCTGGAAAGAGTCCAGGTGCAGCCCGAGCGCGTCGGCCAACACAGACTTGATCACATCGCCGTGGGTGCAGACCAGCCACACCACCGTTGGCCCGTGTTTGACGGCCAGCCGGGCATCGTGCCCTCGTACGGAGGCGACCGCGCGAGCTTGCATCGCAGCCAGGCCCTCGCCCCCGGGAAAAACCACTGCCGACGGGTGTTGCTGCACGACTTTCCACAGTGGCTCCTTGCTGAGCGTCTTGAGTTCACGCCCGGTCCACTCGCCGTAGTCGATCTCGACCAGTTCGTCGTCCACGGTGACCGTGAGCTCCCGACCGGCCACCAGCGGTGCCACCGTCTGCTGGCAGCGCTCCAGCGGCGAGCTGACCACAGCGGCCAGCGACACTGGCTTGAGCCGTTGGGCCAGCGCCCAGACTTGGCCACGACCGGTTTCGTCCAGCCCGACACCGGGGGCGCGCCCAGCGAGCACACCTGCCGCGTTCGCCGACGAACGTCCGTGCCGCAACAGGATGACGGTGGTCACGAAAGCCCAGGCTACGGTGTTCCCGCGGGACGCACTTGCTCCCACGGGTGGCTGAACATCGGTCGACAGCCGGATGACATCTATACCGCGCCCCGATGGACCCCTATGGTGGGGCTCCACGTCACACCGAAGTGGCGTGCATCACCGAGACGATTGTGGAGGTGGCCGGTGGAGCGTAGCGCCGGTGTTATCGAGGAGGACGGCGCCGACGGAGGATGGGAGTACCGGCCGATGCGGCTGCCTCCCGAGGTATCTCGGTTGACCGCATCGGTCCGGTTGGCCATCCAAGCCGAGTTCGGCGGCTGGGAACTCTCCCGAGTCCGGCTCTACCCGGGCGGCGTACGAAAAGTGTGGTTACGCCGCCCTCGGTCCGTTCACCGATTGCCCGGCCTGAGCTATTGAAACCATTGACGCTGCGAGCCGGCCCATCACCAGCACCGTGATTAACAACCCGCGTGAGCCGGTCGCTAACCATGATCAGAGGGCCGTCACTGCTATTCGGCCGACCGCTTGCCCCAGTCCACCTCTGGCGGGCGGGTTCCGCCGGCCGGGCCGGGAATCCCACGGAAACCGTAGGGGGCAGGTTCCCGCCCTGGCTGGACGAACCACGCCTCGCCGGGTTTCCCGTGCTCGAGCACCGCGTCCACGGCGTTCGCCACATCGTCGGTGGATAACGGCGGGAAGTCACCGAACTGGTCACGCTGGGCGGCGATCAGCGGGGTGTCCGCGAATCCCGGGCAGACCGCGCACACCCGGATACCCTCTTCCGCTAACGACACGGCGGCAGCTCGGACATAGCCGACGACAGCGTGTTTCGTCATGGTGTAAAGCGGGTCGCCGGGCATCGGGAACAGCCCGGCCAGCGACGCGATAGCCAGGATCGTGCCACCGCCGGCGCGCC
The DNA here is from genome assembly GCA_019244295.1 of Pseudonocardia sp. Lineage (GTDB taxonomy): Bacteria > Actinomycetota > Actinomycetes > Mycobacteriales > Pseudonocardiaceae > Pseudonocardia. The sequence goes on from JAFASX010000007.1 coordinate 24,774, forward strand.
GCAGCGCCGGCACGGCGGCGCACAGCCCGAACACCACGTGGTCGATGTTCACCCCGACCAGCCGACGGTAGCTGTCCACGTCGAGATCGTGAGTCCCAGACTGCCCGCCCTCCATACCGGCGTTGAGCACCACCAGATCGAGCTGGCCGAACCGGTCTTCGGCGATCGCGGTGAACATTGGCATGATGTCCGGGTCGGACACATCCCCCGGCAGGGCCAGCCCGGCCACCTCGTTAGCCACCCGTTTGGTGGCATCGGGGTCCTGGTCGATGATCGCCACGAACGCGCCGACGGCGGAGAACCGCCGCGCGAGCGCCGCGCCGATCCCCGACGCGCCGCCAGTGACGATAATTCCTCGGCCTTTCAGCTCCATAGTTTACTCCTCAACACGTCCGTAAGAACCTATTCAGCACTCGGGTGCCGAACAGCAACGAGTCCACCGGAACTCGTTCGTCCACCCCATGAAACAACGACGCGAAGTCCAGGTCCGGCGGCAGCCGCAGTGGGGCGAACCCGAAACAGCGAATGCCCAGCTTGTCCTGGAATGCCTTGGCGTCAGTTCCGCCGGACAGCATGTATGGCACGGTGCGTGCGCCGGGATCTTCTTCGCGGAGCGCGGCCGCCATGGCCGTGACCAGGTCACCGTCGAAGCTGGTCTCCAGCGCTGGCAGATAGGTCACCCACTCCCGGCTGACGTCTGGTCCGAGCAGCTCGTCCACCTCGCGCTCGAAGGCGGTTTCCCGGCCCGGTAGCACCCGACAGTCCACGACCGCCTCAGCGGCGGAGGGGATGACGTTGGCCTTGTAACCGGCGCTGAGCATGGTGGGGTTGGCGGTGTCCCGTACCGTCGCGCCGATGATCCGGGCCAGCGGGCCGAGCTTGGCGAGCGCGCCGTCCAGGTCGTCGTCGGGGAACTCCATGCCGGTCACCTCGGCGACCTGAGCCAAGAACGCGCTGACCGTGCCAGTGAGCACCAGCGGGAAACGATGATTACCGAGCCGGGCAACCGCCTCGCACAATGTGGTGACCGCATTGTCGGAGTGCAGGAACGAACCATGCCCAGCCCGGCCCCGGGCCCGCAGCCTCATCCACGCTATGCACTTCTCTGCGGTCTCGATGAGGTAGAGCCGCGCGGGATCACCCTCAGTGTCGGTGAGGGTGAGTGAAAACCCACCGACCTCGCCGACCGCTTCGGTGCACCTTTCGAACAAGTCGGGCCGGTGGTCGGCAAGCCACTGCGAGCCGTACTTGCCGCCGGCCTCTTCATCGGCCAGAAACGCGAAGACCAGTTCGCGTGGCGGTACGACGCCGTCGCGCTTGAATTGACGGGCGACCGCCAGCGTCATGCCGACCATGTCCTTCATGTCCACCGCGCCCCGGCCCCACAGGTACCCATCCCGTAGCGCGCCCGAGAACGGATGCACCGACCATTCGGCCGCGTCAGCCGGCACCACGTCGAGGTGGCCGTGGATGAGCAGCGCGCCCCTGGTGTCGTCGGCCCCGGGAAGGCGCGCGAACACGTTGTCTCTGCCGGGCGCGCCGGACTCAACCACCTCTACCGCATAACCGACCTCGGTCAGCTTGGCGGCCACGTACTCGGCGGCCTCCCGCTCCCCGATGGTGGTCGTCGGGTCGCCGGTGTTGGTGGTGTCGATCCGGATCAGATCGGCCACCAGGCCGACGACCTCATCTTCTGTGCTGCTTGTCACCGGATCTTCCTACCATCGGCGATGCGAGCGTGGGTGCTCGGCTGGGGTGGGTTATCCTTCTGCCGTCAAGTCCGAGTGGCGGAATGGCAGACGCGCTAGCTTGAGGTGCTAGTGCCCTATTAACGGGCGTGGGGGTTCAAGTCCCCCCTCGGACACAGCGGCGTGGCATCCCTGCGCACTCTAACGTATCGGTGTTCAAGCGCCCTCTACCACGCGCAATGCGCATGCTTCACCGGTAGCCGGCCTGCCGCAATGGGGTGTCAGCGGTGAGCGCCGCCGCGACGACACCGGTGGTCCCCCCGCTAAGGCACCATCGCACAGATCAGACTGTCCCCGTGTCTGCGGCGAGGACGCGGTCTCGGCGGACGTTGCCGCTCCCCTCGCTCGCCACTGACCGCACCACCACATGTGTCTACGGGCTGGCCGCGCTGGATGCTCGCGGCCGGCTCGCCGACCACGCGGTGATCACAGCATTGGGGTGGACGCCAGGGCTGCGTCTCCATATCCGTGTAACCACCCGACTGCTGGTCGTCCACGCAGACCCTGAGGGAGACTGCGCAATCACCAGACAGGGCCATCTACGAGTACCGGCGCTCATCCGGCATCAGTGCGGCCTCGGCACAGGCGATCGCGTTCTCCTGGCCGCCGAGCCCGACACGGGCCAACTCATCATCGTCCCACCCGCAGCGCTCGATGCGTTCCTCACCCAGCAACGCAGCAACCTGTCCGGGGGTGAGTCGGCATGAGTGCCAATTCGGCGGAGCTGGAGGCAGCACGCGTGCTGCTAGCCAAGCTCGGAGTGTCACCGGCAGACCTGCTCACCTCGGCACGAAACCGGGTCGAGGTGCCGACCTTCGCTGAGTACATCCCCGTTGTGCGCGCCGACAGCGACGGAGTGTGGATGCGCTCCACCAGGTGTCGCAGTGCCCGCGCAGGCCGTGGCAGCGTTGGCCTACCCCGGCGCTCCACAGCCCGCCCACCACCACCGCCGCGACCATCACCAAAATCACCCGCCAACACCATGAACCCACAAAACGCGCCTGAGCTGCTGATCAAGGTTGTCTCGAAACGACTTGCTTGCGGTCGGGGTCTGGGACGCGGCTGCGGTTGTATTGTGTACTGCTGGGGCGGGTGAACAGGACCGCGACGACCATCGCGGTGAGGACGAACCCGGCGCCACCGAGGAACGCGGACTGGTAGCCGGCGGTGAGCGCGATGATCGCCGCGGATGGGGTGCTGTGCGCGGCGGTCAGGGCGTGTTGTGTGCGGAAGCCGGCCACCGAGGCGAGGACGGCCAGGCCGAGTGCGGCACCGAGTTGCTGAGAGGTATTGATCAGTCCGCTGGTCAGCCCGGCTTCGGCCTCACCAGTGTCGCCCATGGCGAGGATGGTGAGGGTCACGAAGACCATGCCGACTCCGAGTGCGGCGAGCAGCGACGGTCCGAGGACGTCGATGACGAATCCGCCCGACGGGGAGACCTGCGCGAACCACACCAGGCCCCCCGTGAACAGGACCAACCCGCTAAGCAGCACAGGGCGAACGCCGTGGCGGGTCGCCAGCCAGGAAGCCACCCGGGAGGAGACGATGATCCCCAAGGCTAGTGGTAGCTGAGCGAGCCCAGCGATCAGTGGTTGGTAGCCGAGTATCTGCTGTAGGTACAGTGACACGAAGTAGAACATCCCGGCCATACCGGGAAAGAAGATCAGCATCGTCAGGTTCGCCCCGGTCAGTGGGCGGCGGCGGAAGACGCTGAAGGGCACCAGCGGCGAGCGAGTGTGCAACTCGATCACAATGAACGTCACGATCAGCGTCGCGGCGCCACCCAGGCAAGCCAACGTCGGGGCGGAGGCCCAGCCGTGCTCTGGTGCGCTGACCAGCGCGTAGACCAGAAGGGATAGTCCGGCGGTGATGCTCACCCCGCCGGCCAGATCGATGTGGCCACTGGTCTGCGGCGCGCGATGTTCGGCGACGAAGCAGAGCGTGAGCGCGGCGGCAGTGATCGCGACCGGTACGTTCACCCAGAACACCCACCGCCAACCGACGGATCCGGTGAGCACGCCACCGAGCAGCACCCCCCCTGCCCCTCCCGAGGCACCAGCCGCAGCCCACGCGCCGAGCGCGCGGTCGCGTTGCGGACCGGACTGGAACGTCGCGGTGAGAATGGAAAGCGCCGCAGGGGACAGCAGGGCGGCGCAGAGCCCCTGCACGGCGCGGGCGGCGACGAGTTGGCCGGGTGTTCCAGCCAAGCCGTCGGCCAACGAGGCGAGGCCGAATACCACCAGTCCGGTCACGAAGATACAGCGGCGGCCGATCAGGTCGGCCAGCCGGCCGCCCAGCAGCAGGAACCCGCCGAAGGTCAGCAGGTAGGCGTTGACGATCCAGGAGAGATCCTGCTCGGCGAACCGGAGATCGGTGGCAATGGAGGGCAGCGCGACGGTGACAATCGCCGCGTCGAGCACGACCACGAATTGCGCGCCGATGAGAAGACCCAGGGTAATCCAGCGGTATCGCTCACCAGCCGCCATCTCAGGCCACCGCCTCGCCCGGCCCGGCTGCGGTGGCTAGCTCGCCGAGCAGCCGCCGCATCTCCAGCCGCAGGCCTGGATCGAGCAACCGACCGTTGGGGTCGAACTGCTCGTAGGCGCGCGGCACCCGAACCTCGCCGTCGAGAACCCGTGCGCCGATGCGGGCCAGCACGGTGCGGGCCTCGGCCTGCGCCCGGCCAGCCCCGCCGAGGCTCGGGCTCGCGCCGATCACCGCGACCGGCTTGCCGCGGAGGACGTTGTCAGGAAACGGCCGTGAGGCCCAGTCCAGGACGTTCTTGAGCTGTCCGGGCAGCGAGCCGTTGTACTCCGGGGTGACCACCAGCACGGCGTCGGCTGCGGCGATCGCCGCGCGCAGCGCGTGCACCGCCGGCGTCGCCCTCTCCTCGTCGTCCTCGCAAAACGGTGGCACCTCCCGTAGGCCGGCCCATTCAATTAGCTCGGTCGCTGTCGGTGCCAACGCACTGGCGGCCTGTAGCAGCATCCGGTTATAGGACCCACGACGCAGGCTGCCCACAATCCCCAGGATCTGCATAGTTTTCACTCCTTCTCGGCTTTCCGGTCTCGACTACGAAGAGTTCACGCTCAGGCATCTGGGCGGTCATCCTCAACCTCCTCATTTTGCTTGTTGCGCAGAACTCTGCTACGACAAGCAATATGTTTGCATGAGGATACTCCGCTCGTCAAGCATATGGTATTGTCTGATCATGGTTCGCGAGATGTTCGACGATCAGCGGCTCACCGCGATGGGGTTGTTCGTTGAGGTCTACGAGGGCCTGGAAGCCCAGCTAGATCTCGTCCACCGACGAGCGGGGCTGTCCGGCACCGATTTCAACACGCTCATCCGGCTCGCCCGTTCGCCGCGACATCGGCTGCGGATGAGCGACCTCGCCGCCCAGACGGCTCTGTCGACCAGCGGGATCACCCGCATCGTCGACCGGCTCGAACGCAAAGAGCTGGTGCGTCGCGAAGCATGCCCAGGAGACCGGCGCAGCGCGTTCACAGTGCTTACCAACGCGGGAAAGGAGCTTCTCATCTCGCACATCCCCGACGTCACCGAGACGATCGAGCGGTGGTTCACTAGCGCACTCACACCCGAGCAGCTCGCTGCGTTGCTCGATGCGCTACACGCAGTCCGCGATCATGTTCGACCCGACGCCGTCGCTGGAACTCAGGGCAGGCAAGCAGGCCGATCAGGCAGTGGGATAAGCGGCCATCACTGAGCCCAGGCTTTCAGCACCTGCCGCGCTTGCTCGGGGTTAAGCCGGGGATCGCACAGCGAGGTGTAGCAGTAGGCGAGGGCGTCTTCGTTGGGAACGCTTCTGCCACCGATGCACTCGGTCACTTCGGAGGAGGCCACCTCCAGGTGCAGTCCACCAGGGTGCTGGTCATACCGCTCGAGTACAGCACGAAAGCCCGCCACCTCGGCCAGGATGTCATCGAGATAGCGGGTCTTCGTCCCGTTGCGGGTGGTAACGGTGTTGCCGTGCATAGGATCGCACAACCACACCACCGGGTGTCCCGCCCGGCGCACGGCCACGACAACGTTTGTCAGGGCGGAGACCGGGTCGCGCCCCATCCGTGGAATGAGGGTCAGACGACCGGGTTCCCGGTCGGGGTCGAGTAGCCCACACAGTCGCACGAGGGCAACGGGATCAGCGGCCGGGCCGACCTTGCACGCAACGGGATTACTCACGGCGGCGAGCAGGAGGGCGTTCGCGCCGTCCGGGTCGCGGGTCCGCTCTCCCAGCCACGGCAAGTGGGTGGAGCCGAGATACGCCGCGCCGGTATCCTCCCTGCGGCGAATGAGTGACGCTTCGTAATCGACAACCAGGGCCTCGTGGCTCGACCAGGGCCCGGATGGCACAGAGGACGGTCGCGTTCCCCGATCCCGGTGAATACCCAGCCAGCGCGTCACCTTGGCGCTCGCCTCGTAGGCCCACAGCATCCGTCGAGGGTCGTGCTGGCGGGCACTGGGTGTGGGTATCTCCGAATTGATCATGTGACCGCGAAAGGACGGTAGCTCAACGCCGCCGTAGCACTCAGTCGGCCGTGAGCGGGGTTTGGCGAACTGGCCGCCGAGCCGCCCGACCGGTACCACTGGCCCACCTGTGCGGGCGGCGAGGTCGACGGCCAGCGACCGTAGCATGTCGATCTTAGCGAACGTGTGCGCCGGCGTGCATTCGTGGAAGCCTTCGGCGCAGTCGCCGAGCTGAAGCAGCTGCCCTTGTCCGCCGGCCACCACGGCCATCCAGGTCCGGAACGTGTCCAGCTCCGTTGGAGTGACGAGTGGGTCACTGTCCCGCAGCTGGGCACAGGTGCGGTGATAGTCGCTATGCGCGCGCCACTGTGGCTGCTGGGCGGCGGGCGCCGACTCCCACGGCTCGCCGACCGCCGATCGGACCTCATCGGTCTCGACCACGGGAATGGGCATGGGTTCAGTCATGAGTCTTCCTCCGGTCAGTCGCACATCGAGATAGGCCAGGCCCCGCGCGGTCATCCCGACCTCGGCAAGGACCGTTCGACGTTGGGACGCACCATCCCGGCGAGCAGCTCGCCGAGGAGGCCCGGGCCATCCCGGGTCAGCAGCGACTCCGGGTGGAACTGCACCGAGGCGAAGCCCGGCCCCCGCAGCGCGTGGACCTCCCGGTTGTCGCTGTCGCAGCTGGCGTGGACCGGCGCGCCTAGACCCACTGGGGTGAAGCGGTCGGTTCGGCAGCGGGCGGCGAAGGTGTTGTAGAACCCCACTCGCTCCCGGCGGCCGAACAGGTCGATGTCGCGTTGGACGCCCTGGTTGGGTGTCGAGCGGCGTACCAGCTCCAGCCCCAGCAGAGACGAGATGATCTGGTGACCGAGACAGATCGCGAGGAACGGCACACGCCGTGACAGCAGCGCTTGGCCGATCCTGCGAATGGTCGCGATCTTGAGGTCGGCGCCGTCGCGGGGGTCGCCGGGTCCTGGCCCGAGCACGACAACGTGATAGTTCGAGAGGTCATCCGCGCTGGCGTCTGGGTGATTGACCACCCGCGTCCGGCAGCCGAGCGCGGTCAGCTGGTGGCTGAGCATGGCGGTGAACGTGTCCTCGGCGTCGATCACCAGCAACCGGCGGTCCACAAGGGCGGGATGCGGGCGATTCCAGTCGGCGAAAGGCTCGAGCCAGTAGCGGGCCAGCGTCGCGTTGCGTTCCTCCAGCGCGCCGACCACCTGCGGATTCATGACGAACAGGGGGCGGACCGGCATCGGCCGTCCGGACGACGGGACGTCGGAGGAGGCGACCGCAGCGAGGAGCCCCGCCGCCTTGGCCCGGGTTTCGGCGACTTCCGAGTCCGGGTCGGAATGGCGGACAAGGGTGGCCCCGACCCCGATCGCGAAGCGCCCATGCTGGTCGATGTCGGCGGTCCGGATGAGGATGGCGGAGTCGAGTGACTGCGCGCCAGTACTGTCGTGGCCGACGAGCGCGAGAATGCCGCTGTAGTACCCACGTCCGGAGCGCTCGTGGCGGGCCAGTATCCGGGTGGCGTTCTCCAACGGGCTGCCCGTGACCGTGGGCGCGACTAGCGTCTCGCGTAGGATCTCTCGCACGTCCCAACCGGTGCGGCCCTCCAGCAGGTACTCGGTGTGCGCGACTTGACCCATCTCTTTTAGGTGGGGTCCGATGACCCTGACACCCATGTCGCAGAACCGGGCCATCATCTTCAGCTCTTCGTCGACGACCATGTAAAGCTCGTCGGCCTCCTTACGGTCGGCGAGGAATTCCAGGATCCCTGGCAATGTCGGTCCCCCGCTGGGGTACCGGTAGGTTCCGCTGATCGGGTTCATCACCGCGGTCCCCGCATCGAGACTCACGTGGCGCTCGGGGCTAGCACCGACGAACGTACGGCTGCCGGTGTGCACGAGGAATGTCCAGTAAGCGCCGGGCTCATCGAGCAGCAGCCGCCGGAACAGGGTCAGCGCGGCGGTGACCGGCTGGCCGGTCACCGCCGCGGTGAATGAACGGTGGATGACGAAGTTCGACCCGGCTCCGGTGCCGATCTCTTCAACGAGGACCCGGCGCACGATCTCGGCGTAGGCCTCATCTGCCGGGTCGAATTCCGCGTCGTGTAGCGAGATCGGGGTGGCCGGCAGGCGGTGGGTGAGCTCGTCGGAATCGAGCTCGGTCTGGCCTGTCACACGCAGGGCGAGCAGTGGCGCCAGGTCGTCGTGGCAGATGAAACCGCGTTCGGTGATCTGCCGGTAGGGCACCATCGCGAGCACCTGGTGGCGGGGTGTGGTTATGGCCTCGGGTGTGGGGCCGGGCGAAGTCAGTGGGAGGTCAGCAAGCCGGTCTACGGCCCCGACTTCGCCGACGAGCAACTCGACCATCCGCGGGTCGGACGAGACGGGTCGGTGCAGCAGGGCAAATGGCGGCGGCGACCCGCTGAGCACCTCGTCGAGCGTCGGGGTGGGTGGTAGCGGGAGGGCAGGGGGTGGCATAGTTCTCCTTGCGGGTCGTCGTTCGGGGGAGGGACGCGGCCGTCCACCACGTAGTAACTCAGGACGCGGCACCCAGCACCCGTGCGAGGACGGCGTCGCAGTCCTCGGGAGCGGTGTCGCCACGCCACGCGACGTGCTGGTCGGGTCGGATGAGCACCAGTAGCCGTTCCCACCGGACACGGATGTTGACGTCGTCGATGACGACATGACGCAGCGGGATCCCGCGCTCCCAGGCGCGGTCGGCGAGGGCGTGGCCGGCGCCGTGTTCGGTGCAGTCGACGAGTGCGAACTCGGTGCCGAAGTGGTCGAACAGCGCGGAGCCGTCGGTCATATGAAGGGATGGGGGACGTGCGCCGGGCCACGTCGTTGGGGTGATGCGGTGCCAGCGCCACACCGGGGCCGGACCGTCTTCGCACCAGATCACCGGCGATGTGTCATAGCGATAATCGAAGTGCACGCCTTCGTTGTTTATCTGGTCGCGGTCTTGCTCGAGGAACCCGGTGACCTGGGCCTGCGGAGCCCCGCCGGCGACGAGCTGGGGGAACCGCTGCCAGACCTCAAGCAGGTTGGCGCACATCTCCCGGTCGAACAGGGCGACCGGCCGGCGTTCAGCCTCGTAGCTGTCGAGCAGCGCGGATCCGCCCCAGCCGCCGAGGACGGCAGAGAGCTTCCAGCCGAGATTAACCGCGTCGGCTAGGCCGGTATTCGCCCCGTGTCCGCCGGTCGGATAGAAGTTATGGGCCGCGTCGCCGGCGAGGAATACGTCGCCGCGTCGGTAGGTCTCCGCGACCGCCAGGTGCCCCTCCCAGTCGGTGACGTTAAGAACCTCGTCCACCGTGAACGCGGTCCCGAACAACAAGTGCAGCGTGGTGACAGGGTCGAGGTCGCCGGTGCGGTCATCGACCCGGAACGTGCCCGTCCACAGATGGTCCTCATCGTGGGAGACGAGCGTGAGACCTCCGGCGGTGATGGTCAGGAAGGCATGACCATGACGGCGCAGAACCGGGTCAGTGCTGCGGAAGTAGACGTCGCGGTGCATGGTTGGGGGAGCGGTCTCCACCATCGGTACCCCGATGGCCGTCCGCACCGCGCTGCTCGCGCCGTCACAGGCGACCGCATACCGGGCGAGCACGTGGTACGGGACGCCGTCGGGGCCGCTCAGCTCGGCCTGGACGCTGGACGAGTGCTGCTCAAGCTGGACGAACGTGGTGCCCTCGCGGAGCTCGACCCGGGGATGGTCCGCGGCGCGTCGGCGCAGGATCTGCTCAAGCTGAGAGCCTGGAAGGCGCTGGTAGGGCTCCAACGGCGCGGAGCCGTCGTTGACCGCCTGGATTCGGTATTCGGATTCGGTTACCGAGGGATAGCTCCATTCTGACAGCGGTGGCTCGTCGGTTCCCTCGGCCCATATGAAATTCAACCCGTACTCGGGGGGGACGCCGTTTTTCCGGATCTCCTCGATCAAGTCGAGCCTGCGCAGCAACTCCATGCTGCGACCGTTGATGAAATCCATCTTGGGGTAGCACGAAGGGGCCGTGGCCCGTTCCACGAGTAGGCTCGCTACCCCGTGGTGGGCTAGCTCAAGCGCCAGGACCGAGCCCACCTGCCCCGCACCGACAATCAGAACCGGCTGGTTAATCTGGTGATCTGGATCCATCGGTGCTCCTTCGGGCGGTCGGAGACCGCGCTGCGGCGCTGCGGCGACGCGGACTTCGGCGGCCCATCGTGTGACGATGGTGATGAGCCTGGGGCGCGACCCCCGGGTCTGACATCACGTCATCACGTGGTCCTCCCGGCCTGCCGCTGTTCTATCGAGGCGCGAATCCTCCGGATCGAGGATCCCGTGAATGGGCGATGACCTACTCCGGTGCATCACAGCAAAGTCAGTGTCGACATTGAGCGCGACTGCGGACAGGTCGGCTCGCACGGCATCGACGACCGGAGGCTGCTGCCGATGAGCACTCCTTGTGATCAGTTACCTGAACGGGCCCAGGACCCCGAGCGGGTGACGCTGTGCTCACACGATGCCCGCGCCCAGCGGTGGCGCCCGACCGGCGCACCGGCCGGCACGGTTGTGCGGAAGTACGGCGGCAGCTCCCTGGCGAGCCTGGAGGACGTCCGCCGGGTTGCACAGTCCGTCGAGGAGTGTCACCGCACGGGCGCGCCGACGGTCGTCGTAGTGTCGGCTCGCGGCGACACCACCGATGAGCTGCTGGACACTGTTGAGCAGGCTTGCCCGAACCGCATCGCCGACGCCGCCCGCGAGATCGACCAATTGCTGGCGACCGGGGAGAACGCCTCGGCCGCGTTGCTCACGCTCGTGTTGATCGAGCGCGGGCTGCCTGCGGTGTCGCTGACCGGGCCGCAGGCCGGGTGCCGGGCCGCTGGGCGGTACCGCCGAGGCGTTATCGAAAGGGTCCTGCCCACACGGGTCCAGAACCTGCTGGACGAGGGCAACATCGTGGTGGTCGCCGGGTTCCAGGCAGCCAACGCTGATGGGGACATCGTCACGCTCGGCCGCGGCGGCTCGGACACCACCGCCGTGGCCCTGGCCGCCGCCCTCGGCGCTCGGTGCGAGATTTACACGGACGTGGCCGGCATTTGCTCAGCCGACCCCCGGATCGTTCCCGACGCCCGAGTTCTGCCCGTTATCGACGCCGGTCTCATGGCCGAGATGGCCTTCGCCGGTGCTCGGGTGCTGCACTCCCGCGCCATCGAGCTCGCGGCCATGGCTGAGGTGGAGGTCCGTGTCGCGAGTTCGTATCCACGTACCGACGGGACAGCGATCGCACATGGGAGCAATACGCCAGCGATGGAAAATCTCGGCGTAGTCGTCGCCGTCACCCACGACCTTGATGTCGCTCGGGTGCTCGTCCGGGCCGATACCACCGACGACAGGGTCGACCCGGCGTCGACAGTGCTGAGTGCACTTGCCGCCCGCTGCGTGCCGGCCGACCTGATCGCCCGGTCCGGGCTGCACGAGCAGGAGTTCCGGATGGGCTTCACGATCCGGAGAAGCGATGTCGATGAGGTCCGCACCGCTGTGCGCCGGACCCTGCTCGGCCCCGGAGCGTCGGTCCACATCGACGAGAACGTCGGGAAGGTGTCGCTGGCCGGCATGGGTCTGCTCAATCGTCCCGAGCACACCGCCCAGATGCTTGCCGCGCTCTCATCCGCGGGCATCCCGATCAGCTGGGTGTCCACCTCCCAGCTTCGCGCGTCGGTCGTCGTCTCTCGGGACCGCACGCTCGAGGCGGTGCAGCTGCTGCACCGCGCGTTCGGGCTGGCTGCTCATTCCTCGATTCCTCGGCCACGACCCGATCATGGACAGGCCTAACCCTATTAAGGAGGCGTCCCGCATGCTGCACAATGACACCTTCGCCCGGCGACTGCGGCTGCAGCGCCTGTACCACGCCGACGACGAGCACCTGTTCATCGTCCCGCTTGACCATTCGATCACCAACGGCCCGATCATCGCGGGTGCCAAGCTCGACACCCTCGTCGGGCAGCTCACAGGCAACGGCGTGGACGCCGTCGTGCTGCACAAGGGGTGCTTGCGTCACATCCAGCCCCGTTGGTTCGCGGACACCTCGCTGATCGTGCACCTGTCGGCGAGCACCACCCACGCACCCGACCCGGACGCGAAATACCTGGTGGCGAGCGTCGAGGAGGCGGTGCGTCTGGGGGCCGACGGTGTCAGTGTGCACGTCAACGTCGGGTCCGACGATGAGATGCGCCAGATCGGCGATCTCGCTACAGTCGCCGAGGCGTGCGACCGCTGGAGCGTCCCGCTCCTGGCGATGATGTACCCGCGAGGTCCCAAGATCGAAGATCCGAAGGACCCGCTCGTGGTGGCTCATGCCGTGTCGATCGCCGCCGACCTGGGCGCCGACGTGGTCAAAACCGTCTACACCGGTTCGGTGGCCGAGATGGCCCAGGTCACCCGCGACTGCGCGGTGCCGATCATCGCCGCCGGCGGGGCCCGGATGGCGAGTGGCCAGGAGGTTACATCGTATGTCTGCGACGTCCTGCGCGCCGGAGCAGTGGGGGTCGCGATGGGACGCAACATCTTCGAAGCCACCGATCCGGGTGCCATGGCCCGGCGTGTCGCCGGGGTCCTGCACTCAGGGCCGGCCGGCATCTCCGAGCTGGCCGCCGCCGGCTGAGCCCATCGATCTCCGCTATCCGTTCCGACTCACCCGAGGCGAGGAAACCATGAAGCTGTGTTGGCTCGACATCCGCAAGACCGATCTCCGCGAGGCAGTAGTCGAGGAAGCCCTCCACCAAAGGGTGGACGCGATCGTCGCCGAGGATCCAGCCCACCTGGAGGCGCTGCCGCCGACTGTGACCAAGGTGCTGCTGCCCAAGGGCGGCGAGCTGCCCATCGACCTCGGCCTGACCGACATCGTCATCATCGACGGCGATAGCGCGGCTGTCGCCGCCGCCCGCCGAGTCGCGCCCGATCTCGAAGTGGGGCGGTTCGTCGAGATTGTGGACGCGCCCAGCCTCGAGGAGGCCTGCCAGTCGGCCCGGGATGAGCGGTGGAGCCTGCTGCGCTTCCGCGATCCGACCAAGATCCCGCTGGAGATTGTGCTGGCCGCCGCAGACAAGTCCAAGGGCAGCATCATCACCGCGGTGGCCGACGTCGAAGAGGCCGAGATCGTCTTCGGTGTGCTCGAGCAGGGCTCCGATGGAGTCATGTTCGCGCCGTCGGCGGTGGGTGACGCTACGGCGCTGGTCGCGGCCGCCCAGAAGGAGCAGCCCGACCTTGAGCTCGTTGAGCTCGAGGTTCGTGAAATCCGCCACGTCGGTATGGGGGAGCGGGCCTGCGTCGACACCTGCAGCCACCTCCGCCAGGACGAAGGCATCCTCGTCGGGAGCCACTCGACCGGGATGATCCTGGGCTGCAGCGAGACCCACCCCCTGCCCTACATGCCGACCAGGCCCTTCCGCGTCAACGCCGGCGCACTGCACTCCTACACCCTCTCCGGCGACGGCCGGACCAACTACCTCAGCGAGCTGCATTCGGGGAGCAAGGTCCTGGCGGTCGACGCGCAGGGCCACACCCGGCTCGTGACGGTCGGCCGCGTCAAGATCGAGACCCGGCCGATGCTGTCCATCGACGCCGTCGCCCCTTCCGGCCAGCTGGTGAACCTCATCGTCCAGGACGACTGGCATGTGCGGGTACTCGGACCGCGGGGCGTCGTGCTCAACGTGACCGAGCTACGGCCCGGCAGCAAGGTGTTGGGCTTCCTGCCCGCCGAGCAGCGTCACGTGGGCTACCCGATCGCCGAGTTCTGCATCGAGCGGTAAGCGACTCGAGCAGTGACCGACGCGCCTTCGACGAAAGGAACACCCACCATGACCGGCACCATCGCCACGAGCACTGGTCCCGGCCGCCTCCCCCAGCTCGGTGACTGGACCGATGCCAAGCAGCTCCGCGCGCTGCAGGAACGGCAACTGCCGCAGGCGCTGGAGTGGGCGTCCCGATTACCGTTTTACCGGCGGCGTTTCGGTTCGACCGTGCCTCGCCGGCCCGCCGACCTGGCTGACGTGGGCGTGACGACGAAGCAGGACCTGCGGGACCATTACCCGTTCGGCATGCTCGCCGTCGACAAAGAGCGGTTGGCGACCTACCACGAGTCCAGCGGCACGGCTGGCAGGCCCACCTCTTCGTACTACACGGCACAGGACTGGGTCGACCTCGCGGAGCGGTTCGCCCGCAAATCGATCGGCATCCTAGCCTCGGACACGTTCCTGGTCCGGACGCCATACGCGCTGTTGCTCACCGGACACCTGGCGCACGCAGCCGCGCGGCTGTCTGGGGCGACCGTCGTGCCAGGCGACAACCGATCGCTAGCCATGCCGTACCAGCGGGTGGTGCGCGTGCTGGCCGACCTCGAGGTGTCGCTGACCTGGTCGATGCCGACCGAGTGCCTGCTCTGGGCGGCAGCTGCACGCCGTGCTGGCCGCGACCCCCGAACGGACTTTCCGGCGCTGCGCGGGCTGTTCGTCGGCGGCGAACCGCTCAGCTCGGCCCGCCGCGACCGGATCAGCCGGATCTGGGGCGTGCCTGTGATCGAGGAATACGGGTCGACCGAAACCGGCAGCCTCGCAGGCCAGTGCGCCCGGGGCAACCTGCATCTCTGGTCGGATCGAGCGATCTTCGAAGTCCACGACCCGGTAACCGGCCGTTTCTCCGCCGAGGGACACGGGCAGCTGGTGGTCACCACGCTCTACCGCGAGGCGATGCCGCTGGTCCGCTACGACCTCGAGGACACCGTCGAGGTGTCGTGGTCAGGCTGCGACTGCGACTGGGCCCTGCCGCTGGTCCGGGTCCTGGGACGGACGGCGTTCGGCCATCCCGTCTCCGGCGTCACGGTGACCCAGCACGACCTCGAGGAGCTCGTGTACCGGCTTCCGGAGGAGTACGGCGTGCTGTTCTGGCGGGCCCGCGCTCAACCCGACGTTCTGCGGGTCGAGATCGAGGTCGACGACGACGTGCGGGAACCGGCGTGTGCTGACCTGCGTGCCGCAGTGGTCGGACGCTTCGGCGACATTCCCTGCACGATCACCGCATTGCCGCCTGGCGGACTCGTGCCCCACGAAGTCCTCGAACGAGCCCACGACGTCGTCAAGCCACGCAGCTTGTTCGGACCCGACGAGGACTGGGGCAAGGCGGTGCTCTACTACTGAGCCCGCGAACCCCGTTCTCCGCCTGCGAGTCAAGGAGAGGACGACGTGGACCGGATGTATCGACAGTCGTCTGGACGCCCGCAAGTCGCGGTGGTGGGGGCTGGCATCGCCGGACTCACGCTGGCAGCAGCGCTGGTCCAGGCCGGGTTGAGCTGCTCCCTGTTCGAGCAGGCCGCACTGCTCGGCGAGGTCGGTGCCGGGATACAGCTGGCGCCGAACGCGACCCGGATTCTGCACCGGCTGGGCTTGGAGCGCCGCCTGCGTGCGGTCGCGACTCGGCCCGAAGCACTCGAAATGCGCCGGTGGGACGACGGCACGCTGCTGCGCCGGACTCCGCTCGGTGCACGGTGCGAGGAGCTCTTCGGGGCGCCGTACTACACGGTGCACCGCGCCGACCTGCACCGGCAGCTGCTCGAGGCGCTGCCGAGCGGGATCGTGCATCTGGACCGGCGGGTCGAGAGAGTGGAGCAACGCCAGAACGGGGTCGTGATCGACTTCACCGACGGGTTCGGCGTCATGTCCGACGTCGTCGTCGGCACGGACGGCATCCACTCAGTCGTGCGTGAGCTCGTGGCCACCGACCAGCCGCGGTTCTCCCGCCAGAGCATCTATCGCGCCCTGATACCCGCCGAGCGGGTCCCAGCGACGCTGCTCGACGAACCCCGGGTGGTGTTGTGGCTGGGTCCTGGCCAACACTGCGTCTGCTACCCGGTCTCGCAGGCATCGCGCATGAGCTTTGGCGCGACCGTGCCGATCACCGAGTGGACGTCGGAGTCATGGTCGACGCTCGGGTCTGTGCTGGACCTCGCCGCGCGATACCGCGGCTGGCACGACGACGTGGTGACGCTGACCTCGGCGCCCGACTCGGTGAGCCGGTGGGCTCTGCACGACCGCGACATCCTGGGCCGCTGGAGCCAGGACCGGGTCACGGTCGCCGGCGACGCTGCCCACCCGATGCTGCCGTTCCTGGCCCAAGGCGCCAACCAGGCCATCGAGGACGCTGTCGTGCTGGCCCGTTGTCTCGCTACGGCGACCCCCCAGACGGTGCCCACTGCGCTGCGCCGCTACGAGCGCATCCGCCTGCCCCGCACCGACAAGGTGCACCAAATCTCGCGGAACAACACCATTGCGCTGCACCTGCCCGATGGACCCGAGCAACGCGACCGGGACCGCTCCCTAGCCGTGAATGCGGACCTCCAGAGCCAGAACTGGCTGTATGGCTACGACGCCGAGTACGACCTCGAGCCTGGCCCCGCGCCGGGTGAGACACCCGGCAACCGACGACCACCGCAAGGAGGACAGACCCGTGCCCATTCCACCGATCACGCCTTACCCCATGCCTACGACGGAGCGGCTTCCCCACGCTGTCATGAACTGGAACGTGAACCCTGACCGCGCTGTGCTGCTCGTTCACGACATGCAGCGCTACTTCCTCGACCCCTTCCCCGCCGGACGCTCACCCCTGGTGGAGCTGCTGGCGAACGCCGCCCAGCTCCGTACCCGCTTCGCCGAGCTCGGGATCCCGGTAGTGTACACGGCTCAGCCCGGCGGCATGAGCCGGACCGAGCGCGGGCTACTGCACGACGTCTGGGGTCCGGGCATGAACAGAGAGCAACGTGAGCGGGAGATCGTTCCTGAGGTGGCGCCGGCCGCCGGGGACACCGTACTCACCAAGTGGCGCTACAGCGCCTTCCATCGCACTGGGCTGGTTGACCTGCTCGCCCAGTGGGGCCGCGATCAGCTCGTGATCTGCGGGGTCTACGCGCACATCGGCTGCCTCGTCAGCGCGTGCGACGCGTTCTGCTTCGACATCGAGACCTTCCTGGTCGCTGATGCTGTCGGCGATTTTTCCCGGTACGAGCATGACCTGGCGCTGGACTACGCAGCGGGGTGCTGCGCGGCTGTCCTGTCCACCGAGGAGGTCTTCTCCGCGGTGGCCCGGTCGGCTGCGGTTGCAGGAGCTCGCTATGTCCGGTGATCTCGGCACGATCATCGACTTTCGAGCCCGGCTGGCGCCAGGGTCCGGCGCGCTCGAGCGCCAGCTGCGTGCCATGGATGTCGCAGGCATCGACCGGGCGGTGGTCAGCGCCGGAGGCGTTCTCGACCCGGACACCCTGGCCCGCCAGGCCATCGAGGGCCACTACAGCACGGCCGACGCCGGCAACGACGCTGTTGCCACGGCGTGCGCGAAGTTCCCTGAGCGGCTCGTGCCCACGTTCTTCGCCAACCCCCATCGCGAGCCGGAGAACTACCGTGATCGCGCCGGGTCGTTCCGCGGGCTCGAGCTCTCCCCGGCGGTGCACGGACTGGCGCTGACCGACGACCGGAATCTCGCGCTGGTCGAGGCCGCCGAGGAGGTCGGGCACGCGGTCTACATCGTGTGCCTCGGCCGCGCCGGAGCCACGCCCCGCGACTTGGTCGTACTCGCCGCGATGTTCCCCAAGGTCGTGTTCGTTCTGGGGCACTGCGGCTTCATCGGCATCGACTTTCCCGCGCTCCGCACGGTCGCGGCCTCGGCCAACATCGTCGCCGAGACGTCCGGCTGCTACACGGCGGTCGCCCGGGCGGCTGTCGAGCACCTCGGCGACGACCGCGTGCTCTTCGGCACCGAAGTGCCGCTGCAGGATCCGAGCGTCGAACTGGCCAAGATGCGCGCCCTCGACCTCGACCCGGCCGCGTGGAGCCGGGTCATGTGGCGCAACGCCGACCGCCTCATCCCGAGTGGCTGAGACCCGCCTCCTGCCGTTATTAGGCCCCGTCATCAGGCCACTGTCAAGGTCGCAAGTGTCAAGTGTCAAGGTCGCAAGGCCGCGCCGCCATCGACATAGAGTTCCTGCAGCGTGATGTGGCTCGCGTGGTCCGAGACGAGGAAGATCACCGCTGCGGCGACATCACACGGCTGGGCGAGCTTTCGCAGCGGGATACCGAGACGGAACTCCTCGGGGCTCCCCTGGATGGTGCGGGCCGCTCCGTGATCCACCGTCCACATCGAGCGTAGCATGTCAGTCTCCGTGGAGCCGGGCGCCACGACGTTACAGCGGATACCGTGCGGGGCCAGCTCGAGCGCGAGGCTCTTGGTGAACTGGGTCGCCGCAGCTTTCGAGGCGGCGTAGGCCGCCATGTTCGCGCGGGGAACGCCAGCGGCGTTGGAGGAAACCGTCACGATGCGACCCCGGCCTCGGGGGATCATGCGGCGCGCCAGGGCTCGGCAGACCCGCATGACGCCCCCTGCGTTGACCGCGAACACCGCTGCCCAGTCTTCGTCGGTCATGTCCACGACGGGCCCGGTCCGCAGCACTCCTGCGACGTTGACCAGGATGTCGATCGGTCCGAGGTCGCGCTCGGCCTGCTCAACCGCCTGGTCGACCTCGGCGGTGGCTTGGACGTCGACCGGGTAGGCCCGCACGGAGTGCCCGGCCATGGTCGCCGCGCCGGCCTGCTCGCGGAGCCCCTCGGGATCGACGTCGAAGAGCGCTACCTGGGCGCCCTGCTCCGCGAGTGCCTCCGCGACCGCGGCACCGATGCCCCGGCCCGCGCCGGTGACCAGCGCCCCATGGCCGGTGATCCCCGCCGTGTGAGTCGGGGTCTGGGTCGTCGTCATGTCGGCCTCCTGCGCCGTCGCCAGGTACGGGGTGGATGGTTTTCCCGCGGGGGTTCAGGGATGCCGGAGTCTGAGCTTCTCGCGCAACAACCGGCCCGGTGCCGCGTCGTCAGTCGAGCAGAGGCGGGGGATGCCGCGCACCCACTGGTGGTCGGTCATGCCGGGGTTGTGAGTTGTCGACCCGTCCGGCCAAAACACTTGCGGGCTGCCCTGGATCGCCAGATCGCGGCTGCGTCGGAAATCCGACAGGACGTCGGCGCGTACTGGCTCGGTCTCCCAGACCTCAAGGATCCGTTTAGGGTCGAGCTCGGGGTCCTCCTTGGCGGCAATCGTAAGCGCGTGCACCAGCCCCGCTCGGATGCTCACGTCCACCGAGTCGCGGAAGTACCCCAGCCGCAGCTGGTAGTCGACCTCTTCCGCGCCGCAGAGGCCGTGCACCCGGCGTGCCGCCGCCACCAGCTCGAACGCGGGCAGCATCGTCGAGGGCTGGACGTCGGTCTGGAAGGCGGAGAAGATCGCCGGCTCGACGTTGGCCAGCACGGTCGTCTCGGGTATCACGATGCGGTACGGGATGCTGCCGTCGTTGACGAGCTCAAGGGGCCAGGGACGCTGGTCGAAGCATATGTCCAGGCCGGCGGCGTCGCGCGCGGCACGGAGGCGGTGCACCGTGATGGCCGCCCACGGGCAGTGGATGTCGGACCAGATCGTGACGGTCTCAGCCATGGTCTTTCCCTGGGGAGGTGCGTCGCAGGCCAATGATCAATACAGCGCCGACGACCAGGTGCATCAGCA
>JAFASX010000119.1 GCA_019244295.1 Pseudonocardia sp.
TCGGTCGCCGACCGGGAACTCGACCACGCCACCTCGCTGATCGACACCCTGCCACAGGTCTTTGAGGCGTTGTTGGCCGGTCGGATCGACCAAGCCAAAGCCGTCGTATTCATCGAACTACTGTCGTGTGCCCAGCTAGAACCCGAACAGCTCGACGCCCTGTGCGTCGAGTTCGTGCCCAAAGCCCCAGGATTAACCACCCGCCAACTCGCCGCCCGGCTACAACGAGCAATCCTGGCCATCGACCCCGACTTCGCCCGCCGCCGCTACTGGGAGGCGACGCGGCGGCGTGGGGTCACTTACTGGCTGAACACTGACGGTACCGTCACGGTGGCTGGTCATGGGCTAGATCCCGGTGAGGCCACCGCCGCGTGTGCCCGGCTGGATCGGTTGGCGGTGGCCGCCCGTCGGGCGGGGCATCCCGGTGGGCGTCAGCAGATCTCGGCGGATCTGTACCTCGGGATGTTGGATGGCCGTTTCGCTGGACTGACCGAAGACCAAATCATCGCCGAACTACTCGCCCATTCCCGACCCGACGGCGACGACCCGCCCCCACCGCCGGACCCCGAATCCGAGCCGGACCCCCAGCCACCACCACCGCCGGGCACCCAACCTGAACCCGAGCCCGAGCCCGAGGTTGAACCCGAGCCAGAAGTTGAGCCCGAACCAGACGCCGAACCTGAGCTCTCGCCGGAGGTTGAGCCCGAGCCTGAGGTTGAGCCGGAGCCAGACGCCGGGCTCGAGTCCGAGGTTGAGCCTGAGCCGGACGCTGGGCTCGAGCCGGAGCATCCCGTTCACCAGGCGTCTCCCGGACGGCCCACAAGCGCCGGCCAGCCCACCGTCGTCGAGCCCGAACCCCAGCCCGACCCCGAACCGCCGCCACCCCCGGATGCCGAATCCGAGGTCGAGCCCGAGCCGGAGGCCGCGCCCGAACCGGACGCCGAGTCCGAGCCCATGCCCCACGTGGGGTCTTCACCGCCGGCCAGGCCGCGACCCGGCGCAGCGTCCCCATCCGAGGCTGAGCCCGAGCCACCAGAAGATCCAGATCCCGACCCGGAGACCATGCCTGAACCGGGGCAAGAACACCAGCCGGTCACCGGGCAGCGGCCGACTCCTGGTACCCCACCCACACCGCGGCCGGGGCCGAGTCTGGGGTTGGGGCTCGACGCCAACCCGAACATGGGTTTCGATCTGGGGTTGGGTGGTGGGCGGCCGTGGTTGCGGGAGGGTATCGAGATCCGGGTGGGGCTGGCCACCCTGCTGGGATGGGACGACCGGCCCGGAGAGATCCCCCGCCTGGGACCAGTGCTGCCTGAGGTGGCCCGGGAGGTCGTCGCCGCGCAATACCGAGGCGCCGAGTGGCGGTTCGCCATCGTCGATACCGACGGCTACCTGCTACTGGGTGGGGTGACTCGGCAACGACCCCGACCAGCCCCCGGCTCACCGCCACCAGGGCGCTGTCGAGGTGGGATCGTGGAGATCCAGCTCACCGCCGAACTGCTTGACCACCTCACCCACCATCCGCTGGTCGCCGGTGGCACCTGGGCGCGGGTGATCGCGGATCTGGCCGACCAGTTCGCCCGCCGTGATCAACTGCTGGCCCAGTTGGACACCCGGCCCGATGACCGATTCGCCCGAGGCGCCCTGGCCCGACATATCCAGATTCGAGATCGCACGTGTGTCCATCCCGGGTGCATGCGACCCGCCGCCTGCTGTGACATGGATCATGTCGAGGACTACGCCCGTGGCGGACTGACGATCCGCATCAACATCGGCCCCGAATGTGGCTTGCACCACCCGTATAAGGACCGTGGTTGGCGGCTGACCCAGCCCGAACCCGGAATATTCCGATGGGCCAGCCCACTCGGCCGAACCTACATCACCCGAGGAGAACCAATCATGCCCCCACTACCGAAACCCCGACCACGACCCACCCAACCCCACCCGAACAACCCGCTGCCGTTGTGCGACGACCCGATCCTGCCACCAACAACCCACCCCGCACCCGGGCCGGAGCCTGAACCACCACCACACGACGCGGACGACCCCGACCCGCCGCCGTTTTGACCAACCAGAACCGGTGCCAGGTTAGGTAAGCCCAGCTCGCCCCACAAACCACCGGGCACGGGCTGCGCGCCGTCCGTGGTGGGAGCGCGGAGGCGCTCCCACCAGCTCTGGGTGTCCGCGCGGGGCCCGTGGCGGCACTGGCCACCACGACCATCAGCCACAACATCACCAAGACCGCACTACCAACATGAACCCACACAACGCGCCTGAGGGTGGGCAGCGTCCAACGGGGTGATCCGCGCGAGATGTCAAGCCCAACTACCCGAACCCCAGCCACGTCCCGCCGAACCCCACCACAACGACCCATTGCCACTGTGCGACGAGGGGTAATGACCATGCTGATGGTTGGATAGCATGACCGCCATGCCTACGACGTTGGCCGCGCTGGAGGCTCGGATCGCCGCGCTGGAGGCCGAACGCGCTGACTACAAAGCGGTCCTGGCCACTATCAACGCACTGAGCCAGCAGACACGTCACCGACTGGACGTCCTCGACGAGAAGATCGACGGGGTGGAACAGCGGCTCACCATGAAGATCGACGACACGAACATGCGAGTTCGGTCGATCGAGGAGAACCTCGCGGAGGTCAAAGATCTTTTAGTGCGGGCGCTCGATAACCGCTGACCCGGTTCGTGCGTGATACGGCTGTAACGCGGACCAGGACGGCGTGGACCTACAGACCACACCCCCGGTACCAGCGGCGATCGCCCCACAAAACGCGCCTAGCGAGCGGTATGGTCAGTGGGGTCTTCGGCGAGTTTGGCCATCCAGCCCCGGTTTTCGACGGAGATCACCTCTTCGGCTTTGACGGCGAGTTGTTCGAGTTCGTCTTGTGAGAGGCCAGGTGTGGTGGCGCGGCTGTTGAGCTGGCGTAGTAGTTCGGCGGTTCGGGAGAACTCGATCAGTTGGTAGTCGTAGCGGGTTGCCGCGACATGAACGCCGAGCGCGGCGCTGATGGTGGTGATCACTGTGATCCATGAGGCGAGGGTGGTGCTTGCTGCGGTCGCGATGGCGCCGGGCAGGAGCCCGATGATGCCGAGCAGGGTCTCGATTCGGCGGAAGAGCGCGAGGCGATGGGCGATGTGTGTGTGGCTTTGATGTCGTAGTAGTCCTCGATCTGGCCGCGGACGCGGATTGCGAAGTAGGAGGGCAGATCGTGGACCTCCGGGAGAGGGCGAGCGACTGCGCTGATGCCCTGGCGCGAGGGCAGCAGATCGGCGGCGTCGACCGGGAGCCTGTCGGTGGTGTCGCGCAGCTTGGTCGCGCTCGGATCGTCCTGGTAGGGGCCGGTGTTCGCGTGCTACAGGTAGATATCGGCTTTGAGTGCCTCGGAGACCGAACGGGCCCGGGTCCAGTCAGCGAGTTTCCTGCCGTTCCATCGTGGGCGTAGCAGGGGCGGTGCACCCGATCCCGCGGCGGCGGCCGCCAGGATGCGACCCAGCACAGGCGCGAGCTCGATGAGCGCGGCGGCGGTGGTGGCGCAGACCGCGACGAAGACGATAAGAACTAGCGCGGACAGCCGGGCGCGTTCGATCTGTTTTTCATGCGGTTGGCGGTCTGGGACCAGATGGACTGCTCGCGCCGCAGTTCATCCAGCAACGCCGGGTGGGCCATTCGCCCATCCTGGCAGAAGGCAATGCCACAGACCGACGACGAAGTCGGTTGGCGGGGCTTCACGTTTGCCGTCGCCTTGAAAGCCGGTCCGCAACCAGCCCGGTCTGTCCTACACCGAGCTGGAATGCAACACCGCTGTTGACGGGATATCCCCCGGCTGGTGTTCCTCCTTGGCGCGGGCACCGAGGGCCCGGCGGAGTTGTTCCTGGATCTGGAGCATGGCCGCGGCAGCGTGCGTTTCGTGCCAGATTGACCGACGAGGGCACGATCGTCACAGTGACAAGCCCGGAAGCTTGAGACGGCGCTGCTGCCACCGAACGGCGCGCCACCCGGCCGCTGGCCGCTCGTTGAGCCGACGCCCTAACCGCCAGCGTTGCTGTAGATCCGCTGCGGGGTGAGTAACACCGCCGCGCGTCGCTGGCGGCGCATCTCCGCGTCGTAGGCGTCCCAGTCGTCGTGCTGGCCGCCGGCGGCGGTGAAGATCTCCCGCAGTAGCAAGCGCAGCCGCTCAGCGTCAACTCCGTCGGCCGGGTCGTCCGGCCCGATGATCCGCGCGGTGCCCTCGGCGCTCATCCAGCGCCAGCCGCTGCGTGCGGTTACCGTCAACCATGGCCTGGCGCGCAGGTTGGCCAGCTTCACCCGGCCGTAGGTGACGAACGCCAGCGCCGGTCCGCCGCCCAGCGGATGTTCCAGCTGGCCGGCGTTGACCACCGAAGACTGCACGGTGCCGTCCGCTCTGGTCGTCGAGACCACGACGAGGTAGTGCTCATCGGCGGCCAGCGCCATCAGATCCGATAACGATGCCATTGGACTCCCTTGCCCCGTGAGCAGCGCGCTCATCCGTTGTACCCGGTGCGCGTGTCGTCGCCCAGGGCGTAGGAGAGCGGGAAATAACCGGCCGCCAACCGGTCATCGCGTAGCCGCGCACATAAACTTATCTTGACAAACGGGTCCACCCAAATCCCAGATAACCGGCGGCGGGCGCGGTTGCTCGCCACCACCCGTCCGGTGTGGCTCTTCCGCCAGCGCGATTGGAGCGCTAGGTTGGCCGTGCCGTACACTCGCCGGAGGGACACGGTGTTGGCCGCCGCGCGGCAGGCGCCGAACTACCTTCGCCAATGTCGCCTCTGCCAGGTGCCATGGTGGGGGCAGTCGTAGGGGCGTAGCTCAACTGGCAGAGCAGCGGTCTCCAAAACCGCAGGTTGCAGGTTCAAGTCCTGTCGCCCCTGCCACAACGGTGGCAAAGGCCGAATGAAGGCAGTGTTAATCGAGAAGGCAGGGACGGCAGTGGAGCGGCGGACGTGACCGCGGAGCGCGAGTCGGAGCCGATGGAGCGGGAGCGCCCGGCCACCGCGGCCACGCGTCGTGGTCGTCAGTCCGCCTCGGCTGACCTTGATGGGCGTAAGGGTCGGGCGACTCCATCACGCGACGGCCGGGTTACCAGAGGCTCGCCGTGGGCCCGGCTGAATCGCTTTCTGCGTGAGGTGGTGGCCGAGCTCCGCAAGGTCATCTGGCCGATGCAGAAGGAGTTGGTCGCTTACACGGTCGTCGTCCTGGTGTTCGTCTCGTTCATGGTTGCCCTGGTTGCGGTGCTTGACGTGGTGTTCGCCAAGGCTGTCTTCGCGGTGTTCGGCAACGGCTAGTGCGGCTGGGGCAGCTAGGGGCGAATTGAAGCAGGGAAAGGAAGTGAGACTGCGGTGACCTCCCATGATGGCGACGCGGAGCCGGTCGAGGGTGTCTGGGCGACCGAGGCGCTCGGATCGGATGACCAGCACGATCAACTCGAGGAGCCGCGGCCTCAGGACTCGATGACCGGTGAGGTCGACGAATTCACTGACGAGCCCGATGAGTCCGCCGATCCCGAGGACGACCCCGTCGCGGAAATGCGGGCCGCGCTGGAACGCGCTCCCGGTGAATGGTACGTGGTTCATTCTTACGCCGGCTATGAGAACAAAGTAAAGACGAACCTGGAAACCCGAGTGCAAACCCTCGACGTGGAGGACTACATCTTCCAGGTGGAAGTGCCCACTGAGGAAGTCACTGAGATCAAGAATGGCCAGCGCAAACAAGTGCAGCGTAAGGTGCTACCTGGCTACATTCTGGTCCGGATGGATCTGAACGACAACTCATGGAGCGCGGTGCGGAACACCCCAGGGGTCACCGGCTTTGTCGGCGCCACTTCTCGGCCCTCACCACTGACCATCGACGAAGTGTTGAAGTTCTTGCTGCCCAAGCAGGGTCAGCAGCGCAAAGCCTCGGCCGGCAAACGCGGCGCGGGTGTCAGCGGGGCGCCCCCAACGGTCGAGGTTGACTTTGAGGTCGGTGAGTCGGTGACCGT
Source organism: Pseudonocardia sp. (assembly GCA_019244295.1). GTDB lineage: Bacteria > Actinomycetota > Actinomycetes > Mycobacteriales > Pseudonocardiaceae > Pseudonocardia. The sequence continues at coordinate 6,020 of JAFASX010000119.1, forward strand.
CATGGACGGCCCATTCGCGACATTGCCGGCCACGATCAACGAGGTCAACGTTGACGCGCAGAAGCTGAAGGTACTGGTGTCGATCTTCGGCCGGGAGACGCCGGTCGAGCTGTCGTTCAGCCAGGTGTCCAAGATCTAGTCGGGTCGCGGCAGGCGACCGACTTAGTAGGTAGAGGGAACTGGAAATGCCACCCAAGAAAAGAAAGCTGACCGCGATCGTCAAGTTGCAGATCGTGGCCGGCCAGGCTACTCCGGCTCCGCCGGTCGGACCGGCGCTGGGGCAGCACGGCGTCAACATTATGGAGTTCTGCAAGGCCTATAACGCGGCCACCGAGGCTCAGCGGGGCAGCGTGGTACCAGTGGAGATCTCGGTCTTCGAAGACCGGTCGTTCACCTTTGCGCTCAAGACCCCTCCTGCGGCAAAGCTGCTGCTCAAGGCGGCTGGGATAGACAAGGGCAGCGGCGAGCCGCATCGCACCAAGGTCGGCACGGTGACGATGGCCCAGGTGCGGGAAATCGCGGCCCAGAAGATGCCCGACCTGAACGCGAACGATATCGACCAGGCCGCAAAAACCATTGCCGGTACCGCGCGGTCGATGGGAATCACCGTCCAGAGCTAGGTGTCTTAGGCGTGGGAGAGTCGGGCGCGGCTCGATACCACATCTGATCCGAATGAGGTATCGCGGCTCAATAGGCCAGCGATCGAAGTGAATCAGGATAGTGAGATGAAGCGCAGCAAGAATTACCGCAGGGTTGCCGAGCTGGTCGACCGCGGCAAGCTATATAGCCCATTGGAGGCCGCTGGGCTGGCTAAAGCGACCTCCGCCACCAAGATGGATGCCACCGTCGAAGTCGCGATACGGCTTGGCGTTGATCCCCGCAAGGCTGACCAGATGGTCCGGGGCACCGTAAACCTGCCGCACGGTACTGGCAAAACCGCCCGGGTGATCGTCTTTGCCGTTGGCGACAAAGCTGAGGAAGCCGTTGCCGCCGGTGCCGATGAGGTCGGTTCGGAGGACTTGATCGCGCGTATCCAGGGTGGTTGGCTGGAGTTCGACGCCGCTATCGCCACTCCAGACCAGATGGGGAAGGTTGGCCGGATTGCTCGGGTGCTTGGCCCGCGTGGCCTGATGCCGAATCCGAAAACTGGCACGGTGACGGTGGACGTGGCCAAGGCGGTTAAGGACATCAAAGGCGGGAAGATCAATTTTCGGGTGGATAAGCAGTCCAACCTGCACCTGGTGATCGGTAAGGTCAGCTTCGACAGTTCCAAGCTGGTGGAGAACTACGCCGCGGCGTTGGATGAGATTCTGCGGGTCAAGCCTTCCGCGGCTAAGGGGCGTTACGTCAAGAAGGTGACCTTCACCACGACTATGGGTCCGGGTATCCCAGTCGATCCGAACCGCACCCGCAACCTACTGGTCGAAGAGGAGTCGGCCTGACTTCCGCTTGCCGTGCTTCGGAGGATGCGTCGTTGGCATCAGGTATACTCAACAAGGTTCCACCGAAGACCGCAGGTCACTGGTTACCCTGACGCGAGGGGTAGACAGGCGAAGGTCCCGCTGCGGCGGGCGGCCCGCGTAGGCGGACGAGGTTGTGGCGTCGGCAACCGATTCGCGGTTTCCGCCGTGCGCCCAATGCCCCGTGCGGCCTGCGTCGGGGCGTTCGTCTTCTCCGAGGGTTTCGGTCAGCTGTGCGTCGCGTCGGTCCGCACGTGGAGTCCACCTGACACCCCATATGGAGGAGGCGCCGATGGCACGGCCTGACAAGGCGGCCGTCATTGAGGAGATCACCGAGCGGTTCCGAGGCGCGTCCGCGTCGGTGATCACCGAGTATCGCGGCCTGACGGTGGCGCACCTACGCGAGCTGCGTCGCGCGCTCGGCGAATCGGCTAGCTACAAAGTCGCCAAGAACACGCTGGTCAAGCGGGCCGCCGCGCAAGCAGGCGTGGAGGGCCTCGATCATCTCCTCGTCGGTCCCACCGCGATTGCGTTCGTGACCGGCGAGCCGGTTGACGCGGCAAAGGCGTTGAAGGATTTCGCCAAGGACCACAAGAGCCTGGTGATCAAGGGCGGCGTGATGGACGGCCGCCCATTGAGCACTGATGAGGTCAACCGCCTCGCCGACCTGGACTCTCGTGAGGTCATGCTGGCCAAGTTGGCCGGCGCGATGAAGGGCAACCTGGTCAAGGCCGCTGTCTTGCTCAACGCTCCCGCGTCGCGGATTGCCCAGCTGGCCAAGGCACTTGCTGACAAGCGGGCGCAGGAGAGCGGCGAGCCCGCGTCGCCAGAGTCCGCCTCGTCCGAGGCCGCCGAGTAGCTCCAGGTAGCCACCGCCGAGTACCGCCCGCCAGATCATCCGCCCACCAGATTCAATCCGTAGGAGAGGAACCGCCACCATGGCGAAGCTGTCGACCGACGAGCTACTTGATGCGTTCAAGGATATGACGCTGCTTGAGCTGTCGGAGTTCGTGAAGAAGTTCGAGGAGACTTTCGAGGTCAGCGCGGCCGCTCCGGTCGCGGTCGCGGCCGCCGGCCCAGCGGCCGCCGCCGCTCCGGTCGAGGAGGAGAAGGACGAGTTCAACGTCGTCCTCGAGGCCGCTGGCGACAAGAAGATCCAAGTCATCAAGGCCGTTCGGGAGCTTGTCTCCGGGCTGGGCCTGAAGGAGGCGAAGGACCTGGTGGAATCGGCCCCGAAGCCGATCATTGAGAACGCCCCCAAGGAGGCCGCCGAGGCGGCCAAGGCGAAGCTCGAGGCTGTTGGGGCGAAGGTCAGCTTGACCTGATCACTTGACCTGATCAGCGCCGCCCTGCCTCACTCGGAGCGAACGGCACTTTCGCACGCTCTAGGTGAGTGAATGTGCCGTTCGCGCGCTAGAGCCAGCGCGCTAGGGAGCTAGGAGGCTGGCTCAACCGTTTTGACCCCCCAGTCGGCGAACACCGCCTCGGTGTCGCCGCCGGGAACCGGGGGCGAGCTGGGCGGCGCGGATGGAGTCCGTGAGAAACGTGGCGCGGGGGCGGCTTGAGGCACGCCGTCAATCTCGATCAAAGTAGATCGGGCGCGCAGGTGGGGGTGGTGGATCGCCTCGGGGAAGGTCAGCACCGGGGTGACGCATGCGTCCACATCGCCGAAGACTTCCGCCCACTGATCGCGGGTTTTGGTGGCGAGCACCGCCGTGAACCGAGCACGCAGCGTCGGCCAACCGGACCGGTCGTACTGTTTGGGCATGTCCGCCGGGTCGAGCCGCAGCCCCTTGAGCAGCTGGGCGTAGAACCGCGGCTCTAGGGCGCCGAGCGCGACGTAACGTCCATCGGCGCAGATGTAGGTGTCGTAGAACGGCGCGCCGCCGTCGAGCAAGTTGACCCCGCGTTGGTCGCTCCACAACCCGGCGGCCCGCATGGACCACATCATCTGGGCCAGCACGCTAGCCCCGTCGACCATCGCCGCGTCCACCACCTGGCCCTTGCCGGAACGGGCTCGTTCCCACAAGGCCGCCAGAATCCCGACCACCAGCAGCATCGACCCACCGCCGAAGTCACCGACCAGGTTCACCGGCGGCGGTGGCTTGCCGTCGGCGGACCCGATCGCATGCAGGACGCCAGTCAGCGAGATGTAGTTGATGTCGTGTCCGGCCCTCGGCGCCATCGGGCCCTGTTGTCCCCAGCCGGTCATCCGGGCGTACACCAGCTCGGCATTGCGGGCCTGGCAGTCGGTCGGTCCCACCCCGAGCCGCTCGGTCACCCCGGGGCGAAACCCCTCGAGCAGGACGTCAGCCCGCTCGGCCAGCCGCAACACGGTCTCCCGACCGGCCGCCGTTTTGAGATCAACCGTTATCGACCGTCGTCCGCGCAATAAATAGTCGGTGGGTGGCGGTAGCTTCTCCTCGTCCACAGGTCGATCCACCCGAACAACATCCGCCCCAAGGTCGGACAGCATCATCGCCGCATGCGGACCTGGTCCAACTCCGGCCAGCTCAATGACCTTCAGCCCGGTCAACGGTCCCGCCACCAGTCCTCCTCACCGCGATCGCTTTTCCGCAACCGTAACCCGCCGAACCCAACCGAATGAGTAACCGATGCCGCTATCCTGCGTTTTTCCTTCCAGATGGGGATGCGTGATCCCGCCGGTCTCGACGGCCGCTCGGCTGGCGTGTCTCTGCGGTACGCCTATGGCCGGGAGGCTTGAGCCGCGATGAGCAGTGGTGTGTTGGCCGCGCCTGGTGCGGTGCTGCGAGAGGTTGGCAATGTCTTCGCGCTGGGGCTGGACGTAGCCCGAAACGTCTTCAAGCGGCCGTTTCAGCTGCGCGAGTTCATCGAGCAACTGTGGTTCATCGCCAGCGTGTCCATCTTGCCGGCGGCGTTGGTCTCGATGGCGTTCGGTGCGGTGATCTCGCTGCAGCTGGGCTCGTTGGTGCGCCAGATTGGGGCACAGGCGTTCACCGGAGCGGCCAGTGTGCTGGCCAACGTGCAGCAGGCTTCACCGATCATCTGTGCGTTGCTGATCGCCGGCGCCGGCGGCACCGCGATCTGCGCGGACCTGGGCGCGCGGACGATCCGCGAGGAGATCGACGCGCTCGAGGTACTCGGCATTTCGGTGGTCCAGCGGCTGGTGGTGCCGAGGGTGCTGGCATCGGCCGTTGTGGCCGTACTGCTCAACGGCCTGATCACCATCGTCGGAGTGTCCGGCGGCTACTTCTACAACGTGGTGCTGCAGAACGGAACGCCTGGGGCGTACCTAGCTGGGTTCTCCGCGCTGGCTCAGCCGGCTGACCTGGTGATCGGAGCGATCAAGGCGGTGTTCTTCGGTATTACCGCCGGCGTGGTGGCGGCCTACCGAGGGCTCAACCCCTCACCGGGCCCGAAAGGCGTCGGGGACGCGGTGAACCAGTCGGTGGTCATCAGTTTCGTACTGGTCTACCTGATCAATGTGGTGCTCACCACGGTGTATCTGACCTTGGTCCCGGCGAAGGGCAGCTGAGGTGGCAGAGAGCTTTTCCTCGCGCGTCAAGCGGTTGGTCTCGACGCCGGTCACCGTCCTCGATGACCTCGGCGACCAAGGCTGGCTGTACATCCGGGCGCTGCGCTGGACTCCGCGCACGCTCACCCGGTACAAGAAGGAAGTCCTGCGCATCCTCACCGAGGTTGCCTTCGGCGCCGGCGGGCTGGCGGTGGTCGGCGGTACGGTGATCATCGTCGCGCTGCTGACCTCGTTCACCGGCTCGGTGGTCGGGCTACAGGCGTACGCCGGGCTCGACCAGCTCGGCGCGGCCGCCTTCACCGCCTTCATCGCGGCCTACTTCAACACCAGGGAGATCTCGCCGCTGGTCTCCGCGATCGGGCTGACCGCGACGGTCGGCGCCGGGTTCACCGCGCAGCTGGGCGCGATGCGCATCTCTGAGGAGATTGACGCGCTCGAGGTGATGGCGGTACCCAGCTTGCCGTTCTTGGTGACCAGCCGGGTCATCGCCGGGTTCATTGCCATCGTGCCGTTGTACGCCGCTGGGCTGTTGGCCTCATATCTCGCGTCACGGCTGACCGTGGCGCTTTTCGAGGGCCAGTCACTTGGCACCTACGACCATTACTTCAACCTCTTCCTGCCGCCGATCGACATCCTCTACTCGTTCCTCAAAGTGCTGATCATCGCGGTGGTAATCATGTTGATTCACTGCTACTACGGTTACCGGGCCACCGGAGGTCCCGCTGGAGTCGGGGTGGCGGTGGGGCGCTCGGTGCGGGCCTCGCTAGTGTTGATCTTCGTTTTCGACATCTTCGTCAGCCTGGCGCTCTGGGGCTCCACGACGACTGTGAAGATCGCCTGATGGTCGATCGTCTGGAGGCTTGGCCGCGCCGAATCCTGGGGCTTGGCATGATCGCCCTGGTGGTCGCGTTGCTCGGTGTGTGCGTGGTGGTCTACAACCATGTCTTCACCGACCGGGTTATGGTAACGGTCCACATTGATCAGGTCGACGACGCGTTTCTGCCGAACGAGGAAGTCCGGTTACGGGGGGTAACTGTCGGTGAGGTCAGCCGAGCGGTGTCACAGGGCCAGCAGGCGGTGCTCACCTTGGCGTTGCAGCCGTCGGCGGTGCCGAACATACCGCGCAACGTGACCGTCCGGCTGGTGCCCAAGAGCCTGTTCGGCGAGCGCTACGTCTCGCTGAACGTGCCAGCGCAGCAATCCGCGGAGTTAATCCAGCCCGGTGATGTGATCCCCCGGGATCGCAGCGCTGACACTATCGAGCTGGGGAAGGTCTTCGCCGACACGCTGCCTCTGCTGCAAGCCGTCAACCCCGCCGACCTGGCCAGCACGCTCGGCGCTGTTGACCAGACGCTGACCGGGAGGGGCGCGAAGTTGGGACAGACTCTGCGCCAGCTGCACACCTATGTCAGCCAGCTCAACCTGGCGCTGCCCGATCTGACCGCCGACATCAGGGCACTGCCGCCGTTCACCGATACCTACGCCAAGGCCGCGCCCAACCTTATTCAGGCATTGGCCAACCTGACGACGACCAGCCGGACCCTGGTGGAGAAGCAATCTGAGCTGGCAAACCTGCTCTCGAGCGCCACAACCGCCTCCGACGACCTGTACTACTTCGTTCAGCGCAACCGTGACAACTTGCCTGACCTGGTCCATGTCGCCCGGCCGCCGCTGGAGCTGCTAGCTCGCTACTCGCCCGAGTATGTCTGCTTCTTCCGTCAGCTCGCCGACGGCGTGACCAGGATCAGCCCGGTGTTCGGGACTAGGGCCCACCCGACGTTGACCATCACGCTGGAAATCGTGCCCGCCAGGGCGAAGTACCTGCCGCACGCCGATGAGCCGGACTTCACCGACAACCGGGGCCCGGCGTGCTATCCGCAGCCTGTTCCCGCGCCGCAATATCCCGGCGGGAAGCCGTTCCAGGATGGCTCGACGCACCAGCCGGCGGCCAAGTCCAGCGCGCCGAGCCGCCAAGCGGTGCAGCCGCCATGAGGTCGTTGCGTGGGGTGGCTGGCCCGCTCATCAAGTTTTTGATCTTTGCGGTGGTCACGATCTTCTGCACGGTGGTGCTGGCTTCGACCATCGCCAACACCACAGGTGGGGCATTGACCTCCTACCGCGCCCGGTTCTCCGATGCCACCGGGTTGCTCGCTGGCGACGAGGTTCGCATCGCGGGCGTACGGGTTGGGCAGATCGACGACGTTCGGCTGGTGGATCGCAAGGTCGCGTTGGTGGTGTTCTCCGTGCGGCGCGACCTCGAGCTGCCGCGATCAACTATCGCGACGATCAAGTTACGAAACCTGATCGGTCAGCGTTATCTGTCACTGGCCCAGGGCGCTGGCGCTCCTGGCGGCGTGCTGGCTGAGGGAGACACGCTGCCGATAGAGCAAACTCATCCCGCGCTGAACCTCACTCAGCTGTTCGCCGGCTTCCGGCCGCTGTTGCGGGCGCTGTCCCCTCGGGACGTGAACCAGTTGTCCTTCGAGCTGGTGACCGTGCTGCAAGGGGAGGGTGGCACGATCTCCAGCCTGCTGGCGCACACCGCGTCGCTGGCGAGCACGCTAGCCGATAAGGACAAGGTGATCGGCGAGGTCATCGACAACCTCAACCAGGTGCTCGACACCGTCAACGCGCGGGACGCCGAGCTCACCCGCTTGATCATCACGGCGCGGCAATTGGTCTCGGGGTTGTCCCAGGACCGCCACACCATCGGGCAAGCCGTCCAGTCGATCGGCGAGTTGACCGAGGTCACGGCCGACCTGCTCAGAGACGCCCGGCCACCGCTGAAGGACGACATCAGGTATCTGGGTGAGCTAGCTAGTCACCTCAACGACAACCAACAGCTGGTGGAGCGCTTCCTCACCACGCTGCCCGGCAAGTTGGACAAACTGGTCCCGGCGTCCACCTACGCCGGCTGGTTCAACCTCTACCTCTGCGATTTCAGCGGCACGCTGAGATCGCCGGCATCGCTCGGAGGCGCCCAGGTGCCGCTGCCGAATGTGCCCGGAATGGGCACCGCCCCACGCTGTGGTGAGCATCGATGACGCCATTCCGCCAACGCAACCCGATCATCATCGGGGTGGTCAGCCTGTTGGCCATCGCCGGCTTGTTGTTCGTGGCCTACCGGGCCGACAGCCTGCCGGTGATTGGTGCCGGCAAGGAGTACTCCGCCGTCTTCTCCGAGTCGGCGGGGTTGCGCGCGGGCGACGAGGTGCTCATCGCCGGGGTGAAGGTCGGCAAGGTCACCGGCGTCAAGCTGCATAACGTGGCCGTGCTGGTCACGTTCCGAGCCAAGGGTGCCGATATCGGCGATCGCAGCTCGGCTTCGATCCAAATCAAGACGCTGCTCGGCAGCAAGTTCCTGGCCATCGATCCGGCCGGCGAGCACGAGCTGAGCGCCGACACCCCGATTCCGCTCGAGCGCACCGCCGCCCCCTACGATGTGGTCGAGGCGTTCAACGCACTGACCAACCAGGTCGACCAGCTGGACACCACCGCGCTGGCCAACGGCTTGCGCACCATCGCGACAACATTCCGGGACACCCCTGACGCGGTGCGGACCTCGTTGGACGGGCTCAGCCGGCTCTCGGTGACCATCGCCTCGCGTAACGATCAAATCGCTCACCTGCTGAACAACACCAACAAGGTGAGTGGAGTGCTCGCCGCCCGCAACGGCGACATCACCGCGATCCTCTCGGACGGGAGCAAGCTGCTCGAGGAACTGCGGGCGAGGGAAGACGCGATCAGCCGCCTGCTGGACGGCACCCGTCGGCTGTCCGAGCAACTGCGCGGGTTGGTTCGGGACAACCAGGGTCAGATCGGCCCAACGCTGCGCGAGCTGGACCGGCTCACCGACACTTTGCAACGCAACCAGGAGAACCTGGTCGCCGGAATCCGCCGGCTCGGGCCATTCATCACGCTGTTCAATAACACGCTCGGCAACGGCCGCTGGTTCGATAGCTACCTGGACGGGCTGCTGCCCCAGCCGATCGGAGCTGGCAGATGAGCGTGCGGGGCCGCGCGTTGTACAGCGCGATCGCGCTGGGAGTGGTCGCCCTGGTGGTCGCGGCGGGGGCGGTGTTCGCGCTGGGCCGCCCGTCCTCGATCAAGTACGCCGGAATGTTCGAGACCGCGATCGGTGTCTATCCCGGCAGCGACGTGCGCGTGCTCGGGGTCTCGGTGGGCGCGGTGGACGGGCTGCGCCCGGAGGGCCGCCTGGTGCGGGTCGACTTCCACGTCGACTCCGATGTTCCGGTGCCGAAGGATGCCGCCGTGGTGGTGGTCGCCCCGACCGTGGTCGCCGACCGGTACCTGCAGCTGACTCCGGCCTACTCGGGTGGCCCTACCCTTGCCGAGGGGTCAGTCATCCCGCGTGAGCGCACCGCGTCCCCGGCGGAGTTCGACGATCTGCTCGGCGCGGTGCAGAAGCTCACCACCTCGCTCGGTCCCCAGGGCGTGAACGCCACCGGCGCATTGTCCGATGCGTTGAGCACCACGGCGCGAAATCTAGCCGGCAACGGCCAGAAGCTGAACACCACGCTCGGCAATCTTTCGCAGGCGGTGAACACCCTCGACACGTCCCGGGAGGACCTGTTCGGCACGGTGCGCAACCTGCAGTCCTTCGTCACCAATCTCAAACAGGACGACGGTCAGGTTCGCGAGTTCACGACGCAGTTTGCCCAGGTCAGCCAGTACCTAGCGGGGGAGAGGGAGAATCTGGGCGCCGCGCTGCGTGAGCTGTCCGAGGCTCTCGGCGAGGTCGCGGTGTTCGTGCGCGACAACCGCGCGGAGATCCGGATCGACGTCGACAGGCTGGCCGAGATCCTGCGCACCGTCAACGGGGAACGGCTGGCGCTTGAGCAGATTCTCGACACGGCACCCATCGGGTTGAGCGGGCTGATCAACGCCTACAACGGTGCGTCCGGCACGCTCGATACCCGGGTGAACATTCTGCAGATCTTGGTCTGCCAGGTGTACCAACTCGTGCCACCGCTACAGCCTGTACTCGGTTCGCTGCTGCCGCCGTCGGTGCTGGCCGGCTGCGCGTCCCCAGGCCGGGTAGCGGCACCGACCGTAGCGGCACCGACCGCGGGGATCCTTCGGCAGGGCAACCCACCGATCCCGATGATGTTCACGCCGCTGGGGGGCGGGCGATGACCCGCCGTATTGGTCGCGTCGTCACCGCGCGGCTCGCCGCCTTCGGCGCGGTCGCCGGTCTGCTGACCGGCTGCGGCTCGGTGTCGCTGCAGAACGTGCCTTTGCCGGGCGGCGCTGACCTGGGCGCTCATCCGTTCGAGGTCACCGTGCAATTCCGGGATGTACTCGATCTGGTGCCGCAGTCCGCGGTGCGGGTCAACAACGTGACGGTTGGTTCGGTGCGCGCGATCGATCTGGATCCGAAGACCTGGTCGGCGCGAGTGAAGGTGGCGCTCAACGGAGATATCAGGTTGCCAGCGAACGCTACCGCGCAGTTACGGCAGACCGCGCTCCTCGGAGAGAAGTACGTCCTGCTGGCTGGCCCCACCGACGGTCCACCGGAAGGCGACTTGACCGATGGCGCGGTCATTCCATTGGCCAGGACCGGCCGCAACCCCACCGCCGAGGAGATCTTCGGTGCGTTGTCGATGCTGCTCAACGGCGGTGGGCTCGGTCATGTGCAGAACATTGCCCGCGAGCTGAACAAGGCGCTAGCCGGCAATGAAAGTGACGTTCGGGCGTTGCTAACGGACCTGAACGTGCTGACCAGCACCCTGGACGCCGAGCGCGGCAACATCAGCCGGGCGCTGGACGGGGTGGACCGGCTGTCCGCTCAGTTGGTCGAACAACGCGCGAATCTGGACAAAGTGCTGACCGATCTGGAGCCGGGGCTGGCTGTGCTCAACCGGCAGCGCCGAGACCTGGTGCACCTGCTCGAATCGCTGGATCGGTTGTCCAGGGTCACCGTGAACGTGGTCAACCGCAGCCGTGACGACCTGATAGCCGACCTGCGGGCCCTGCGGCCGACACTGCGTGAGCTCGCCAGGGCTGGCGACACCATCCCCCGGTCGCTGCAGTTGCTCCTCACCCCGCCCTTCACGGATTCGGCGATCCCCACCTTCAAAGGTGACTACGAGAACCTCACGATCAAGCTGGACCTGAACGTGCAAGATTTGATCAATAATTTGTCGCGTACGCCCCCGGGACAGCTGCCGATTCAGCTCCCCGATGATCCGCTGCGCACGCTGCCCTCGGTGCCGGGTAACACGGTGGCGGTGCCCGACTTGCCGTTGCCTGGTGCGGGTCATCCGTCCGCGCCTCGACTGCCAGGCGGGCTCGCTGTGCCCGGGCTGGGAGGCGGCTGATGATCAGTCGGGCGACACTGCTAAAGCTCGGCCTGTTCGTACTGCTCACCGCGGGGCTGGTGCTGTACATCGGGACGGTGTTCTTGGGCCTGTTCTCGTTCATCAGGCCGAAGCCCTACACCGTGCACCTGCCGCTGGGCGACGCCTCGGGGCTGTTCGCCCGCTCCGAAGTCACGTTCCGAGGGGTCGATGTCGGTTCGGTGGGCCAGCTGCGGCTGAACCGGAACGGCGTGGTGGCTGACCTGACCATCGACGGGTCGGCCCCGAAGATCCCAGTGGATCTGCAAGCCGTGGTGGCCAGCCGGTCGGCGGTTGGTGAACGGTACGTCGACCTACGGCCGAACTCTGACGCTGGCCCCTTCCTCACCGACGGTTCCACCATCCCGGCGAACCGGGTCAGCGTGCCGCTTCCGGTGGAGAACGTCCTGCTCAACCTGGACAAGCTGGTGGCGACCGTGCCACTGGACGATTTGCGCACCGTGGTTGCCGAGCTGGGCAAGGCTTTCAACGGGCTCGCTCCGGCGTTGCGGCTCCTGCTGGACTCCACCAGTTCGCTGACTGACACGGCGACCGAGAATTTGCCGCGGACTCTGCGGCTCATCCGGGACGCCCGAACCGTGCTGCAGACCCAGAACGACCTCGCCGACCCGATCAAGTCGTTCAGCTTCAACCTGAAACTGGTCTCCGAGCAGCTCAAACGCAGCGACCCGGACATTCGGCGCCTGCTGCGGACCGGCCCCGACGCGGCCAGACAGATCAGCGGGCTGCTCGAAGAATCGGGCGGCGGGTTGTCAGACACCATCAGAGAAGCCCTGAGGACCAGTTACATCCTGCGCTCGCGGCTCGACCCGATCCAGCAGGTGCTGATCGCCTACCCGATCTTGACCTCGTACATTCCGACCCTGGCCCCTGGCGACGGCACCGCGCACATCGGGCTCACGGCCAACTTCAACGACCCGTCGGTCTGCACGCGAGGTTACGGGGCAACCGTCCGGCGACCCGGGACCGACACCCGGCGGCCATGGCCGATCAACTATCGGGCCTACTGCCGGGAGCCGATCTTCTCCCCGATCGGGGTCCGGGATATTAAGCCGCAGTACCCGTTCATTAATGGCAGGCCAGCGCGCCCACCGGAGTGGTTCTCGGCCTTTTACACTGACGGGCCGGCCGCCGGCATCTTCGGCCCGCCCATCATGGCCCATCGGAACAACACCGAGGACTACGACTACTCCCGGGCCAGCCACTCCCCGACTGAGCGTTCCCGGACTGAACACTCCCACGCGCGGCCGGAGCTGACCTCGGAGCCCAAGATGCCTGGGCTGCTCAACGCTCCCGGCCAGCGCGGTCAGTTCGGGCTGACCTCCGTGCTGCTGATGTTTCCGCGATGATCCGCGGGCAATGGGGATGCCGGCGCATGCCTTCAGCGGGTGGGTTCTACGCTCGTCGCCCATGAGAGTGCGGTTGGCAGGCTTGGCCGGTGCTGATCGGGTCAGCATCGCCACCTGGGTTGCCGCGGCGGTCGCGGCCGCCGGCCTAGCGGCGGTGCTGGCGTTTGGCACCCTGTGGTGGACCGCCACGCACGGCCCTGACGCCGACGTGGCGGCCGCGCGGGACGGAGCGCTGGTCGCGGCCAGGCAGATCGCGGTCAACCTCCAGACGTTGGACTACGCGACGGTGGACAAAGGCCTGGACATCTGGCAGGCGTCCGCGACCGGCCCGCTGCTGGAGGAATTCACCAAGAACCGTCAGCAGTACGCCGACCAGATCCGCGCGGTACAAACGACCACCAGCGCTCGGCTGGTAGACGCCGCACTCTCCGATATAGACACCGCCACCGGTAAGGCCAAAGCGATCGCGGCGGTCGACGTCAGCACGGTTCAGACCGTGAACGGAGTCCCCAGCCCTCTGGTCATCAAGCAGGTGCGCATCCAGCTCGACCTCGTCCACACACCGGATGCCGGATGGAAGGCCGCCGCCGCCGGGGCGATTCGATTCGAGAACCCGTAAGGACACCAAAAGATCATGCCTCCTGCTGACCAAACGGACACCACCGTCGACAGCGACCACGACCAGCTCGACGCCGGCACCCCGCCCGACGGCGAGACCGGCCAGCGCGGGGGTGGCGCGCGGCGCCGGGTTCGGCTGCTCGCCACGCTCGGGGTCGCCTCGGTGGTGCTGGTCGCGGCGGCGGTGGTGCTGGCTGTGGGCAACCACGCGGCCCGAGCCAACGGGGCGTTGGCCAATCAGGCGTTCGTCGACCCGGCGGCGACCGCTGACGTGGTCGGTCAGATCAGCACCGCGATAAAGACCGTGTACTCCTACGACTACCGGGCGTTAGCCGCCAACGAGGCGGCGGCAAAGGCCGTCATCACCGGCAAGTTCGTCGATGAGTTCGCCCAGACCTTCGAGCCGGTCAAACAGCTGGCGCCAGCACAGCAGGCGGTTCTCACCACCGCGGTTCCCGCCGTTGGGGTAGCGCTGTTGCGGGGCGACCGAGCCCGGCTGCTGATGATGGTCGACCAGCGAGGCACCCGGGGCCAATCGCAGCAGTTAGCGGGCGCTACCGCCCGTCTGGTGGTAGACGCCCAGCGGGTGGACGGCCGTTGGAAGATCGCGGAGGTAACCCCCGAGTGAATCGTATGTCCACGCTGTGGAAGGTTGCGCTGGTTCTCTCCACTGTGCTGGCGCTCGGCTCGATCAGTACGGCCAGCTGGTTCGGGTACCTGTGGTACAACGCCGCGCAGGGCGGCTCTGCTTCAGTGGTCGACGCCCGCGACGGCGCTATCGAGGCGACACGGAAGCTGGCGGCCACGCTGCAGACGCTGGATGCGACGCGGCCAGAGGAAGGTCTTGATAACTGGGCGGCCGTCGCCACCGGCGCGCTGTCCGACCAACTGCGTCAAGACCGGGCGAAGTATCTGGACCACTTGAAGAAGTCACCGATATCCAGCAGCGCGACCGTGCTGGATGTCGCGCTCACCGAACTGGATGCGCCCGCTGGGACCGCTACCGCGATCGTTGCGATGGACGTTACGCAGTCAGTGCTGGTCCACAACCGTCCCTCGCTGCCGGTCGTCCGCCAGCTGCGAGTAAAACTGAACCTCAGCGAAACCGGTGAAGGGTGGAAGGTAGCCGGAACCAGCCTCATCCCCGCCGACTCAGGAGCCTCGTGACTGTGCAACGTCGCACGCCAGTTCCTCATGTCCGCCACATTGAGGATGACCTCCCGACTGACACCATTGAGGCGGTGCCGGATCAGGGGCCGGTGCGGGATCAGGGGCCGGTGCCGGATCAGAGGCCGGTGCCGGATCAGACCCAACCGCCTGACGACGTCGAGCACTGGTTCGGCGGACGTACCGATGCGGATGATGCGGATGCCAACTCGGTGACCGCAGTGATCCCTCGGCTTCGTCCAGCGGGCGGCGGTGACCCACCGGACACCGCTAGGCGCTCAGATCGGCTACCGAGCCAGCCCACCCAGCCCACCCAGCCATCGGACGGCGGAGTCAAACGTGGTGACGACGAACCTCAGACCGAGCGGTTCGCGGCCTACCAGCCCGGGACCGTCGATGCCGAGGACCCGCGGCGATGCGACCCCCCAGCCCCGGCCCAGGACGGGCCGGATACGGACACCTCGGGTGATCCGGCACCTGGAGCGGCGGCGGTCATCGTTGACGAGTCTGATCCCAAGCAGCGCGGCGAGTTGGCGCCACGCGGTGGCGAGACAGACCGCCGCCCGGTGCTATTGGTCGCGACACTGCTTTTGCTCGCGCTCGCCGGTGGCGGCGGCGCATGGTATTTCCAGCAGCAGGCTGACGTGGCTAGCCGAGATCGACCGGTCAGCAATCTGGCGCTGCTGGACAAGGCGGCCACCGCGGCGGTCGTCGGCGAGATCAGCAAGGCGATCGAGGCCGCCTACTCCTATGACGGGGCGGCGCTGGACCAGAGCGAAACCCGGGCGTTGTCCTACCTCACCGGGTCGTTCGTGGACGAGTACAAGCGGAACTTCGCCGCCGTGCGCGCGCTCGGGCCGCGGCAGCGGCCGTCACTGACGTCCAAGGTGGTGGCGATCGGGGTGATCTCGCTGACCGAGCATCGCGCTAGCCTGCTGGCGATGGTGAACCAGGAAGGTCACCAGGCTAACAGTCCGCAACCAATCAAAGCGGCGATACGGCTCACGGTCTCCGCCGAGCGGGTGGACGGTCAATGGAAGGTGTCAGAGGTCAACGAAAGGTGACGGTTCAGCAACGGAACACGGCGTCCAACGAACCGGTTATCCACCGAAGGGAACCACTTGCCGACGATTGGCGTCTTGACTCCGGCCCTCTGGGGCGTCACTCTTAGTGGCGCGATGGTTGCCTTTGCGACCCCGTCTCGACAGCGGCTGCATATGCGGCTAGACTGCGTCTTTGCGCTGCCTTTATGCAGGATGCTGTCGAGCGTACGCCTTCGGGTGGCCTCTCGGTGGTTCTCCGGCGTGCTGGGAGCGCGGCTAATACAACAACGGCTTCGTCTCGCCCGCCCCACTCAGGCGCCCTCGGTCCGGACCCCCCGAACCAGTGCCGACGTTACCCGTCACGAACGGTGCGTGCCAGACGAGCGCCAGGCAGCGTAGTTCTCGGAAGGACGAATCTTGGCTGTCTCCCGCGCGACCACGTCCACCGCAGACTCGACGATCGGGACCGCGACCGGGAATGGAGCCATGCACTCCAAGTTCCCCGGTGCCCCGACCCGCGTCTCATTCGCCAAGATCCACGAGCCGCTAGAGGTGCCCGACCTACTCGACCTGCAGACTCAGTCATTCGAGTGGTTGGTCGGTGATGAGGCCTGGTTCCAACGCCGGATCGACGCTGGCGATGAGATGCCGGTCGGCGGTCTCGAGGAGGTCCTCGCTGAGATCTCCCCGATCGAGGATTTCTCGGGCTCTATGTCGCTGTCCTTCTCCGACCCGCGCTTCGACGAGACGAAGGCGCAGGTAGAGGAGTGCAAGGACAAGGACATGACCTATGCGGCGCCGCTGTTCGTCACAGCGGAGTTCACCAACAACGGCACTGGCGAGATCAAGAGCCAGACGGTGTTCATGGGTGATTTCCCGGTGATGACGGACAAGGGCACCTTCATCATCAACGGCACCGAGCGGGTGGTTGTTTCTCAGCTGGTTCGGTCGCCAGGTGTCTACTTCGACCATTCGGTCGATAAGGCCACCGACAAGGACGTCTACTCCGTCAGGGTAATCCCGAGCCGGGGAGCCTGGCTGGAGTTCGATGTGGACAAGCGTGACTCGGTTGGTGTGCGGATCGACCGCAAACGCCGCCAGCCGGTCACCGTGCTGCTTAAAGCTCTGGGCTGGACCAACGAGCAGATCCGGGAGCGGTTCTCGTTCAGCGAAACGCTGTTGGCCACCCTGGAGAAAGACCACACCGCTGGCACCGACGAGGCTCTGCTGGACATCTACCGCAAGCTGCGTCCTGGCGAACCGCCGACCCGGGAGAGCGCGCAGACCCTGTTGGAGAACCTGTTCTTCAAAGACAAGCGCTACGACCTAGCGAAGGTCGGCCGTTACAAGGTCAACAAGAAGCTTGGTTTGAAGGTAGCGCCCGATGTGGGCACGCTCACCGAAGACGACATCATCACCACTATCGAGTATCTGGTCCGGCTGCACGCCGGAGAGACCACGATGACGGTTGGCACCGGTGAGGACACGATCGAGGTCCCGGTGGAGACCGACGACATCGATCACTTCGGCAACCGCCGGCTGCGCACGGTGGGCGAGCTGATCCAAAACCAGATCCGGGTAGGGCTGTCCCGGATGGAGCGGGTCGTTCGGGAGCGGATGACCACGCAGGATGTCGAGGCCATCACGCCTCAGACTTTGATCAACATTCGCCCGGTGGTAGCCGCGATCAAGGAGTTCTTCGGCACCAGCCAGCTGTCCCAGTTCATGGACCAGACCAACCCGCTGGCCGGCCTTACCCACAAGCGGCGCTTGTCCGCGCTGGGCCCTGGCGGCCTGTCCAGGGAGCGGGCGGGCTTCGAGGTTCGGGACGTGCACACCAGCCACTACGGCCGGATGTGTCCGATTGAAACCCCAGAAGGCCCGAACATCGGGCTGATCGGGTCGTTGTCCAGCTTTGCGCGGGTCAACCCGTTCGGCTTCATCCAGACGCCGTATCGCAAGGTTGTCGATGGCCAGGTCACCGATCAGATCGACTACCTGACCGCCGACGAGGAAGACCGTTTCGTCAAGGCCCAGGCGAACTCGCCGCTGGACGCGGACGGCTACTTCGCGGAAAAGCGGGTGCTGGTGCGCACCAAAGGTGGCGAGGTCGAGTACATCGACCCACGCGGCGTGGACTACATGGACGTCTCTCCGCGCCAGATGGTGTCGGTGGCGACCGCGATGATCCCATTCCTGGAGCACGACGACGCGAACCGGGCGCTGATGGGCGCCAACATGCAGCGTCAGTCGGTGCCGTTGTTGCGCAGCGAGGCGCCGTTGGTCGGCACCGGGATGGAGCTGCGTGCCGCCGTCGACGCCGGTGATGTCGTGGTCGCCAACAAGGCAGGTGTCGTTGAGGAGCTCTGCGCCGACTACATCACCGTTATGGCCGACGACGGCACCAGGCAGACCTACCGGCTGCACAAGTTCCACCGTTCGAACCAGGGAACTTGTCAGAACCAGAAGCCCATCGTCTCCGAGGGGCAGCGGGTCGAGCAGGGCCAGGTCATCGCGGACGGGCCGTGTACCCAGAACGGCGAGATGGCCCTCGGTAAGAACCTCCTGGTAGCAATCATGCCGTGGGAGGGGCACAACTACGAAGACGCGATCATTCTGTCCCAGCGGCTGGTGCAGGACGACGTGCTCACCTCGATCCACATTGAAGAGCACGAGATCGATGCCCGGGATACCAAGCTGGGCGCGGAGGAGATCACCAGGGATATCCCGAACGTCTCCGAAGAGGTGCTGGCGGATCTGGATGAACGAGGCATCATCCGGATCGGCGCCGAGGTGCAGGCCGGCGACATCCTGGTGGGCAAGGTCACGCCCAAGGGCGAGACCGAGCTGACCCCGGAGGAGCGGCTGCTGCGGGCGATCTTCGGTGAGAAGGCCCGCGAGGTCCGCGACACCAGCCTCAAGGTGCCGCATGGCGAAAACGGCAAGGTTATCGGCATCCGGGTCTTCAGCCGCGACGACGAGGACGAGCTTTCGCCCGGCGTCAACGAGTTGGTCCGGGTGTATGTGGCGCAGAAGCGCAAGATCTCCGACGGAGACAAGCTCGCCGGCCGGCATGGGAACAAGGGCGTCATCGGCAAGATCTTGCCTATCGAAGACATGCCATTCCTGCCCGATGGCAGCCCGGTGGACATCGTGTTGAACACTCATGGTGTGCCGCGAAGGATGAACATCGGCCAAATTCTGGAGACCCACCTGGGTTGGATCGCCAAGAGCGGCTGGGAGATCGAGGGCAAGCCGGATTGGGCGGACAAGTTGCCGGCGGAGCTGTACTCCGCGCTCCCTGGCACGAACACCGCGACACCGGTGTTTGACGGCGCCCGCGAGCATGAGATCACCGGTCTGTTGGCCAGTACGCGGCCCAACCGTGACGGTGAGCGCATGGTCGGCCCCGAGGGCAAGGCGACGTTGCTCGACGGACGTTCCGGGGAGCCGTACCCCTACCCGGTCGCGGTCGGTTACATGTACATCCTCAAGCTCCTGCACCTAGTCGACGACAAGATTCACGCACGGTCCACCGGTCCGTACTCGATGATCACTCAGCAGCCGCTCGGTGGTAAGGCGCAGTTCGGTGGCCAGCGGTTCGGTGAGATGGAGTGCTGGGCCATGCAGGCGTACGGGGCCGCTTACACGCTGCAAGAACTGCTGACCATCAAGTCCGACGACGTGGTCGGCAGGGTGAAGGTCTACGAGGCGATCGTCAAGGGTGAGAACATCCCGGAGCCGGGTATCCCTGAGTCGTTCAAGGTGCTGCTCAAGGAACTTCAGTCGTTGTGCCTAAACGTTGAAGTGCTCTCCAGCGATGGCGCGGCGATCGAAATGCGTGACTCCGACGATGAGGATCTGGAGCGAGCCGCGGCGAACCTCGGCATCAACCTGTCCAGCCGTCCCGGTTCTGACTCGATGTCGGTTGACGATGTCGTCCGCTGATGATCGATACACACAGCCGATACGCACAGCTGATACGCAAAAAACTCCCGAACCAACCATTAGCCAGTGTTTACCCGTGACA
Source organism: Pseudonocardia sp. (assembly GCA_019244295.1). Lineage (GTDB taxonomy): Bacteria > Actinomycetota > Actinomycetes > Mycobacteriales > Pseudonocardiaceae > Pseudonocardia. The sequence continues at coordinate 25,584 of JAFASX010000119.1, forward strand.
TCTGCTTGCCATATTCAGGGAGACTGAAGCCACGTGCTTGACGTCAACTTCTTCGACGAGCTACGTATTGGCCTGGCCACCGCCGAGGATATCCGCCAGTGGTCCTACGGCGAGGTCAAGAAGCCCGAAACCATCAACTACCGGACGCTGAAGCCGGAGAAGGACGGGCTGTTCTGCGAAAAAATCTTCGGTCCGACCAGGGACTGGGAGTGCTACTGCGGTAAGTACAAGCGGGTCCGGTTCAAGGGCATCATCTGCGAGCGCTGCGGCGTCGAGGTGACTAGGACGAAGGTCCGTCGGGAGCGGATGGGGCACGTGGAGCTGGCCGCTCCGGTCACCCATATCTGGTACTTCAAAGGTGTGCCCAGCCGGCTGGGTTACTTGTTGGACCTGGCCCCGAAGGACCTCGAAAAGATTATCTACTTCGCGGCGTACGTCATCACCGACGTAAACGAGGAGCTGCGGCACAACGATCTGCCCACCCTCGAGAACGAGATGGGTGTCGAGCGCAAACGGGTCGAGCAGCGCCGCGATGCGGATCTCGAGGCCCGCGCCCAGAAACTGGAAGCTGATCTGGCCGAGCTCGAGGCTGAGGGCGCCAAAAGCGACGTGCGGCGCAAGGTGAAGGAGAGCGGCGAGCGCGAGATGCGTCAGCAGCGCGACCGCGCGCAGCGCGAGCTGGACCGCCTCGACGAGATCTGGACCACCTTCACCAAACTGGCTCCCAAACAGCTCATCGCCGACGAGATGCTCTATCGGGAGCTCTACGATCGCTACGGCGATTACTTCACCGGGGCGATGGGCGCCGAAGCGATCCAGAAGCTGGTCCAGAGCTTCGACATCGAAGCCGAGGCGGAGAGCCTGCGCGAGACGATCCGCAGCGGAAAGGGCCAGAAGAAGCTGCGCGCGCTCAAGCGGTTGAAGGTGGTCGCGGCGTTTCAGGCGACCGGCAACAGCCCGCTGGGCATGGTGCTGGATTGTGTCCCGGTTATTCCGCCGGATCTGCGTCCGATGGTCCAGTTGGACGGTGGCCGGTTCGCCACGTCAGACCTTAATGACCTCTACCGGCGGGTCATCAACCGGAACAACCGGCTCAAGCGGCTGATCGATCTCGGCGCGCCGGAGATCATCGTCAACAACGAGAAGCGGATGCTGCAGGAATCCGTCGACGCGTTGTTTGACAATGGCCGCCGGGGCCGGCCGGTCACCGGCCCTGGCAACCGCCCGCTGAAGTCGCTATCCGACCTGCTCAAGGGCAAGCAGGGTCGGTTCCGGCAGAACCTGCTCGGCAAGCGGGTCGACTATTCCGGTCGTTCGGTCATCGTGGTCGGCCCGCAGCTCAAGCTGCACCAGTGCGGGCTGCCCAAGCAGATGGCGCTGGAACTGTTCAAGCCGTTCGTGATGAAGCGACTAGTCGACCTCAACCACGCCCAGAACATCAAGTCCGCCAAGCGGATGGTCGAGCGTGGGCGTTCTCAGGTCTGGGACGTGCTGGAGGAGGTCATCGCGGGTCATCCGGTGATGCTCAACCGGGCGCCTACGCTGCACCGGCTGGGTATCCAGGCGTTTGAGCCGCAGCTGGTCGAGGGCAAGGCAATCCAGCTGCACCCGCTGGTCTGTGAAGCGTTCAACGCCGACTTCGATGGTGACCAGATGGCGGTGCACCTGCCGCTGTCAGCTGAAGCGCAGGCCGAAGCCCGGATCCTGATGCTGTCGTCGAACAACATCCTTTCGCCGGCGTCCGGCCGTCCGTTGGCGATGCCTCGGCTGGACATGGTGACCGGGTTGTTCCACCTGACTCGTCAGCGTGAAGGAGCTCCGGGCGAGGGCCGGGCGTTCTCCTCGCCGGCCGAGGCCATCATGGCCTACGACCGACACGTGCTGCACCTGCAGGCCATGGCCAAGATCCGGTTGACCGACGCGGTGCCGTCCGCGGCGAAGGCCGCTGAGCTCGCTGAGCAGGGCTGGCGGCCGGGCCAGCCGTGGCTGGCCGAGACCACGCTGGGTCGGGTGCTGTTCAACGAGCTGCTGCCGCCGGACTACCCATTCATCAACGAGCCGTTGCCCAAGAAGCGCCAGGCCGCGATCATCAACGACCTGGCCGAGCGGTACTCGATGACCGAGGTCGCGCAGACCCTGGACCGGCTCAAGGACGCCGGTTTCTACTGGGCGACCCGCTCCGGGGTGACGCTGGCGATCGACGACGTGGTTGTTCCGCCGGGCAAACAGGCGATCCTGGACAGCTACGAAGCGAAGGCCGATCAGGTGAACAAGCGTTACCAGCGAGGCGCGCTGTCGCATCAGGAACGCAACGACGAGATGGTCAAGATCTGGAGTCAGGCCGCCGAAGAAGTGGCTAGGGCGATGGAGGAGAACTTCCCGGCCGACAACCCGATCCCGACCATCGTGAAGTCCGGGGCCGCCGGCAACATGGCCCAGGTTCGGCAGCTGGCCGGGATGAAGGGCTTGGTGGCGAACCCGAAGGGTGAATACATCCCGCGCCCGATCAAGTCCAACTTCCGCGAGGGACTCTCGGTGCTGGAGTACTTCATTTCCACTCACGGCACCCGTAAAGGCCTGGCGGATACCGCGCTGCGGACCGCTGACTCGGGCTACCTCACCCGGCGGTTGGTTGACGTGTCGCAGGACGTCATCGTTCGAGAGGTCGATTGCGGCACCGAACGCAGCGTCACCATGCCGGTGACCGAGGAAGGCGGTAGCACCGGCTCGCCCCGGATTCCGCATCGTCATATCCGCACCAGCGTGTATGCGCGCTGCGCGGCTGAGGAGGTCCTCGACGCCGACGGTAACGTGATCGTGAGCAAAGGCGACGACCTCGGCGATCCGGCGCTTGCCAGGTTGGTGGATGCGGGCATCGAGAAGATCAAGGTGCGCAGTGCGCTGACCTGTGCCTCCACCTCCGGGATCTGCGCCATGTGCTACGGCCGGTCGATGGCCACCGGCAAGCTGGTCGACGTCGGCGAAGCGGTCGGCATTGTGGCTGCCCAGTCCATCGGCGAGCCCGGGACCCAGCTCACCATGCGTACGTTCCACGTCGGCGGTGTGGCCGGGGACGACATCACCACCGGTTTGCCTCGGGTCACCGAGCTTTTCGAGGCTCGGGTGCCCAAGGGCAAGGCGCCGATCGCGGACGTCGACGGTCGGATTCACATCGAGGACGGCGAGAAGTTCTGGAAGATCACTTTGGTGCCGGACGACGGCGGCGAGGAGATCGTCTACGACAAGTTGTCCAAGCGGCAGTGGCTGGCCATGACCGTGGTCGACGGTGAAGAGCGTCCCCTTGCCGATGGTGACCATGTGAGCGTCGGTCAGCTGTTGCTGGAGGGCACCGCCGACCCGCACGAGGTGCTGCGGGTGATGGGGCCGCGTGAAGTGCAGCTGCATCTGGTGCGTGAGGTGCAGAAGGTGTACCGCACGCAGAGCGTGGACATTCATGACAAGCACGTCGAGGTGATCGTCCGGCAGATGTTGCGCCGGGTGACCATCATCGACTCCGGTTCCACCGAGTTCTTGCCTGGCGCGCTTGCTGAGCGGGCCGAGTTCGAGACGGTGAACCGGCGAGTGGTGGCCGAAGGCGGCGAGGCGGCTTCCGGTCGCCCGGTGCTGATGGGAATCACCAAGGCGTCATTGGCCACCGAGTCCTGGTTGTCAGCCGCGTCATTCCAGGAGACCACCCGAATCCTCACCGATGCCGCGATCAACGGGAAGCGCGACAACCTGGTCGGGCTCAAGGAAAACGTGATCATCGGCAAGCTGATCCCGGCCGGTACGGGCATCAGCCGGTACCGCAACATCGAGGTGCAGCCCACCGAGGAGGCCCGTGCGGCCGCCTACGCGTTGCCGAACTACGACGACGGGTACTACACCCCCGACGTGTTCGGCACCGGTACGGGGGCCGCGGTGCCGCTGGACGACTACGACTTCGGTAGGGACTACCGGTAGTCAAAGCTTGCTCCCCTAGCCGGGGTCGGGTACCACTCTCCCGTGGTGTTACCCGGCCCCGGCTCACTATTCCGCTCACTGCCGCCGCCGGCCGGACATAGAGTGTGGGTGTGGTTGACCGGCTGCCGCATGCGCTGCGGGACCGCGAGCGTTTTGGTGCGGCGTTGGGTAGGCGGTGGCCCGCGGTGTTCCTGGATTACGACGGGGTGCTCACGCCCATCGTGGATCGTCCGGAGGACGCGGTGATGTCGGCGGCGATGCGTTCGACTGTGTGTGATCTGGCGCGGCGTTGCCCGGTGTGCGTGGTCAGCGGGCGGGACCGCGCGGTGGTGCAACGGCTGATGGGGATGGACGAGTTGGTGGTGGCGGGCAGCCACGGTTTCGATATCTGGCACCCGCGGCGGGATGCGTTGGAGCATGAGGCGGCCTCCGGCTTTGAGGCTTTAGTGGCCGAGGTCACCGATCGGCTTCGACAAGAGGTCGCTGGGCTGACCGGGGTGGCGGTGGAGCCGAAACGGGCCTCGGTGGCCGTGCACTACCGGCTGGCCGATGAGCCGGCCCGAACGCGGGTGACCGCGCTGGTCGAGCGGCTGCTGGCCGAGCGTCCAGAGGAGCTGAAGCTCACCCCGGGCAAGATGGTCTACGAGATCCTGCCCAACCTGGACTGGAACAAGGGCCGCGCGGTCGACTACCTGCTCGACACACTCGGGCTGACCGGGCCGGGCGTGGTCCCGATCTACCTCGGTGACGATGTGACCGATGAGGACGCCTTCCGAGCGCTGGCCAACCGTGGGGTCGGGGTGGGGGTGTATGTCGGCGACGCCGCGCGGTTGGACCGCTCGACCGCCGCTCAGTTTACTGTCGACGACCCTGACCAGGTGCGCACGCTGCTCGACTCGCTGGCGCGCTGAGCCACCCCGCTGATCGACGATACGCGGCAACCGCTGTCGGGCAAGCGTCGGCGGTGTGTCAATCCTGGCCGGTGGATGAATGCTGGCTCGCCCGGATGCCGTTGCGTTGACCGAGGCCTGGCGGGTCCGCGAGAGAATGGCAAGCTTGAGGAGTCACCGGACGACGGCCGAGCTATGAGTCAAGAGGAGTTACCAGGTGGGCTTTCAGGGTGCGATCTTTGACGTTGACGGTGTGTTGGTCGACTCGCCGCATGAACGGGCATGGCGCGATGCGTTACGTGAGCTGATGGAGGGCGACTGGGCGGATATCGCCGGCCAGACTTCCTGGGCGCCGGATAAGTTCACGCCGCAGGTGTACCAGCAGCAGCTGTCCGGCAAGCCTCGCCTGGATGGCGCCACGGCCGTGCTGGAATATTTTCAGGTCCCAGACGTTGCTACGAGGGCAAGGGAGTATTCCGAGCGGAAACAGGCGATGGTGGTCTTGTTGATCGAGGCTGGCGAGTTTACCGCGTACGACGATGCGCTGCGCTTCGTGCTCGCGGTGAAACAGACTGGTATCCGCATCGCCGCCGCGTCCTCCTCGAAGAATGCCGGGTTGCTGTTGGGTAAGATCCGGCTGGACTCGTTCGCCGAACGCACCGGGTTCCAATCGGCCCTGGTTCGCCCTGGCCTCACCTTGCGCGAGATCTTCGATGCCGACACCTCGGGCCGTGAGTTTGCTCACGGCAAGCCGGCTCCGGACATTTTTCTGGCGGCGGCGGCCGAGCTGGGTGTGTCACCGGAAGGGTGTTTCGTGGTGGAGGACGCGACGAGCGGGGTGCGTGCCGCGAAGGCGGGCGGCATGGCGGCGCTGGGGGTAGCCAGGGCCAACGACGAAGACCTGCTCGCCGCCGAACACGCCGACTTGGTGGTGACTTCACTAGACAACGTGGAACTCAGCGCTCTGGCGGACCATCAACTACGGCGTCGAATTGACGCTCACCGGCCTTGACCCAGCGCCCGACCGGTAGGCGCGGTGGCAGTACCTCGCGGCGAGTTCTTGCGGACTGGGGCGCCATCGGGCACTCTGCGAGATGGAACCGGTGAGCGACAAGTGCCTGCCGGTGCGCGATTTTGGGTCCGACCCGTTTTGACCCCTTCCCGACGGGCCGGGTATTGTTGGTGGCAGCGTCCGCCTGGTTGGGTTGTCCTGCGTGCCGGTCGCCTCGCATCATTCAGGTGATTCAGCGTGGCGAGCCGCAAACGTGAGTCGCCTGGGCATCATTGCTTGGTAGCTCCCTGAGCCGCCAGCAGATCGCGCCGGCGGCGACACACCCGACCTCGGGGGGCTGGATGCTCGCCAAGGTCGGCCCAAGCTTGATGCGTACCACCACTAGACCCATACCACAACAAGAAGCCACATCACGCAGTACTGCCGCCAACGGGAAGAAGTAGTCGGTTCATGCCCACGATCCAACAGCTGGTCCGAAAGGGCCGCGAGGACAAGGTCGCCAAGACCAAGACCGCCGCGCTGAAAGGAAGTCCCCAGCGCCGCGGGGTCTGCACGCGCGTGTATACCACGACACCGAAGAAGCCGAACTCGGCCTTGCGCAAGGTTGCTCGTGTGCGGCTCAGCAGCCAGATCGAGGTGACCGCCTACATCCCGGGTGAGGGCCACAACCTGCAGGAGCACTCCATCGTGCTGGTGCGCGGTGGCCGTGTCCGCGACCTGCCCGGCGTTCGTTACAAGGTCATCCGCGGCTCGCTGGACACCCAGGGCGTCCGTAACCGCAAGCAGGCCCGCAGCCGTTACGGCGCGAAGAAGGAGAAGAGCTGACATGCCGCGCAAGGGTCCCGCGTCCAAGCGGCAGCTTGTCACCGACCCGGTGTACGGCTCGCCGCTCGTTACCGCCCTCGCCAACAAGGTGCTCAAGGACGGCAAGCGCTCGCTCGCCGAGCGCACCGTCTACGGAGCTCTCGAGGGTTGCCGCGAGAAGAACGGCAACGACCCGGTGGTCACGCTCAAGCGCGCGCTGGACAACGTCAAGCCGACCCTTGAGGTCCGCAGCCGCCGGGTCGGCGGCGCGACCTACCAGGTTCCCGTGGAGGTGCGCGCCTCGCGGAGCACCACGCTGGCCCTGCGCTGGATCGTGATGTACGCGCGGCAGCGCCGGGAGAAGACGATGACCGAGCGGCTGATGAACGAGCTGCTCGACGCCAGCAACGGCCTTGGCGCCAGCGTCAAGCGCCGTGAGGACACTCACAAGATGGCGGAGTCCAACAAGGCCTTCGCGCATTACCGCTGGTAACAACCCAGAACTACGTACTTAAGGACGCTTAACGTGGCCACCCAGACCGCAGTAGACCTCGCCAAGGTCCGCAACATCGGGATCATGGCGCATATCGACGCGGGCAAGACGACGACGACCGAGCGAATCCTGTTTTACACCGGCATCAATTACAAGATCGGTGAGGTCCATGAGGGCGCGGCCACCATGGACTGGATGGAGCAGGAGCAGGAGCGCGGCATCACGATCACGTCCGCCGCGACCACGACCTCCTGGCGTGACAACACGATCAACATCATCGACACGCCCGGGCACGTCGACTTCACCGTCGAAGTCGAGCGCTCGCTGCGCGTGCTCGACGGCGCTGTCGCCGTGTTCGACGCGGTGGCCGGCGTCGAGCCGCAGTCGGAGACCGTCTGGCGCCAGGCCGACAAGTACGGCGTGCCGCGGATCTGTTTCGTGAACAAGATGGACCGCGTCGGCGCCGAGTTCCACCGCTGCGTTGAGATGATCACCAGCCGCCTCGGCGCGACCCCGCTGGTCGTCCAGCTCCCGTGGGGCGTGGAGTCGGACTTCCGCGGCGTGATCGACCTCGTCCGGATGCGCGGGCTGCTCTGGCAGACCGAGGGCAAGGGCGACAAGTACGACGTCGTTGACATCCCCGCGGACCACACCGACGCGGCTCGCGAGTGGCGGGACAAGCTGCTCGAGACCATCGCCGAGAACGACGACGAGATGATGGAGATGTACCTCGAGGGCGGCGAGCCCTCGGTGGAGCAGCTCGAGGCGGCGATCCGCCGGGCGACGATCGCCAGCGCGGTGACCCCCGTGCTGTGCGGCACGGCCTTCAAGAACAAGGGCGTGCAGCCCATGCTCGACGCCATCGTCGCGTACCTGCCGAGCCCGATGGACATCCCGTCCATCCAGGGCCACGCGGTGGGCAACGAGGAGCAGGCGGTCGAGCGGCACGCCGACCCGAAGGAGCCGTTCTCCGCGCTGGCCTTCAAGATCATGGCGGACCAGCACCTCGGCAAGCTCACCTACATCCGCATCTACTCGGGCACGCTCGAGGCCGGCACCCAGGTGCTGAACTCGATCAAGGGCCGCAAGGAGCGGATCGGCAAGATCTACCAGATGCACGCGAACAAGCGCGAAGAGCGCCCGACCGCGTTCGCCGGGCAGATCGTCGCGGTGATGGGCCTGAAGGACACCACCACCGGCGACACGCTGTGCGCTCAGGAAGCCCCGGTGATCCTGGAGTCGATGACCTTCCCGGCGCCCGTGATCAACGTGGCGATCGAGCCGAAGACCAAGAGCGACCAGGAGAAGCTGGGCACCGCTATCCAGCGGCTCGCCGAGGAGGACCCGACCTTCCAGGTCAGGACCGACGAGGAGACCGGGCAGACGATCATCTCCGGCATGGGCGAACTGCACCTTGAGGTGCTCGTCGACCGGATGCGGCGCGAGTTCAGGGTCGAGGCCAACATCGGCCGCCCGCAGGTCGCCTACCGGGAGACCGTCACGAAGAAGGCCGAGAAGGTCGAGTACACGCACAAGAAGCAGACCGGTGGTTCCGGCCAGTTCGGCCGCGTGATCATCAACCTGGAGCCGACCGGCGGCGACGGTGGCGGCTACGAGTTCGAGAATAAGGTCACCGGCGGACGCATTCCGCGGGAGTACATCCCGTCGGTGGACGCCGGATGCCAGGAAGCCGCCGAGTTCGGCGTCCTGGCCGGGTTCCCGATGGTCGACGTCAAGGTGACGCTGACCGACGGCGCCTACCACGAGGTGGACTCCTCGGAGCTCGCCTTCAAGATCGCCGGCTCGATGGCCTTCAAGAAGGCCGCCGCGCAGGCGGGCCCTGTGCTGCTCGAGCCGATGATGAGCGTCGAGGTCACCACGCCCGAGGAGTACATGGGCGACGTGATCGGCGACCTGAACAGCCGGCGCGGTCAGATTCAGGCCATGGAGGAACGATCCGGGGCCCGCGTGGTCAAGGCTCTCGTCCCGCTGTCCGAGATGTTCGGCTACGTCGGCGACCTGCGCAGCAGGACGCAAGGCAGGGCGAACTACAGCAAGCAGTTCGACTCCTACTCCGAGGTGCCGCCGAGCATCGCCAAGGAGATCATCGCCAAGGCGCGCGGCGAGTAACGAGCGCAGCGCACAGCAGGCACAAGGAACCCAGGAAACACTCCAGACCGACTGCGGTGGGGCGGATCGCAACGAGGAGATACCAGTGGCGAAGGCAAAGTTCCAGCGGACTAAGCCGCACGTCAACATCGGCACCATCGGCCACATCGACCACGGCAAGACGACGCTGACCGCGGCGATCACCAAGGTGCTGCACGACAAGATGCCCGACGTGAACCCCTTCTACGCGTTCGACCAGATCGACAACGCGAAGGAGGAGAAGGAGCGCGGGATCACGATCTCGATCTCGCACGTCGAGTACCAGACCGAGAAGCGGCACTACGCGCACGTCGACTGCCCGGGTCACGCGGACTACATCAAGAACATGATCACCGGTGCCGCGCAGATGGACGGCGCCATCCTGGTGGTCGCCGCCACCGACGGCCCGATGCCGCAGACCCGTGAGCACGTGCTGCTCGCGCGTCAGGTCGGCGTGCCCTACATCGTGGTGGCGCTGAACAAGTGCGACATGGTGGACGACGAGGAGATCCTCGAGCTCGTCGAGCTCGAGGTCCGCGAGCTGCTCACCGAGTACGAGTTCCCCGGCGACGACGTGCCGGTGGTCCGGGTGTCCGCGCTCAAGGCGCTCGAGGGCGACGCGGAGTGGAGCGAGAAGGTTGCCGAGCTGCTCGAAGCCTGTGACACCAGCATCCCCGAG
>JAFASX010000163.1 GCA_019244295.1 Pseudonocardia sp.
GGTTACGACCTGGCTCGCCCTCATCGCGTAGTGTTGGTCACCGGCGACAACCAGCGCGTCGAACACGAGGTTTTTTACTACGCTGTCTCCTGCGCGGCACGCGCCACCGGGGTCGGGTCGCTCCTCGCCGCCCGGCCGGGCGGAGTGGCGGTGCTGTGTGGCGCGGAGCACGACTGGGAACAGTTCCATGCCGCGGTCATCGCCCAGCTGGGGCCGCAGGGGAGCTGCCGGGTAAGTGTGGGCGCCCCGTGCACTCAGCCATCAGAGTTCCCTCGATCCCATGGGCAGGCTCAGCTCGCCCTGAAAATGCAGGTTGCCACCAGGTCCCCCGCGCGGGTGACCGTATTCGAGGACCTCGGTGTCTTCCAGTTGCTGTCCCAGATCCACGACATCGGCTCTGTCGAGGCGTTCATTCGCCGCTGGCTGGGCGCTCTGCTCGACTATGACGCGGCCAAGGACACTCAGCTGGTCGAAACCTTGTTCTGCTACCTAGAGTGCGGCGGCAACTACCATCTCACCGCCAGCAGGTTGTTCCTGCATCGCAGTACCCTGCGCTACCGGCTGCAGCGCATCCGAGATCTGTCCGGACATAACCTCAATGACCCCGATTCCCGGTTCAACCTGCAGCTGGCCACCCGGGCTTGGAAAACCCTGCACGCGATACGCCAGGACGCGTAGCACAGGTCAGGCATTCATCGCGGGAGTAGGAACCCCCACCGGGTGGCCCGCTGATGTGATTTAGTCAAGTAGCTTGTCGTTTCGCCTGGAAGCGGCGGCGGACCGGTGCTCGGGTAGTGCCCGACCAAACAGCTGGCGGGTGCGCTCAACGCTGCCCACGACGCCGGGGCGGTCGGTATAGGCGAGAATCGCGGTGTGCCGGGCCACCGCCCCTAGCACCGGCGCGACCCGATGCAGCGAATAGCGTCCCCGGAACAGCTGCAGGTCTCCCGGGCGCAGGGTGAGCCGGTGAATCAGGTGTTCGCCCGCTCCAGACAGCACGGCACGCACGTCGTCGAAATTCTCCCGTCCAGCCGCCCGAATATCCGGGCAGTATTCGAAGTCGCCGCCGTCCTCAGATTGCTGGGTCAATAGGCTGACTGTGAACTCGTTGGTGTCGAAGTGCCACGGGTGCGATTGCCCAGGACGCACCACATTCAGCACCAGCCCGGCCAGCGGATCGGCCAACTCATGAACGCCGGGCAGCTCGAAACAGTTGGCCACGAATTGTTGAAACATCGAGTTCGTGTACAGCCGCTCGATCACCGCCGCTCGGGGGATCTGGTCGCGCGGCACGAAGGCGTTGCCTCGCTGCATCCGGATACGCCCCGGGTGGTCCGCTGGCAACGGACTGTCCAGCGCGATGTTGTAGGCGTTGACGGTTTTGACCTCGTAGTGCGCCGCCGGCGCGATCGCCGCACCCTGCTCCCGCAGCGTGGGTATCAACGCTGGCGCCACGAAGTCTGCTAACACGCAGCAACCGACATCACGTAGGCCGGCGCGCGCCTGGGACACCGTCCGCGACCATTCGGCGCTCCCTGGCTGGGTGAGGGGATACCGGGTGGTGTTCAGCAGGTGGCTGATCTCGGATGCTGGGATGGTGTCCGTCGTGGGGATGGTGTCCGTCGTGGGCACAGCGGATGAATCCTCCTGAATTGAGCTGACGCCGTGACCCCATCAATGACCAATGACCGAGGACCGCTCGCGGGACCGGCGAGTTCACCAATGAGAATGATCAACGACGGAGGCTACCCTATCCGCGCCAGTTCGCCCGCGCGGATCAGCTATTTCGTGTCGCCAGTGCCGCGATCGGGAGATCTATCAGCGCAGGGTTGCGCTAAACAGCAGCCCTAGACCGTAGGTAATGGACGCCGCGCCGGCTCCGATCGCTAGCTGACGCAGTCCCCGGCGTAGTGGCGGCCCGCCGGACAGCAGGCCGACCAGTGCGCCGGTGAACATGAGGGCTAGCCCGACCAGCACCGCCGCGCAGACCAGCGCGGCGATACCGGTCGCGCCGACCAGGAACGGAAGCACTGCGACGGCGGCCCCTGAGGCGAAGAAACCGAAGCTGGACAACGCGGCACCCAGCCCGGTACCGACGACCTCGTGCCGCTCACTAGCATCGGTGTCCGCCACAGCCGACCCGATGGTGGTTTCGCCACGCAGCAAGGCGTCCGCACGTCGACGAGCCTCATCCGGGGGGAAGTCACGGGCGCGGAAAACCAAGGCGACCTCGTTCGCGTTCAGGTCGAGCTGGCGGACCAGCATGTGGGCATCTCTGGTGTCTGGTGTGGACGCGGCAAGCAACTCACGCTGAGAACGGACGGACACGTATTCGCCGGCGCCCATGGACAGCGCGCCGGCCAGTAACCCGGCCAACCCGGTGAGCAGCACGGTCGATGTGTTTGCACCGCCGCCGGCCACCCCCAGTACCAATGACAGATTGCTGACCAGGCCGTCATTGGCGCCGAACACCGCGGCTCGAAAGGTGCCCGATACCCGCGCCCGCCCCCGGGCGGCCAATCCCCGGACCACTTCCTCATGCACTCGCTCGTCGGCGGCCATCGCGGGTGTGGCGTCGGTGTCGAACCGGTACGGGGAACGCGTTTCGGCGTGCTGGACGAGTGCCAGCACGAACACCGACCCGAACCGACGAGCCAACAACGCAAGCAATCGCATTCGTAGGTGGCCGCCGCGCGGGCGGCCGATGTTGTCGCCGAGCAGGTTGGCCCAATGTCTGGCATGCCGCTCCTCGGCCGCCGCCAGCTCAACGAGGATTTCTCGTTCCTCACCGCGGCGGTGGGCGGCGAGGTTGCGGTAGATCTTGGCCTCCTCACGTTCGTCCGCGAGGCGGCGGCGCCAACGGCGTGTTGAGGCGGCTGACTGACGGGGTCGCGGTGTGCGACGCGCCCGCTGGGGTCGGCTCTGCGCTGGTTGGCGCGGAAACTTGCCGACACCGGATGGTTCCCGGCGAATCGAAGCGACACGCTCTGGTTGTGCCCAGCCCGGGCAGGGTCCTGGACCGAAGGTGCTTACGGATTGTGTGCGTATAGTCACGGTTCATCGTATATTCACCTATTCTCAAGTCAACCTAGGCGACGCTTCTCAAATCAACCTAGGCGACGCTGAGGAGTGGGTGTGGGCTATCACCGGGCTGCCGCCCGCGCCTGACGTATGACGCCGGGCGCGGGCCGCTCGCCGGCTACTCGTTGACCGCCGAGTGCAAGCCGAATACCACTCCGAAGGGGTCGATCGCTACGGCGATGCGCCCAAACGGGGTGGTGTCCGCCGGCATGACGACGGTGCCGCCACCGCTTTGAACGGCGGTCACCGAAGCGTCAACGTCGGCCACCTGGAAATAGGGCAGCCAGTGCCCTGGAGTGCCTTCCGGAGCGCCCCACAGACCGCCTATGCCGCCCAGCGCTTCGCCCCCGGTGCTGAAGGTCTGATAGCCGTCGGGAGCGCCCTCGACGGCGGCGTAGGTGTAGTCGAAAACGGCCGAGTAGAAGGCCTTGCCGACTTCGGGGTCGGTCAGCCTCGCGTCTTCCCAGACCAGAGACCCTGGTTCGTTGTAGATCCCGATACCGATCACCGGGTTGGCCTGCCACATTCCGAACGCGGCACCGGTGGGGTCGACGCCGACGGCCATCCGACCGATGTTCGGGATGTCCATCGCCGGGACCACGATCGTCCCGCCGTTCTCGGTGACCAGCTTCGAGGTGTTGTCGACGTCGTCACTGGCCAGGTAGATCGTCCAAGCCGGCGGCTGGTCCTCAGCCTGAATCGGACCGATGCCTGCTGCCGCACGGTTACTGGCCAGGCACATGTGGTAGTGCCCGAGTTGCTCACCGCTGTCCTGGAAGGTCCAGCCGATGACCGGGCCGTAGAACGCGGTCGCCTCGGCGATATCGGGTGTCGCCAGGTCGACCCAACACGGCGTGCCGACTGGCCACTTCTCATCACGAGTAGGCATGATCTTTACCTCCAACTGGTTGGATACGTTGGACGGCTAGCCAAGCACGAGGCACCGACAGAGACCATGGCGGGGTCGGCCTCCCCGGTACTCAGCTGGCGGGGAAGACTGCCTGGATGGTTCGCGCGCCAATCCTGGCCCCTGCCGAGAACTCGGTGCAGCCGCCGTTTCGGTCGAGCATGCAGGTGGTTCTCCGCTCGGGCAGTGAGTACGAGTTGGGCGGGGTTGGCGTGGGCGGTCGACGCGGCCGCGGCGATCACGCCGGAAATCCAGACAATGAGCTCGCGGATCGCCTGGCAGTCAAAGGCATGCGGGAGGCGATCAATTCGTAACTATAGGGCCGGGGGTCCCCCGATCTCCCCGGCCCTATTCCCCCCCCGGGCTCGGGTGTTGAGGAGAGTGTCGAGCCCGTCAGTCACAGCATGCGGGCTTGTGCGGCGGGCGTCGAGGGGTTTCCTGTTGCCTGGGCTGGTGGTCCACGGGAAACGAGTGGCGAAATGCGTTCGTGGTGATCGGTGTGCGGTTCGTATGCTGGCGGTCGGACAGCTCGAGGGGGTGCTGTGGGTCATCATGGAGATGCCACCGGAGCCTTCTGGAGAGGATTCCTTGCGCGCGGTCGGTGCTGAGTTGCGTCGGTTGCGGACTGAGCGCGGCCTGTCGTTGGCCGCGTTGTCGCGGCAATTACATTACAGCAAGGGCTATCTGAGCAAGATCGAAACCGGGGATAAGCTGATGACCCCGGAGGTCGCCCGTGCCGCCGACGACGCGCTGGGTACCGGTGGAGCGCTGGCGGCGTTGCTCGTCGCTCCCGCGGACACGAATGGGCAGGTGGGGCGACCGGGCGCGGCGACGGACGGATCGGTGTGTCCCTATCCGGGGTTGGTGTCGTTCGGACCTGATGAGGCGCGGTGGTTTTCGGTCGTCAGCAGGTCACGGCTGAGTTGGTTGCTCAACTTGATCAGCGGGTGGCCGGTGGTGGGGGACCGCTGGCGGTGGTGGCGCCGTCAGGGGCGGGGAAGTCGTCGTTGTTGGCCGCTGGGTTGGTTCCGGCGTTAGCCGCCGGGGTGTTGGCCGGCTCGGAGACCTGGACGGTGGTGCGGGTGACCCCGGGCGCGCACCCGTTGGCCGCGCTGGTCGCCCAGGTCGCCGCTGTTGCCGACATCGGTGACGAGATTGCGGCGGTTGGCCCGGACGTGTTTGCGGGGTTGTGTACCGCGGCGGCCGGAGCTGGGAAACCGTGGGAAACGACCAGCTCAGGGCGGCTGGTGCTGGTAGTGGACCAGTTCGAGGAAACGTTCACGCTGTGTCGAAGCGAACCCGAGCGCCAGGCGTTCACCAGTGCGTCGTGCGCGGCGGCGCAGACCTCGGCGGCACTGGTCATCCTCGGGCTGCGGGCGGATTTCTATGGGCGGTGCCTGGCCTACCCGCCATTGTTGGCTGCTTTAAGCGCGGGACATATTGCGCTGGGGCCGATAAGCACTGAGCAGCCGCGGGAGGTGATCACTCGGCCGGCCGAGCTTGAGGGCCTGAGCCTTGAGCCAGGCTACCTATGGTCGGTTCCACTGACATGATTAACTCGTTGGCATTTAGTCCGGATGGGCACACCCTATCCACCACCACCGGCGTAGATAGCACGGTGCGGCTATGGGACGTAGCCGACCTCGCCCACCCCGCTCTCCTGGACGCATCTCTGGCTGGCCCATACCAGTGGAATCGGCGCGGTTGCGTTCAGCCCCGATGGGGGCATCCTGGCCAGCGCCAGCGATGACCACACCATTCGCTTGTGGCGGATGAACGTCGACCAAGCGATTCAGCGAATTTGTGCTACCACCGCAAACACCCTTACTCCAGCGAAGTGGAACCAGTACGTCTCGAAGGACCTGCCGTATCAACCACCGTGTCGGTGACGGGGTCCCGGTGCGGTACCGTCCAGGTGACTACTCACGCGGCGTCCAGGTGGCCACACAACTGAGGTGAACGGCATAAATCGTCCGATGGCGGAGCGCGCTGACCTGGTACCCCGTCATGCTGAGTCTCTGGTGGCCGAGGCTCTCCAGGACACCCGCGTCGTCTTGGTCAACGGCGCGCGGCAAGCCGGCAAGAGCACTCTGACTAGCCAAGCTAGAACCGGCGAAGTTGGTAAGATCGAGTCAAGTTTGGTGCTCGCGGGTCGGATCTGACGGGCGTAGCGTGGATGGTGCTCGCTCCACAGCGCAACAACAGCGCACTTGACCTGCACATACGCACTTCGCGTCATGGTCACCACATCTAGGCGAGGCGAGTGGCGGCGGTCGGTCGCTCTGACCGCAGGTCCCTGCGTGAGCCTGGCCTAAAAGCGGAGGCCGACCACGGCATGCCTCGTCGGGCTGGGGCGCAGCCCCGTTAGTACTACAGGGACAGATCTTGTCGTGACCTGCAGCAACGCTCGCAGGGCCAACTATCACACCGGACTGTGACCAGCAGCTTCGACCACGCTAAGTTGATCTAGCTCTGTAGTACTAGGCTGGTTGCCGCTTGTCAGCCTTCGGCTGTCGTCCGCCTGTTGGATAACCCCGCGACCCTCCAAGCGGCTAAGGACGACCCCACTGATTTCGTGGAGCACGACGGTCTCATGGTGATCGACGAGACAGCTGGTCCCGGAGCCGCTCCGCCCGATCAAAGTGGCCGTCGATCTCGACCCGACGCGCGGTCGGTACCTGCTGACTGGCTCCTCGCGGGTCCTTGCCCTGCGTGCGCTCCCGGATGCGCTGCCTGGCCGTATGGAGGTGCGAGCCTGGTGGGGTGGCCGGACCGATGATGGAGAACTTCGTCCTGATGGAACTTGCCCGGCAACTGACCTGGTCGCAGGAACGCGGCCGGCTGCACCACTACCGCACCAAGGACAAACTCGAAGTGGACGCGGTGATTGAGACGCCGGATGGCAGGGTGGTCGGTACCGAGGTGAAGGCTGGCGCGACGGTGCGCACCGAAGACCTCGCTGGGTTGCGCAATTTAGCAAACCACCTCGAAGATCGATTTGTGGCCGGCCACGTGCTGTACACCGGCCAACAGACGCTGCCATTTGGTGAGAAGCTCAGAGCTCTGCCGCTGGATGCGCTCTGGCATCTAGCTCCTCGTGGAACGCATCGGCCAGGCGCGGGCGAGGTTAGGGCTCTGCCAAGCCCGGCTGGGCCAATCTAGCTCCTCCGGTACCGGTGTGGTTCTTACTATTGACAATCTGTCTAAAATGACGCTGTGTCGAGCAGTGTGGCCACCACGCGGGTAGTAGCCAGCGACGGGGTGTCGCTGGCGGTGTACGAACACGGCGACCCGACTCGTCCGACGATCCTTGCGGTGCACGGATACCCCGATGATCACCGGGTGTGGGATGGTGTGGCGGCCAACCTGGTTAGCCGCTACCACGTGGTCAGCTACGACGTGCGCGGCGCGGGCGCGTCCGGGGCGCCGGACCGCCAGCATGGGTATCGGCTAGATCAGCTTGCCGATGACCTCGCGAGGGTTGCCGACACGGCCAGCCCGGGCCAGCCGGTGCACCTGCTCGGCCACGACTGGGGATCGGTTCAATGCTGGCACGCACTGACCGACCAGCGACTACTCGGCCGGGTAGCTTCGTTCACCTCGATCTCCGGCCCGTCGCTGGATCACGCCGGCGCCTGGATGCGGGTGAGGTTGCGCCGGCCGACCCCGCGTCGGCTGCGCGAGCTGGTCACCCAGCTGGCGGCGTCGAGCTACATCGCGCTCTTCCAGCTTCCCGCGCTACCCGAACTGCTCTGGCGCATCGGAGTGCTGCCCCGCGTGATGCGGATCTTGAGCAGCGGTGACAACGGCTTCGCGCCGCCGCGCACCAAGGACGCGGTGCGCGGGTTGGAGCTGTACCGGGCCAATATGTTCGCTCGCCTGGGCCACCCGCGCCCGGAAGCCGTGGGTGTGCCGGTGCAGGTGCTAGCGCCGAGCAGGGACCGGTTTGTCACTCCCGCATTGCAGACAGCCGACTTAGCTGCCTGGGTCACCCAACCATGGGTCCGCACTATCCCCGGCGGGCATTGGCTACCCCGTGCCCGGCCCGACGTCGTTGCTCGCTGCGTATCGGAGCTGGTCGAGCACCTCGACGGCGCCCCGGCCGCCCCGGCATTGCGCCGTGCCGCGCAATCGGCGAGGCCCAAGGCCGAGTACGCCGATGCCCTCATCGTGGTCACCGGTGCCGGCAGCGGCATCGGTCGGGCCACCGCGATGGCATTCGCCGAGCGTGGCGCCCACGTCGTGGTGGCTGACCGAGACGAGCCAGCCGCCAAGGACACAGTGACTCGGATCCAAAACGGCGGTGGGTCGGCCAGCTCCGTAGCAGTAGACGTCGCCGATGCCGAGGCCATGACGCACTTCGCCGAGAGGCTGCTCGCCGAGCATGGAGTGCCCCAGGTGGTGGTGAACAACGCCGGCATCGGCATGTCCGGTCCGTTCACCGAGACGACTCTGCGGGACTGGCGGCAGGTGATTGACGTCAACCTGTGGGGCGTCATCCACGGCTGCCGCTTGTTCGCCGCACCGATGATCGCGCATGGTGAGGGCGGACAGATCATCAACCTGGCTTCGGCGGCGGCGTACCTGCCGTCGCGGATGCTGCCGGCTTACGCCACCACGAAGTCGGCGGTGCTCATGCTCAGCCAGTGTCTGCGCGCCGAGTTGGCCGAGCATGGTATTGGGGTAGTGGCGATCTGCCCCGGTCTGGTGCACACCAACATCACAATGACCGCCCGGTTCGTCGGTACCGACGACAGCGAGCAGCGCCGCCGCCAGCAGACATCGCACGTCATGTACAGCCGGCGCGATTACAGCCCGGAACGCGCGGCGCGGGAGATCTTGCGGGCCGCGCGACGCAACACCGCTGTGGCGCCAGTGACCCCGGAGGCCAGGATCGCGCTGACGGCGTCCCGGCTCACCCCAGCGTTGTTGCGGGCCGCCGCCCGCCAACGGATCAAACTCTGAAGCCATGACCGTCGACCGCGACATGTCACTGCTGGTGAGGCCGTTCCGCGCCCAGGGTGAACGGCTGGTTTTGGACTTGTGAGTGCGGCCGGTATGCCCCGACGGATGAGTCCGGCGTTGCGCCGTGATCAGCTCGTGCGTACGGCGCTTCGGCTGTTCGCCGACCATCCGCCGGAGCTGGTTTCGGTGGAGGATCTGGTGGAAGCCGCTGGAGTGTCTCGTGCGCTGTTCTACCGATACTTCGCGAATATCCACGAGCTGCGGATGGCCGCCTTGCGGGTGGTGGTCGAGGAGGTCACCGCGGCGATCGCCCCGCCCGACGAGGGCCCGCTGCTTGACCAGGTGCGTTATGCCCTCGCCGCTTTCCTGGGCTCCGCGCAAACCTACGCCAGCGCGTACGTGGCGCTCTTGCGAACTGGATCAGTGATCGCCACTAATGAGACCAACGAGCTGGTCGACAGTGTGCGCGAACACGTGATGCGGACTGTGGCGCAACGCCTGCGGCTGAGCGGGCCGCCGGCGCCGATGCTCGAGTTGACCATGCGTAGTTGGTTCGCGGTGGTGGAGGTGTCCAGCGTCGAGTGGCTGCGAACCGGTGAGCTGACCCGCGATCAGCTGGAGAGCTGGTTGGTTGACCAGCTGCTGGCGATGCTCAGCACGACCGCACGACATGATCAGGGCACGGCTACCTCGTTGCGGGCCGCGCTGTCACGTTGAACGTGCGTTTATCGACCAGAGGTCGGCCCTGAGCGACCAACCTTGCGCGGTAGGCTCCGGTGGTGGCCAGCTTGGAACGCATGGTGCGTGCAGAAGAGGACATCGACGCGCTCATTGACACTATTCTCGACATCAAGGAGACAGTGGATGGCCATTCCGCGACTTTAGCTTCGCATTCTGAGGTTTTAGCTTCCCATTCTGAGATTTTAGCTTCGCATTCTGAGATTTTGGCTTCGCATACGGAGACGCTTGCTGCTCATGGCGAGACGCTGGCTTCCCATACCGAAATACTCGCCTCCCATAGCCGTGAGCTGGCCGACATCAAGGGCACTCTCGCGGTGATGACGAACACGCTCGGCGAGATCCTCGCCGCCGTTCGCCCGGGCGGCGGCTCTCCGCGCTGAAAGGCGGAACAACAGATAGCTATTAGGTGTGCGTTAGTTAGTCAGGGGTGAATTTCGACCGGGAGACGAACCGTGGTCTCATCGATGTCGGAGGTGCGGACGGTGAGGGCCAGTTGCCACGTTCCGGGGAACGGGATCTGGCTGTCCCCTCGGTATCGCCCGGGGTCCTGGCGAGCGACCGTGACCGGTAACGGCCCAAGACCGCGGGCTGGGAGGCTGAGCTCGACTTTGAGCTCAGGAACATCGACCACCACGCCGGCCGGCCCATATACGGTGACGTTGATCGAGTTGGGCCCGGAGCGCGCGGGACTAACCGCAACCTCGAGCGAGCCGGACCCATGTGGACCGCCGGTGTCGTAGCGCTGGTTCAGTCGAACCGGCTCGGCTGAAGCCTGGGCGGTCGTGTGGACGGCGGTCCGACCGGGTTCGGCGTTGACCAGCATTGAGGTCAACGCCAGCACCACGGCCGCGATCGCGGCCTCGACCAGCACAGTTTTAACCAACCGGGGATCAGGTCGAACGTCACCGGCCGGGCCATGTGGCGGGGAGAGCCGGCTCGCGCCGCCCGACCCAGCAGGCACCAGTTGAGCTGCCGTTGCCCGTGCACGGGTCCGTTTGACCGCGCGGCGGGACAGGTTGCCCACGGTAAGCAGGGCACCCACCATGATGATCTTGATGAGGAGAATCCGCCCATAGTCCGTGGCCAGGAACGCCGTCCACGTCCCGAGTTGGCGCCAACTCTGGTAGGTACCGGTTGCCACCAACACCGCGACACAGCCCATGGCGATGGGGGAAAACCTGCCGACGGCGTCGGCTAGCTCGGCGTGCTGGTCGCTATCTGGTTCGCGCAGCGCAAGCGCGAGCACGGCCAACCCACCCAGCCATGTGCCTATCGCCACCAGGTGGGCGATATCCACCGGCAGCGCAATCCCCGGCTGGAGCCCAACCGCCGCGTGTCCAGACACCGACCAGGTGGCGGCAAGGCCCACCGCGAAGCCCACCCCGACGAGGGTGAACCAACGGTGTTCCTGGCGGCCCGCCTGGGGCAGGCGGTATACCAGCTGCCCCAGGTAGATCGGCACAGCGATCAGCAGCAGCAACCGGGCAATCAGCGCGCTACCCAGCGGGAGCTGCAAGGTTGTCGCTATCGTTCCCGGCTCGAAGATGTCGCCTAATCCCGTCGCATTGCCATACGGCCCCTGTAATAGCAAGGTTGCGACGGTCGCCGGTACGAGCGTTGCCCAGCCGAGAGCGGCGACTCGCGGTCCGATCCGCCGTGCCGCGCCTGCCGGCCAGCACAGCAACAGCAGGGCTACCGTGCCGATTAGCACGGCGTAGGAGCTATAGGCGACCGCTCGCACCAGCCAGTACAGCACCCCGACAAGCGCGCTGCCTCCGGGTGGTGCGATGGGGAGCGTCGCCGATGGGTGCCCGACCGCGAAGGTAAAAGCTCCGGAAACTGGGTGAGTGTCGGCGGAGATCACCCGCCACGCCACCGTGTAACTGCCTAGTGTGGCGACCGCATGCACCCCGACGCGCACTGTGGCGGGACGGCCGGGCGGGTGGCTCGGCTTGCCGTTGTCGATCTCGACGCCATTCGGGTCGAACACCCGCATGGCGTTCGGCGGTAGTTCGACCGCCTCGGCGAAGGTCGCGCTGACTTCTGGGGGCAGTGTGGGCAGCACACTGCCCCCAGCGGGGTCGGTGCTGGTGAGCACGGCGTGCGCCGAGGCGACGGCGGTGCTGGCTAGCAATCCGGCCGCAGTGAGCAGCAGACTTACTATGCCATTGCGCAGCCAGCGTCCGATCCGCCTCGGCGCACGACCGTCTCTCATGATCAGCCGGTGGAGGTACGGCGGCGCATCGCCAACCCGCCCAGCACGACACCGGCCAATCCCAGCACGATCCCCGCGATGCCAAGCACTATCCCAACGCCGCCGCCCGAGGAACTGGCGGCACTGGAGCCGTCGCCGGTGTGCTCGTCGGATTCGCCGGGGGTCAGCGACAGGGTGGGAGCAGGGTGTTCCGGCTCCGGACTACCGGGCGGCGCCACATCAATCCAGCGGACCACGTCGCCGTCGCTGTAGGTCTGGAGCGCTTTGAAGACCAACTTGTTGGTGTCGCTGGGCAGCGGGCCGAGTGAGACGCTGAAATCCTCGAACTGACCAGGTGCGAGTTGGCCGCCACTCCAGGTGATTTTGGACACCGCCTGGGTGGCCTCTCCGTCATCGGTCTTGATGGGGGTCTTGAGGTCCGTCTTTTCTACGTTGGCGGTCCATCCGCCAGGCAACGGTTCTGTGGAGGCCTCTGCTATAGGGTGATCGCTGGGAAAATCCACCTCCAGCTTGACGGTATTGGCATTGTCTTTTTCGTTGGGGGTGCGGAATGAGATTTTGGTGTAGCTGCCTTGCGCGGCATTGCCGGGTTGGGCGGTGACGTGCGCATCAGCGATACCGGCAAAGCTGACCAGCGCGACCGCGCTGGTGGCGCCGATAACACCGAGGCGACAAGATAGCCGCTTGAGCTGTCCTGAGATGGGCTGGGCTCGACGAGCGTTCAATGACATGGTGACGCTCCCAGGAAGATGGCGCAGAGATGACACATGCACACATGCGACGGATCGCGTAGGTGGTGGAAGATTGGGTGCCGGCGATAGCCGGCACGGCGGTGTGACCGGGCTAGTGTGGGCGGCTGAGCCATGGTGGCCCTCGCCGGGGAACGCACCGCACGATTCGTTCCGTTCTTGTTGTGCCCGATTCGCCAGACAACGCGGCGCATCGGCACACTGGCCGGAGCTCGTCGAGGTAGTCGACGATGCCCGCGAGCTTGGCAACCACGGAACACAGCGCGGCGAACGTGGCAGACTCGACTCGCCGAAGCAACCGCCACGCGGCCGCCTCGCCTCTTCGTAACCACCACCCGGTAACCAGCCCGGCGATCAGATGCGCCGACAACATCGCGAACCCGCCGTCGTGTGGCGGTTTTCCCAGGAAGAGCGGGTCGTGGCCAGACGGCGACATGGGGGGCGTGCTCATTGCCATGTGAGGCATGGCGGCGGTGTGGTGGCACGGGCAGCACGCGAAGTGGAACAGGCCGTGTAAGCCGGCTTGTCCGGCCAGCACTCCGGCGGTGATAGCACGCTGCGAACGTTCCCGCTGGCCGGCCGCGAGTGCGGCCACGAATACGATGCCGAAGCCGGCGCCGAGCGTGGTCAGGGCGACTGGACGTCCCGAGGCGATGGCGTGAGCCGTGGACGCGAGTGCTACGCAAACCGCCGCGAACGCTGCCGCGCGTAAGGAACGAAATATCGCTGAGCTTGACGTCACAAGCTCCTCTCCACGGAGCTAGAGCATCGTCAGCAGCATGTAGGACATGCCGACGCCCATGACCATCCGCAACGAAAGTTCCGTGTGGGTGCCGCGAGGGGCGGCAATCCGGCTGGACGCGGTAGCGACCCGAATCCCGCAACGTAGCCCGTAAGCCAGAAAATATGCCGCCGATGACCAACCGACGATGGCTACCACCGTGTTGGTGGCGAGGTGGCCTGCGTGTACTTGGCCCACACCAGACAGTGCGTTCGGCGGCATCACCGCGAACATGAAGGCCATCACCGCCCCCGCCAGCGTGTGGCCACCGAGGTGAAGCCCCTCGGCCCGCCGTGCTCCCAATGGCCACCCAGCTGGCTGTCCGGAGGTCGTCCGAGTCTTCCGCAGCGTCCGCGCCGCCAGCCACAGGCTGTGCAAGCCGAACGCGACTGCCCACCACAAAGGCGGAATCGACGTGGCGGCTGGCAGGAACATCACCACCATCCCGGCCGCCATCAGTACGTGGGCGGAGGTATCCATTGGACAGATCGGTTCCCGCGCCGGATCCGCTCCACGCGACGCTTGCACCGTTTTCACCCAGCAAGCCAGACACCCGACGCCGAGGCAACCGAAGAGCAGCGCAAACATCCACCGCGCCCACTCCGGACCCGTCATGACCCGCATCACCTCCGCTCAGTCCGCGTCGCTTGCGTCGTGCCCCAGGTAGCAATGGCGCTGATGACTATGCCGTGTGCTGATCGATACTCTCCGCATCTGGCTACCGCCAACTGGTGGTGAGCTTATGTGTGGCCCCCGCCCGGCGGTATACGCGCCGGGGGTAGCAAAATGCGTGGTAGTCGCCAAATACGGTCGGTAACTCCGACCCCGGTAAGTCGAGTCCTCGACCCTTCTGGCACTCTATGTGACACTCGTTCGAGTGATGCTCTTCTGACGCGAGCGGGTACCTACGGCGCGTCCGGCTCGGGTGCGCTGCCCCAGCCGTTTCGAGGAGACTTGCCATGATCCCTGAACCTCGCGCGGTCAGCAATGTGCTCTCTCAGCCAGAACCACTGAAGGTCAACACCGTTCGTACCTCGGAGGACCGGATCACCAGCGGCGGCGATACAAGCGATCTAGCTGACCGTGCCGCGGCAAACAGGGTCGAGCTGTATGTCGGCGGAATGACCTGCGCGTCCTGCGCGGCTCGGATCGAGAAAAAGCTCAACCGACTCGACGGAGTCAGCGCGACGGTCAACTACGCGACCGGGAAGGCGACGGTGTCGCTGCCGGCGACAGTTTCGGTCGATGCGCTGATCGCGGCCATCCACCAGGCCGGCTACAGTGCCGCCCCGGCCGCCGCGCCGGATGGACAACTCAGCATCGCTGGCGGCAGAACGCGGTTCGATCCAGCGCTGGCCGCGCGTCGTCGGCTGCGGCTGTGTGCGCTGCTTTCGGTGCCGGTGGTGGCGATGGCCATGGTCACGGACTTGCGGTTCCCGAACTGGCAGTGGTTGTCGTTGACGCTGGCCACCCCGGTCGTGTTCTGGGCCGGGCTGCCGTTGCATCGCGCCGCGTGGAAGAACTTGCGGCATGCCACAGCCACCATGGACACGCTCATCTCGCTGGGTACCCTCGCCGCGTTCGGGTGGTCGGTGTTCGCGCTGTTCTCCGGAGCGGGCGACATCTACTTCGAGGTCGCGGCCGGGGTTACCACGTTCATCCTGACCGGGCGATATTTGGAGGCACGCGCCAAGCACCAGGCCGGGTCCGCGCTTCGTGCGCTGATGGACTTGGGCGCCAAGGACGTCCTCGTCCTGCGCTCCGCGCCCGGAGGCGGAAGTGCCGAAACAAAACATCGCGTGCCGATTGCCGTGTTGACCGTCGGAGACCGATTCGTGGTGCGCCCCGGGGAGAAGATCGCCACCGATGGGGTTGTGGAGCGGGGCCGGTCCAGTGTCGACGTGAGCATGTTGACTGGTGAGCCCACTCCGGTCGACGTCAGCCCTGGCAACACAGTGGCCGGCGGGTGTGTCAACCGGGGTGGTGAGTTGGTGGTGCGCGCCACCAAGGTGGGCGCGGACACGCAGCTCGCTCGCATTGCCGCGCTGGTCGAGGTGGCTCAGTCCGGCAAGGCCGCCGTCCAGCGGCTGGCCGACCGCGCCGCCGCGGTCTTCGTGCCCGGGGTCATGGCGCTGGCCGGGGCGACATTCTTGTGCTGGTTTGTCGTTGTCGACCAACCAGTGAAGGCGTTCTCCGCTTCGATCGCGGTTTTGATCATCGCCTGTCCCTGCGCTCTCGGACTGGCCACGCCCACCGCGCTGCTGGTCGGCACTGGGCGTGGCGCACAGCTGGGAATCCTGATCAAGGGCCCGGACGTGCTGGAATCGACCCGGCGGCTGGGCACCGTGGTGCTCGACAAGACCGGAACCATTACCAGCGGCCAGATGAAGCTGGTGAACGTCATTCCGGCGCCAGACGAACAGTGGCCCCGGGTGCTCCAACTGGCCGGGGCGTTGGAGCAGGCGTCCGAGCACCCAATCGCCCGAGCGATCGTCGACGGCGCGCGCAAGCAAGTCGCCACGCTGGCTGAGGTCGAGGACTTCCACAGCAGCGAAGGGCTGGGAGTCCGAGGGGTGGTGGGCGGACGTACCGTCGTGGTCGGCCGGGCCGCATTCCTCGCCGACCACGCGATGCCGGTGCCGGTGAGTCTGCGTTCGGCGGCCATGGCAGCCGAGGCCGCCGGCCACACCGCCGTCCTGGTTGGCTGGAGTGGCCAGGCCCGTGGACTGCTGGTGGTGGCTGATCAGATCAAGGCCAGTAGCGGCGAGGCGGTGCGTCACCTGCGTGCTCTCGGGCTCAACCCGATCCTGTTGAGTGGCGACAACGTCTCGGCGGCCAACACGGTCGCGCGTGCTGTCGGGATCACCCAGGTGATCGCCGAGGTGCGCCCGGAGGAAAAAGTCACCGTGATCCGCCAGTTGCAAGCCAGAGGCGAGGCTGTCGCTATGGTCGGCGACGGGGTCAACGACGCGGCCGCCCTGGCGGAGGCAGATCTTGGGTTGGCGATGGGCACCGGTACGGATGCCGCGATCGAAGCCGCACCGATCACTCTGGTCCGTGGCGATCTGTGCGCGGCGGCGGATGCGATCAGGCTGGCCAGAAGTACCTTGAAGATCATTAAGGCGAACCTGTTCTGGGCGTTTGCCTACAACGTCATCTCACTGCCGGTAGCGGCCGCGGGCCTGCTCGAGCCGATGATCGCCGGCGCCACTATGGCGTTCAGCTCGGTGTTCGTGGTAACCAACAGTTTGCGGCTTCGTCGTTTCGCGCCGCTTCCCGCTGTGCCGTTGGTGGCGGCTTTTTCGTCTTCCCGGACGCCTCCCACGGCGATGCCTGCCTCTACGGTGCCTCCCGCTGAACCGGTTGCTCGCCAACCTGTCGAGCCCGCCGCTTCGACGGTACGCATACCCAGGCAGCGCACGGCAAGCCAGCCACGACCGTTTATGCCGAATCGTTGCGGCTATCCGCAACGAGCAACCAAAAAGGCGACCGTGAACGCAGGCGGGAAGCATCGCAGGCCGGGATCCCAGCCGCCCTCCGTCCGTCAGCCAATGCCTGGACGCTCAGCGTGGTAACTCGACCCGGGGTAGAACCCGGAGTATCCCGGCCGGAAATAGCCCGACCGCGTCCGTTGTGATGGTGGCGGCCAGGTCTTGCTAGGCCAGGGGTGTTATCGGCGTTACCGTACGGTGTGATGCGCATTCGAGTTATGGCGTTGGTTACATTGATGATCACTATGGTCGCCTGCGGCTCACCCACCCCATCCTCAGGCGAAACCCCAGCAACCCCACGCTGGGGTTCCGCCCCGGGCCCGGTACCGGTGCAACCCCCTGGCGATCAGCCCTCCGTGAGCTCCGTGCAGGTGTGCTCACCCGACGACGCGCAAAAAGACATTGCCCGTACCCTGGGCGTCACTCCGACGAGAGTCGAACCACCAACCTGGATCGACCACCGCTACGCGTGCCGATACGTGTACCCCACCGGCTCGTTCACCCTGTCGGTCAAAGAGCTCGACGACATAGACCGCACCGACGCTTACTTCAACCAGCTGGCCAGCACTCTCGGCAAGCGCGGCGACCTCGACGGGATCGGGGAAGGGGCTTTCCTCACCACCAACGGCTCCATCGTCGCCCGTAAAGACAACAAGGTGCTGCTGGTCGATGTCTCGAACGTGCCCGCGCAGTTCGGCAACCCACCGGCGCCCCCAGCCGGGGTAAGTCGAATAATCGCATCCGTCGTAATGGACTGCTGGGCAGGTATTTAGCTGTGACCCAGAGTTTTCCCCGTCGCCAGGCCATCACCCGTCGGTTCACCCTGGGTGTACCGCGCGATTTCACCATCGTCGCTGATGGCGCTACGGTGCTGTTTCTGCGCAGCCGCAGCGGCACCGACCCGGTGACCTGCCTGTGGTCACTGGATGTGAGTACCGGTCGGGAGCGGCTGGTTGCCGATCCTCGCCTGCTCGGCGCGGCCGATGACAGCGCGCTGCCCGCCGAGGAACGGGCCCGCCGCGAGCGTAGTCGGGAGCAGGCCGGCGGCATCGTCGGTTATGCCGTGAACCATCCGGCTCCGGATGGCGCGCCAGGTGTCGTGGTATTCACTCTGGCCGGGCAGCTCTACGTGCTCGAACTGACCGGCGAGCACACCGAGCCTCGCCGGGTGAGCACGCCCGGTGGTGTGATCGACCCTCAGCCGGACCCGGCCGGTCGCCGGATTGCCTACGTCAGCGGCGGCGCGCTGTGGCTATGCGACCGGGCCACCGCCACTTCGACCGCGCTCGCCGAACCTGAGGCCGGTCACGAGAACACCGTCCGTTACGGGCTGGCCGACTTCGTGGCGGCCGAGGAAATGGGCCGGATGCGCGGGTATTGGTGGGCCCCGGACGGCGATGCGTTGCTGGTCACCCGCACCGACGACGCGGGAGTCCAACACTGGCACGTGGCCGATCCGGCCAACCCGGACCAGCCGGCGACCGAGTTGGCCTACCCAGCCGCCGGCACTCCGAACGTGGTCACGGAGCTGTACATACTGACGAACGACGGTTCGCGCATTCCGGTGGCGTGGAACGCCCTCGGCGAGGAGTACCTGGTCGATGCCTGCTGGGACTTCTTCGATCTGTTGATCACCGTGCAACCCCGTGACCAACGGGTGCTGAGGGTGCTGCGGGTCGACCCGCGCAGCGGCGCGACCACCCAGGTCACCGAGAACACCGACCCGCACTGGGTGGACATCGTGCCTGGTGTGCCGGCCCATCTGCATAGCGGCGCGCTGGTGTGGACCTGTGACCAAGACGACGCCCGCCGGCTAGTCGTGGACGGCGAGCCGGTGACCCCGGCGACCCTGCGGGTGCGCTCGGTGGCTGACGTCGATGGTGACACCGTGCTGTTCACCGCGAGCGAAGACGCCGGCGAAATTCGGCTATGGACCTGGCGAGCGGCTGACGGGTCGCGCTGTCTCACCGAGGAACCCGGCGTGTTCAGCGGCCGCCGCCAAGCCGGCACCACGGTGATCGCTGGGCACGGCCCGGACGCCGACGGAGTGCGGGTGCGGGTGCGGCGCCCGGACGGCGAACAGGTGCCGATCGTGTCGCTGGCCGAGCGGCCGGGCATTGTCCCGAGGGTCGCGGTGGTGCGCACTGAGCCGAGAGCGCCCCGGACGGCGGTGGTGTTGCCTGGCAACTATCGCCCCGGCCAGCGGCTGCCGGTGCTGATGGATCCGTACGGTGGGCCGCACGCCCAGCGGGTGCTTGCCACCCGGGGGGCGTACCTGACCAGCCAGTGGTTCGCGGACCAAGGCTTCGCGGTGGTGGTCGCGGACGGGCGGGGGACACCAGGGCGGGGGCCGTCCTACGAACGGACGGTGTGGGGCGACCTAGCCAGCCCGGCGCTGGAGGACCAGGTCGTGGCCCTGCATGCGGCCGCCGCCGAACATCCGGAGCTGGACCTGAGTCGGGTGGGCATCCGAGGGTGGTCGTTCGGCGGGTATCTGGCCGCGTTGGCGGTGCTGCGACGCCCCGATGTATTCCACGCCGCGGTGGCCGGCGCCCCGGTCACCGACTGGACGCTGTACGACACTCACTACACCGAGCGCTATCTGGGCCACCCGGCTACCTCGCCGGAGGCGTACCAGCGTTCTTCGCTGCTGGCTGATGCGCCGAAGCTGAGCCGGCCACTGCTGCTCATCCACGGGCTGGCCGACGACAACGTCGTCGCCGCGCACACCCTGCGGCTGTCCTCGGCGTTGCTGGCGGCCGGTCGGTCACACAGCGTGTTGCCACTGTCCGGGGTGACCCACATGACGCCGCAGGAAAAGGTGGCGGAGAACCTCTTGCTGCTGCAGGTCGAGTTCTTGCGGTCCGCGCTCGGTAACTGGTGAGCGCGGACTGCGGAACGGCATACCTTGTCGGCTGCTATCGCGTCAGCGATAGCAGTACGAGTCAGAGGAGGCGTCCCCGCCCTGCAGCCGGATCTGATGGGTGCGTAATCCGCGCCATACCCCGCCGTGGGGGAAGAACTTCTCGTCGACGCTGATCCCGCCGGCCGGGTTGACGTCCAGCTTGGCCGCCCACGCCCCCACCCCGTCAGGGTAGAACTGGTCGTCCCACGAGCCGTACAGCGAGTTCGTCAGGTAGACCCGCCGGCCGTCCCGGCTGACCTCCACCATCTGCGGGCCGCCGGACAGCCGTTCGCTCGGCGCCGCCGGGTGCGCCGTCCGGCGCACGATGCCGCCGAGGTGTACCGAACCGGTTTCGCGTGGGTGGGCCGGGTCGGATACGTCGTACTGCTTGAGCTCGCCGGTTCCCCAGCACGACACATACAGCCGCTGGTCGTCCACGCTCAAGTTGATGTCGGTGACCAGCGGCGGCACCGCTTTGAACGGCTTGAGCGCGGGCGGCAGGTCGTCCTCGTCGGCCGGCTCGGGTGGGATAGTGATTACCTTCTGTACGGCCCATTGGTCGCCGTCGCGATACCAGCGCCACACCGAGGCGGTCAGGTCCGCGGTGGAGACGACCACACCGACGAACCCATAGGACGCCTCCGGGTCGTGCGCCGGGCGTAGTTCCAGCACCATCTGATGCTGCGCGCCAAGGTCGATTACCTGCTGGTGCATGCCTTTGGCCAGGTCCCAGAAGTGCAGCCGGTGGCCGTAGGCGTTGCTCAGCAGCAGCTCGGGGTTGATCCCGTCCTCGATCATCGAGGGAGTTCCCCACTCGCTGGTGATCAGGACGTTCTGCGCTAGATGCCACCACGCGTCATAGGCCAGGTACTGCGGGCCTCGGTCAGTCTCCCAAGCGCGCAGCACGTCGAAGGTGTTGTGGTCCAGCAGGGCAATCCCGCCCGGCCCGTCTGCACCTAATTCGCCGCCACCCCGCGCTGAGCCAACACAGGACAGGTAGATGCCGTCCGGGCCGCAGTGCAGGGTATGCGGGCGGGAGTAGCCGGTTTTATCGGCCAGCTCCTCGGCGGTGATCGTCTTGACCAGCCTGGGCGCGGTGGGGTCCGGTTGGGTGTCGTAAACATGGATGTTAGAGCTACGCAGCCCCGGCAGCAGCAGGTACCGCCGCTGCAGGCCCGCCTTGCCGTGGTCGTGGCCCGCATGAAGCAAAGCTGACGAGCAGGCATTCCAACCGAAGTGGTGCAGCTCGTCGCCCTTGGTCGGCAGATCGGTCCAGCCGACGATCTGGCCGTAGCGCTCCGAGGACGGGTCGACATCGAGCGCCGCCAACGCGTCGTACTTCTCCCCAGCGCGGTCGAACGCGACGACGTAGGCCAGTTTCTCGGCGGGGGCCTCGGCGGCCTCGGTCGGGGTGCGGTAAAAGGTCGGGTCAGTGACGGTCACTGACTTAGCCAATCAGGTGTCCGAACGGATGACAAGAGACTCCGTGTTAGCCTCACGTGGCGTGGCGTCGGTCGCGAAGCGCCCATTGTGACCTGGCGCACGTCATTCGTAGGGTCGCCGCACCGGCATCGAAGGTTTCCCGTGCGGCAGGCTGGATCCAATGATTGAGCCCGATATAAATAGCGTTTCAGTCGTAGTTGGCGGATTCGATTGCTAGATGTCGACAGTCTCCAGCTCCTCGCTGCGGCCTCGGATCGGCAATGTGGCGAAGATTGTCGGCGGTTCCCGCCAGGGGTCGGGGTTTTCGCCGTTGCGCGCGGCCGAGACTCCAGCGGGATGCCCAGCTTGTCGGACACCAGCATGGCGAACGACGTCGGATGGCCCTGCCCATGCCCGGAGGTGCCGACGGACGCCGTCGCGGTGCCGTCCGGGTGCACGGTCACCGAGCCCCACTCCCGCGCGCCACCGCCAGCGGTGATCTCAACATAGGACGCCAGCCCGATACCGAGCGAGGTTCGGGAGCCGGCCGCTCGGCGGCGGGCCTGCTCGGCGCCCAGCGCCGGGTAATCAGCCAGTCGCAGAGCCTCGTCCAGAGCGACCGCGTAGTTGCCGCTGTCATAACGGGTGCCCACCACGGTCTGGTATGGAAACTGCTCAGGACCCAGGAAATTGCGCCGACGTATCTCGGCTGGATCAAGATCCAGCGTGACCGCGGCCATATCCATGATCCGCTCCAGCAGCGCTGAGGCTTCTGGCCGGCCGGCGCCTCGGAACGCGCCGACTGGCGTGGCGTTGGTCAGCGCCACCGCCACGTCGTAGCCGATCTGGCGCAGCTCCAGCTCGACGTACTGGACCTGGGCCCGGCCGTGCGGCATCCCGATCAAGTTCTCTGAGCGGGTCTCCACCCACTTCAGCGGCTGACCGAGGGTAAGCGCAGCGGTGATCGCGATGCTGTGCTCGGCCACGATCCCAGCCTTGCCGCCGAAGCCGCCGTCGACGTGCGGAGCAATGACTCGGATCGACTGCGGGGCCAGCGGCCGAACAACCTGGCCATCAGCCCCCGCCATGCGTGCGCCATTCTGGGCGGAGACGTACGCGGTGAGCTCGTGGGCATCTCCGGGCGCGCCCGGCAGTACCACGATGGCATTGCCCTCCATCGGCACCACCGCAACCCTTTGATTTTCTATCCGGGCTCTGACCACGACCTCGGCGTCGGCCAGTGGGTCGTCGTCCGGGGCCGATCGGATGCCGGCCGCGAGGTTGGTGCCCAGCTCGTCGAACTGAGCCGGGGCGCCGGGCGCGAGTGCGTCTTCTGGGTCGACCACGACCGGCAGCGGGTCGTAGTCGACTTCGACCAGCTCGGCGGCGTCGCTCGCGGCCGCCCGTGAAGTGGCCACCACGGCGGCCACGATGTCGCCGACGAAACGCACCTTGCCGACCGCGAGCGGTGGCCGGGCACAGGCCTCGCTAACCGCCATGAACGAGTGATGCGCCGGAATGTTGAGGTCTTCGGCGGTGTACACCGCGACTACCTCGGGTGCCTTGCGCGCGACATTGGTATTGATAGCGATGATGGAGGCGTGCGGTAGCGGCGAGCGGACAAACGCCAAATCTAGCATGCCCTCATCGAGATCGAGATTGTCGACATAAGTACCTTCACCACGCGGCAGTTCGGGTCTTCGACGCGGCGTACCTCGGTACCGATAAGAGAGCCAGGCATGTCCGCGAGCCTAATCGCGATGTCCGACAAGTTCGCGCCCGTTGACCTCGCACAGACCCGGGCGAGAGTGTCATCGGGTGTGCACCAGGCCGACGCATGGCGTTGGCTTGCCCGCAAAGTCGGCAACGTCGGCCAGACCAACTAGTCGGCCAGACCAACTACCAGCGCGGCCAAGGCCGGCATGGTTGGGCTGACCGAAGCCGCCGCGAGGGAGTTGGCTTACCTTAGGGTGCGTGTCAACCGGGGTGTGCGTCAACGCTATTCAACCGGGGCTGATCCGCACGGCGATAACCGAGGCCACGCGCCAGGACATCTGGGAGGCAAAGCTCGCCGAGATTCCGATGGGCCGAGCCGGTGAGCCCGCTGAGGTAGCGGCGGATGTAGACACTCGTGACTGGCATGTGTGGTTATAGCCATACTCGTCACTCACGGGCGGCGACCGTAGGGAGCGGTACCATGCGAATTTTCGGCGGAATCGACGAGCTCAAGGCGGCCGTGGGCAGCCAACTGGGCGTCAGCGAATGGATGACCGTCAACCAGAAGCAAGTCGACGGGTTTGCCGAAGCAACCGGCGACCATCAGTGGATTCACGTCGATCCGGAGCGGGCCAAGCACGGCCCGTTCGGCACCACGATCGCGCACGGTTTTCTGATCCTGGCCCTGGTGCCTATTTTTAGCAAGCAAGTCTACCGGGTCGAGAACGTCACTATGGCGATCAACTACGGGCTGAACAAGGTGCGGTTCACCGCGCCGGTGCCGGTTGGCAGCAGGATCCGGGGTAGCTTCGAGCTACTCGAGGTCAGCGATGTCAAGGGCGGCGTACAGGTGGCCAACAAGGTCACCGTCGAGATCGAGGGAAGCCAGCGGCCCGCCTGCGTTGCCGAAACACTGATCAGGTACCACCTGTAAGGGGCCTTAACATGCGCGAAGCTGTGATCTGCTGGCGGTGACTGTTGTACGCGAGCTCATGAGTCGGACCCAGGTGCGCGCGCATACTGGCTACGATGTTGCGCGAGTTGGGCCGTCGCCAGGGCCGCTACGGGTTGGAGACGGTTGTGTATGGCGGCGGCCAAGGGCTCGCGGCAGTCTTCGAACGGCCGTCATGACTGAAACACCGTCGGCCCCGCGCCCGATGAATCTAGCGAGATCGGGAGGGGTCGAATTGACTGAGCAGAAGACCGAGCTGGTCAGCAGGCGGGATTTGGCGTTGTTGACCGCCGTTGCGGACAACCGCTGTGAGATCTTGCCGGGCGTGTTGCCGGTGTTGTTTGTGGATGGGCAAGTGTGTTGCGACGGGCACGCCGCGCGACGGCTGATCCGGGCCGGGTTGCTCGCCCGCCCGAGAGCAAGCGCCGACCGCTTGCCCGCTCGACTGACCAAAGCCGGCAAAGCCACGTTGGGCTGAGGCGGCGGGTATTTGTCGGTGGTGGGGCGTAGCGTCGGAGGTATGGCAGTAGAACTGAATCACACCATCGTCGCCAGCCGGGACAAGGTCCGCTCCGCGACCGCGCTGGCCGAGCTGCTCGGGCTGTCCGAGCCCAAGCCATTCGGACCGTTCATTGTGGTGGAGCTGTCGAACGGGGTGAGCCTCGACTTCATGGACACCGAAGGCGAGATCCATTCGCAGCACTACGCGTTCCTGCTCAGCGAAACCGAGTTCGACGAGGTCTTTGGCCGGATCACCGCCCAAGGTATGGAGTATTGGGCCGATCCGACGCAGCGGCAGCCAGGCGAGATCAACACCAGGGATGGCGGCCGTGGTTGTTACTTCATGAGCCCGGATGGACACTACCTGGAGATCCTCACGCGGCCGTACGGCAGCGGCAGTTAGCGCATTCGCCGGCGGAAGAATGTTTCCGGCGTGACGTATTCGGCGATCGAGATCGAACGCGACGGCGCCATCCTGTTGCTGCGGCTCAACCGACCCGACCGGCTCAATGCCTACAACCGGGAGCGATGATCACCCGCTGGATCTGGCTGGCGCCCGCCTGGATCCGAAACACCCTGATCAACCCCGTTCTCGCCGCCGATCAGCGCCTCGGCGTCAACCTGGACGCCGTGGAGGTGAGCGTCGGCGGTCCAGACTGGTTAATTCGGCGGGTTGTTGGTTGCTAGTGTCTCGTAATGAAGACTCGTTTACTCTGGTGACTAGCATCGTCGCTGTTCAGATCATGATCCTCATGTTGAATGGGTAAATTGACTACCATTACGAGATACTAGTCTGGCGTGGCCGTGGCTTGTTGATCTTCTGTGTGTTCGTGATCGTGTGGTCGGTGGGGACCGTGTCGGCCCGGACACGGCGCGGTGATGTCGATGCGGCCGTGGCCTCTGGCCGGAGCCGAGCGACGAAGTGGTCGCCCGTGGG
>JAFASX010000011.1 GCA_019244295.1 Pseudonocardia sp.
GAGATAGCGACACGAGCGTGTCATTGTCGTCGAGTCGTCCGCCGTGCGCGGCGGGCGCGGCGGTATCGATTGTGGTGGTGATGATCGACAGGGTGCTGTCGGTGTTATCGACCAGTTCAATCAACCGAGCCTGTTGCGGCCAGTCGATATGTGAGGCGGTGGTGATTTCCCAGAATCCGCCGCCGTGCGCGGAGTGTGGCCGAGAATGAGCGGTAATCCGATTGATATGTGTGTGGCCATTGACCCAGGCGACCACGTTGGGGTGGTTCAGCAGCAGTTCGCGCACGTGGTGGCCGAGCACGCGGGGTTGAGTGAGCGGAGTCAGCCAGTTGTCCATTGTCGAAGAAGTGTGATGGCTGAACACCAGCACTATCCGGTCAGTGTTCGCTTCGAGCTCTCGGCGCAGCCAAGCGAATTGGGCCCGATCGATGGATCCGTTGGCGCCGCCATGTTCGTTGACGGTGTCCAACACCAGGCCGCGCACGATATCGTGATCGAAACCGTAGTAGGCCGTGCCGGTCTGTTGGTTGGTCGGAGTGAAGCCGTGGCCCACCGGTTGGCCCCGGGTGGTGAAATGCTCACGCACGGTCTCGGCCCGGTCGACCAGCCGTCGCTGGGTGTCCGGAGTGACCGTGCGCACCAGACCGCTGGTGAGCTGGTGCAGCGCTATCTGATTTCCGCGCAGCAGATCCTCGGCAAATTTCGCCACGACCATCCCATCGGGTAGCTCGATGACCTTGCGATTGCCGATGGCCCAACGCCCGGCCTCCGCTAGGCGCGGAAAGTTGCCCTGGACCAATTGGTCGTGATTGCCGAAGGCTGCGTACCACGGCATGTTCAGCCCGGCGGCGGTGAATTGTCGGCGTGCCGCGTCAAGCAACCCGGGAATGGTCGGGAACCCGTATCGGATTCGGGGAAAGTCGGTGGTCATTCCTGGAGGTGTGCCGTCCGGGTGCCAGTAGTGGACGTCATAGCAAACCCAGTCCGCCACTCCCTCATAACGGCTCGGATCACCTGAGTCCGGTAGCACCCGGCCACCGTCGAGGACATCGATATACCAGCGCAGCTCGTTGTACTGACAGTTGTCGCAGCTGTCTCCGGTCACTATCGCGCACGCAAGTGGAACTCCAGAAAACGGCCCAACACCGATCTGGTTGATGCGTCGGACCATCCCATCCGCGACGTGGACGCTGAGCATTTCCTGCGGCCGGTAGCTGCCTTGGATGGATACCTTCCCGGCCAATGGCTCGCCCGAATCGATATAGCGATCCAGAAACTCGACCCGGGCTGGAGACTGCGCATCGACCAAATGAATATCGGTGAGGTGAGCGAACGCGAACAGTCCTCGACGCCGCCTAGCGGGCCGTACGCTGGTGGCCTCGGGGCAGAGCTCACCACGCCGCAGATGCGGCTCACCTGGACCAACAACGATCGGCTGGTAACCCCCCGCGCCGGGCTGGCCGCGCAAGAAAGTCTGAGCAACGGTCGTGCCGATCGCCGAGCCTGACCCATTACCCTCAGCCGAGGATACTGTCCTCACCCCTCGCTACGCCTCGATGGCGGCGGTTAGTTGGTACCGCAATCATCCTTCATCCTGATAAGCCTTGGCTTCGTCGATCCAGATTTTACAGGAAGCCTCGGACAGGCCGATGACCCGCCCGTGCCGGGTTTCGATCATTTCTTTGAGATGCGCGGGATTGCGGTGCCGCAACTCCTTGATCGAGCCGACTCCGATGGACTGGAGCATCTCGGCGTACTTAGGGCCGATCCCTTTGAGCTTGGCGAGGTCGTTCTCGACATGCCGCTCTTTCTTCGCGCTGGACTTCGCGTCACTGCTGGTCACTGCACCGTCTCCATCTGGTCACGATTGCCCATCGGGACAAGCTCGGCAGGCCGCCAAGTCCCAGAGCGTCGCGGAGCCGTCGCGTTACAACCGGGACTCGACTCGAACTCCCCAACAGCGATCATGTTGCCTCACGCTGAAGCGAATGCCAAGCCTTAGAACCGCGCGACGTTCGGCCGCGATCGGCGGCGGGCATCGTTGTGTGTGCCCCGCCGGCCGACCGCCGCTGGCGCCGGTGTCCAGCCGGCCGTCCGGGTACCGGCTCGATCAGTTTGGCGGCTGGCGGAAGCTGTCGGGGTGTCTCGCTATGGTGCCGGTGTGGTCGATGCAAGCGAGACTCTCAGCCACCCCGAGCGGGTGCGGTTGGCGGCGCTGCGCTACGCGGTCAACGAGGAGGCCGCGAGTTACCTCGCGATCATGCGAACGTTCGCCGGTGACATCGCTGGTTTGCTGTCTGACCAGTCCGCCGCCGAGGTGGCCCAGCGGTTGGCCGCCCAGGGCCTTGTCCTCGATACCGATACGGTCGATGCTCGGCTGTCCTACCTGGTCGAGCACGGCAACTTGGCGCGCAGCCCGCGCGAGGCCGAGGCGCGCAGCCTACGCGAGTATTTACAGAACCGGGCCCGTTATCAGCTCACCCAGCGCGGGGAGTTGGTGCACCGCTATGTCGAGGAGTTACTCGAGCACACGGAAATGGCGCGTGAGGTGTCCACCGAGATGTTGGGCGGCATTCTCGCCGGGCTTCAGGCGTTGGATCGAAACGACGCCCCAGCGTTAGCCGGCGCTGAGCCGGATGAACTAGCCCGCACTATTGGCACCGTGTTTGCTCAGTTCGAGCGGTTGGTGTCCTCTACTCGCGACTTCTACACCTATCTGTCGCGGGTCTTGGTTCGCTACGACCTCGATCGGGCCGAGTTCCAGGCGTTCAAAGCGGCGCTGCTGGACTATCTGCAGCGTTTTGTCGACGAGATCGCCCGCCATACTCCCGCGCTGGCCGAGACGCTGAACAGCGTGCGACCGAAGGTTCCAGCGCTGTGCGCGCGAGCCAACGCCGGTCAGCGGTTGCTGGGATTGGATGGCGCGGTCGCGCGGCGGAGCCAGGGCCTCGACCCCGCCGATTGGCGGGGTTTGTACGCATGGTTCATCGGCTCCGCTGGGCGCGACTCCGACGCGGCTGGGGTACGCCGGTTGGCGACCGAGGCGATGCGGGCGCTGTTGGTCAACTTGCGTCGTATCGCCACCAGCACGCAGCGTGAGCAGAGCCGTTACGCGGACCTGCTCACCCTCGCCGGCTGGTTTGCCACAACGGACGACGAGACCGCGCACGCTCTGTGGGCCTCGGCTTTCGGCCTGTATTCATGTCGGCACCTGGGTTTTCCCGCCGAGGACGACGGTGACCCGATTCCGCCTACCGCATCGTGGTGGTCCGCCCCGGCGGCCGAGGTGCCGGTAGCGCTGCGCCGCCATGGCAACCGCGCCATCCGGGGCAGGGTAGGGCGCCGGGATGACTATTCGACGGCGAAGGTAGCCAGGCTCGCCGAGCGGGAAGCCGCTGAGCGACAGCGAGCATCGGCTGTGCTCGAGCTGGCCGCTCAGGCTGGTGAGCTGGGCGCAGTACGAGTGTCCGACGCGGCCAGGGCCGTGCTGCTCGACCTCTATGGCCGCGCGCTGGCCGGGCACGGCCGCCCGCTCGTGGCCGAGGACACCGCCACTGTGGTGACGGCCGCGGTGGGCAACGCGCCGCCGCTGCGGCTGTCGGTGCGCCGCACCCCGGGGAGCAACACGGTGATCACTAGTCCGTCCGGGCGGCTCCAGCTGATCGATATCACGCTCACGGTCGAGGACCTGGCGGAAAGCCAACCTTGGGAGGCCACCGGATGACCGCGCAGCAACGCCGGAGCGTGCCGCGCCCCGGTCCGGCTGAGGACGTGTATGTCACGGTGGAGCGCCGCCGCGCGGCCAGGGCATTGCTGTGCTACCCGCTGTTGCATGCCGACGGTCCGCACGCCGACGAGCTGCGGTTGGTTCGTCGCCACCGCGCGGAGCTGACCAGGATGTTTGCCGACGGACTTGCGTATCGACTGGTGGTGGAACCGAACGCGGCGCGGTTGTTCAAATCCGGCCTGGGGCGGGATTCAACCCGTCCGCTGACCCGCCGCAACGGACGCCCGTTCACCCCAAGGGGCTATGCCCTGCTCTGCGTGACGATCGCCGCGCTGAGCCGCTGCAAGAACCAGCTGCTGGTCGACGAGCTGGTTGCGCGCGTCCGCTCCGCCGCGGCCGATGCGAACTTGGACATCGACCTCGACGCGATCGCTGATCGCCGTGCGTTGCACGCCGCATTATGTGTGTTGCTCGACCTCGGCGTGCTAGCTGAGCGTGATGGCGACTTGGAGCACTGGGCCGAGCAGCGCACCGCTTCGCTGCTGGATGTGCGCCGTGAGCGACTGGCATTGCTGGTCGCGGCCTCGTTGGGTGGGATGGACGGACCAGCTGAGCTGCTCGACCGCGCCGCGTTGCCGTCGGCCGCTGGTGGCGCCAGGGTGGCCCTGCGTCGGCGGTTGGCTGAGTCGCCGGTGCTTTCGATCACTGAGCTCTCCGAGGAACAGGCCGAGTGGTGGCGGCGCAACCGCAACCGGGAACGCGAGTGGTTTGCTGACCGGTTGGGGCTCGATATCGAGTTGCGGGCTGAGGGGGCGATCGCGATCGACCTCACCGGAGAGCTGACCGATCTGGAGTTTCCCGGTGCCGGCTCGGCCCGCCAGCTCGCGTTGTTGATACTGGAGCAACTGGTCGCGGCGCTGCGCGGGCCGGCGAGGGAAGCGGAGGTCGCCGATCGGGTGTGGCGAGCGGCGTCAGCGGAGCTGGTGGCCGAGGCGGTGGCAAAGGTGTTGGCCGAGTGGGCCACTGGGCTCAAACGGGAGCACCGGGAGGATGCCGCCAGCGCATTAGCGGACGCTCGTGACGTGCTGGT
This sequence comes from Pseudonocardia sp., assembly GCA_019244295.1. Taxonomy (GTDB): domain Bacteria; phylum Actinomycetota; class Actinomycetes; order Mycobacteriales; family Pseudonocardiaceae; genus Pseudonocardia. Next base: position 4,818 of record JAFASX010000011.1, read on the forward strand.
GGCGGCCGGTTTGATCCGGCTGGCGCCGGAAGGTGGGTGGCTTGTGCACGCCGTCGGCGCACGGTATCTGGCTCGGCCAGCTATCGCCGAGCCCGGGGCGGGCGGCCAGGGGTCGCTGTTCGAGGAGGGTACGTGAGCCAGCTGGCGAGTGAGCTAACGTCTCGGAGACCGTCACGGTTCCAGCTGGCCAGGGCGGGGGTGCTGAACGTCTGGCAGTACGACGACCAGGTGTTCGAGTTCGCTGACGGACGGCTGCTGTTGCGTGGGTCCAACGGTGCCGGCAAGTCGAAGACGTTGGAGATGTTGCTGCCGTTCGTCCTCGACGGCGATAAACAGCGGATGACCGCGTCGGGCCGGCACCACACCAGCCTCCTGTGGCTGATGCTCGACGGTTACGGCGGACAGAACCGGGCCGGGTACCTGTGGGTAGAATTCGCGCGCACTGCGCAGGACGGGCAGCGAGAGACGATCACCTGCGGAGTCGGGGTGCGGGCATCGCAGTCCGCGCGCACCGCGACCTCGTGGTACTTCACCTTTCCTGGTCAGGTGGGCCACGACCTGCGGTTGGAAGACGAGGCCGGTCCGCTGTCCCGGGACAGGCTGCGTGCCGCGCTCGAGGCTGGCGTCGACGGCCGCTCCGGGCGCCTGTTCGAGTCGCCCCGGGCCTACAAACAGCATGTCGGGCAGTTACTTTTCGGTCTGGATCCGGCTCGCTACGACGAGCTGCTGCGGTTGTTGTACTGGCTGCGCCAGCCTCAAGTGGGTGAGGACATCGAACCGGCGAAGCTGGCCGAGCAGCTGGCCCAGGCACTGCCGCAGCTGGACGACGACGCGGTCAGGGCGGCGGGGGATACCTTCGACGAGCTATCCGCGTTCGGTGAGCAGCTCGACCGGCAACGAAAGGGCGCCGAAGCCGTCGCCGTGTTCGCTGTAGCGTATGCCGACTACGCGAGGCAGGTGTTACGAGCCCGTGGCGGCGCGGTCGTGGCCGCCCACCGGGAGCGCACTCGCCGCAGCGCTGAGCTGGCGCGGCGCCGAGCGGACGTCACAGCGTTCGTCGAGCGGCTGGAGCGGGCCGAGGGGGAACAAGAGGAGGTGAGTCGGCGCCGAGGCGTCGACCAGGCCCGGCTGCAAGAACTCGAACGAGATCCGGCGTTGGCTAATCTCCAGCGGCTCACCAGCAGCAAAGAGCTGGCCCGTGAGCTGTCTGGGGCTGCCTCAGCCGCCGAGCACGGCGCTACCGTCGCTCGATCCCGGGCCGAGCGTCTTGGGGCACGGCTGCGGGGAGACACCCAGCGGCTATGCGCTGACCTTGCCAGGGTCGCTGACAGCGCGCTCGTTCTTTCCGCTGAGCTGAGTCGCTGCGGAGTGCGAGCGGCGCTACCGGTGCCGGCGGTGTTGCAGGAGCCACGTCTTTTCGTCGGGTCCGATTCGGCGGCGGTCCCGGCGGCGGTCCCAGCGGCGGAAGTCGTTTTGATTGATGCCCTGACCGGCCATGCCGAGGCTGCCATGCTGGGTCGCCGCGGCGTCGGTGAGCGGCTGGCAGCCGTGCGTGTCGTCGACGCCGCGCTCGGTGAGTACGCCAAGGCGGCGGAGGCTCGGGGCGCGGCGGAGCGCGCGGCGGCGGAGGAGGAGCAACGCGCCGATGAGGCACGCTGCCGTCGAACTGAAGCCCAGCTGCGAGCCGAGCGGGCGGAAGCGGATTACCTCGGCCGGCTCGAAGCGTGGCTGGCTGATTCACATGCGGTCGAGCTCACACTGCCCACCGAGCTGTCCTCCGACACTGTGCTCACGGTCGCCAGGCGGGCCCGGGACGCGGCCGCGCCGGCCTTGGCCCGATATCGTGAGGCCGAGGCCGCCTCGGCCGCTGATCGGCGCGCGGCCGAGACCGAGCTGGCGACGACTACCCGCCGACGCGATGAGGTCGCGGCCGAGCAAGATCCGGCGCCGGGTGCGCCTGGCTGGAGCCGCGATCCGCGCGGGCCTAATGACGGGGTCCCCCTGTGGCGGTTGGTCGACTTCGGGCCTGGACTGGACGCGGCGACGATGGCGGGGTTGGAAGCGGCGCTCGAAGCATCTGGCCTGCTTGATGCGTTGGTCCAGCCGAACGGCGCCGTGCTCGATGCTCGGCGCCGCGATGTCGTACTCCCCATCGGCTCGCGGACCGGCGGCGTATTGGGCGGGCCCAGCCTGGCCGACCTACTCGTCGTTGACCTGCCCGCCCAGTCCCCGGTCACCGAGGATGTGGTGCGTGCGGTGCTTGCCAGGATTGACTGGCGCGAACCGGAAACCATCACCGATGGTTTTGCCGACGGAAATGACCAAGCCGCGATCGGGGCGGACGGCAGCTGGCGACTGGGGCCGCTCACCGGTCGAGCGACCAAACCAGCGGCACAGTATGTCGGGGCTAGCGCGCGTACCGCCGAGCGGGCCCGGCGCCTAGCCGAGCTCGACGCCGCGATCGATGCGCTGCGGGCGCGGCGGGACGCGGCCGCGGCGGCCGAAGACGCGGCGGCCGGTGCGCGAATAGCGTTGCAAGGTTGGCTCGACAGCGCGCCCTCGTTCACCGAGCTGATCACGGCATGGGCGCTGCTGGACGAGCGGACTGACGCCGCTGAGCAGGCCGATTGGCGAGCCAGTGAGACGGAGCGCACAGCCGCCGCCGCGCGTGCTTTCGAAACTACCCGTCACCGTGAGTTCATCGAACTGGCCGAAGCGCACAACTTGCCGCGCGATGCCAGCGGCCTCGCCGCCCACGCCGAGCGGCTGCGAGAGCTGGATGGCTCGCTCGCCCGGCACGCGGAGGCGACCCGTCCGCTGGCTGACCGACTGGGCCGCTGGACCGAGGACGCCGCCGCCTGGCGGGCCGACCTCGCCGAGGCCGAGCGCACCGCGACCGATGCCGTTGAGGCCAGGGACCGGGCCGAGACCGCCGCCGCCGCGGCGGCGGAGCTGGAGCAGACCGTCGGCGCGAGCGTCCGGGACATCCAACGCCGCATTGATGAGACTAAGACCCAACTCGATGAGCTCGCTCGCCGAGGCAAAGAGATTGAGCAACAACTGCGTGAGCTGCATACCAGCGTGGGCCGAGCGGAGCAGTCCGCCACCGACGCCAGTGCGCGGCTGGCTGAGCAAGAGCCCGCGCTAGCCCGGGAAGTGGCCGCGTTGGCTTCGGTGGCGGACACTCCCGGCCTGCTGGCTTCTGGCGCTGATCCGGAGCTTGCGACGGACCCGACTCCGGCGATCGAGCTCGCCCGGGGCTGCCAAGCTGGCCAGTCCGTGCCGGCGTTGGTGCTGGGGCTGGCCCGCCAGTTCGATGCCATGCCGCCGCCGGCCCGTGCGGGTACCGAGATGTCGGTTTATGCCGCATGGCAGGACGCCGCCAGCGGCCCTGGCGCGGACAGCGATCCCCGAGTCGTCGAGGTAGCCGGCGCGCTGACCGTTGTCGGCCGCGATGAGTCCGGCGAACACCCGATCGGTGAATTGGCTGACCGACTGGCGGCCGCTGTCCAACGGGACGCGGAGTTGCTCACCGAGCGGGAGCGTCGGCTGTTTGAGGAACACATCCTCGGCGACCTGGGTGAGGCGCTGCGATCGCGCCGGTTGGAGGCTCAAGAACTGGTCACTGAGATGAACCAGCTGCTTGCCGGGGTCACCACCAGCCAGGGCATCGAAGTCGCGTTGCGCTGGCGAATGCGTGACGACGTGTCCGCTGACGCCCGCCGGGCGGTTGAGCTGCTGGGGCGTCCGCTCGGCGCGCTGCTGCCGGACGAGCGCAGCGAGCTGCGCGACGCGCTGCATCGGCTGATCGAGGCATCCAGGGCCGAGACACCCGAGGACTCCTACGCCGAGCACCTCGCGCGTGCGCTGGACTACCGGCGATGGTTCGTGTTCAAGGTCCGCTACACCCGTCCCGAGAGCGCGGGTACGTGGCATGACCTGCATCGGCGTTCGCCGCTGTCCCAGGGTGAGCAGAAAGTGGTCTGCTACCTGCCGCTGTTCGCCGCCGCTGCGGCCCATTTCAGTTCGCTCGCCGGAGCCGCCCCACACTCGCCCAGATTCGTGCTGCTCGACGATGCCTTCCCCAAGATTGATGTGCGAACCCACCCACTGCTGTTCGGGCTGCTCGTGCAGCTCGACCTCGATTTTGTGATCACCAGCGAACGCCTCTGGGGCGATCATTCGACCGTTCCGTCGCTGGCGATCTACGAGGCGCTGCGTGACCCCAACGAGCGGGGGATCGCGCAGTACCGCCACCTGTGGGACGGCCAGCGCTTACACGCGGTTGGCACGTGAACGGGCTGCCGAGCTGGCTCGCTGATCCCGCTTTAGCCCGGATCTGGCGGGTGCTGCGCGAGCGGTTGGAAGCTCGCGGGCTGCGGACCGACGGCCGCGTGGTACTGACCGGGCTGTCCCGAGCTGAGCGGCACGCGGTGTCCGCGCTGGTGGGCGCTGGGGTAACCGCCGAGCGGGTCACTATTGACCTGGGCGAGCTGGACGCCAGCCTGACAAACCGTAGCGGCGTCGGCGGGCTCGTGCGAGTAGTTGAGCTGGCTACGGGCAGCCCGGTGACCGATCGCCCCGGTCAGCGCGCTAACCGGGCGGTGGCGGTCGCCGCGCCGTTCGCGGTCGCCCGCGAGCGGTTTCCCGACGCCGCCTGGCTGGAGGACTGGCTCGATGGTGTCCGTCGAGCTGGTCTGCTCACCCGGAGCGCGGACCCAGTGACGGCCGTGCGCCTGGCGGCCGATGTGCTCGATCGGCTGCTTGCCGGTCCAACCTCGATGTCGCGCACTGAACTGGCGGCCGCCGTGGCCGGTGGGGCGCATGGGCTCGACGACGGCCGCACAGTCACCGCGCTGGTGCTGCGTGCGCTTGCCGCGCACGTCGGCGAGCCGGTCCCGACGACCGCCGCTGGGCGTCGGAAGATGTGGGAACGGTTCGGCGTCAGCCTCGATTCGGTGTCTACCGGCTGCCTGACGCTCGGCTTGCGGGCTGTCGTTACTCACACTGGTGCCGGCAGTGCCGCCGCGCGGTTGGCGCTGGCCGCGGACGCTGGTGACCCGGTTCACCTCACCGGCTGGGACCTGCGCCAATGCACGCTGGTCCCGCCTGAGATCGTGCTGGTTTGCGAGAACCCCCGGGTTCTAGAGGCCACCGCCCAGCGGTTCACCGGCCAGGTACCGGTGGTGTGCGTGAGCGGGCAGCCCGCTCTGGTGGCCATGGACGTGTTGCACGCGTTGGCCGGAGCGCGGCTTCACTACCATGGGGACTTCGACTGGCCCGGGATTTCGATCGCCAACCGACTGATCGATGAGGTTGGGGCGAGACCGTGGCTGATGGATGCTGAGGACTATCTGGCCGCGCTCGGCTCCGCCGGGCCGCCGCTGGTTGGACAGCCCGTCGCGCCAGTGTGGAGCTCCGAGCTGGGTGCGATCATGCGCCGCCACCAGATGGCGGTGCATGAGGAGACGGTGCTCGACTCGCTGCTTGCGGCGCTGGGCTGAGCTCGGACGTGCGCGGACGGATATTTAGTTTGGTAAGCCTGCAACAATGTGTAATCGATAGGCGAATGAAAGGTGATCAGTTCGTGGCGGTGGAACTTGCCGAGTTGATCGGCCAGCTAAGGGCCGAGTTGATTATGGCGATGCGCGGTGGCGCGGGTACCGAGTTGCGCTTCGAGCTCGGACCGGTTGAGTTGGAACTGACCGTCGCGGTGAGCAAAGAGGCCAAGCCTGGGGCAAAGGTGAAGTTCTGGGTAGTGGAGCTGGGCTCTGACGCCAGCTTGGAGAAGGCCACGAGCCAGCGAATGAAGCTCACGCTCGATCCACGCCGGCCCGCGCAGCCCGACCGCAAGCCATTGATTTCCGGTGCGGAGGTGGACGACGAACGATGAGCGCCGACGCCCTTGATCGCGCTCGAGTCGCCGAGTTGATTGTGACTGGCGCTGAGGGGCGGCGACGAGGCTCGGGCTACCGGGTGAGTGCGGGTGCCGTGTTGACCGCTGCCCATGTGGTGGAGGCCGCCCGATCGGTGCAGCTACGGTTCGAGCCCGACCTGCCCGGTGAATGGATGACGGCTAGCGTTTCCTGGTGGGCTGACTCCGACTCCGATCTCGCGGTGGTGCTGATCGACGAGCGAGAGGGCGAGCCGGCGCTGGCCCCGGTTCGGTACGGGCGGCTCGGTGAGCATGCCGAGGTACTCGCGGTGCAGGCGGTCGGGTTCCCGTGGTGGAAGATGCGCTCTGACCCCGGCGGCGGGACGCGGTATCGGGATGTATGCCATGCAGTCGGCAGGGCGAACGTGCTGTCGAATTGGCGGGAAGGCACTATGGAGGTAGTGGTGTCTCCCGCGCCGGCTCCGAGATGCGAAGCGTCCCCGTGGGAGGGCATGTCCGGGGCGGCGCTGTGGGTGAACGACCGGATCGTCGGTGTGATCAGCAAACACCACCCCCGCGATGGGTTGGAGCGGTTAGCCGCCGCGCGTCTCGATCGGGCGCTGAATCGGCTCGATCCGGGGAGAAGAGCCGAGCTGGTGCGGCTGCTATCGATGCACGAGCGTCTCGAGGAGGTGACCGCGCTCAGCCGACCAGACGAAGACTTCGTCGCCACCTATCGAGAGTTCATGGCCAGCGCACTTAACCGGTTCGACTTCTTCGGTGTAGACCTCCGAGGTATCCTGCGCCGGCATCCATTCGCGGCCGGCTACGTGCCGCTGGAGCTGCGGCGTGATCCTTTCGATGACGCGGTGGTGAGCGCCGAGACGCTGTTCGACCAAGTTCTGTGCGGTCGACAGCGGACGCTCATTCGCGGGGTGGCCGGATCGGGCAAGAGCACGCTCCTGCGGTGGTTCGGCGTCCAAGCGGCACAACGGATCGATGCCAACGAACTACCGACGGTGCCGTTTCTTCTGGAGCTCGGTCGGTTTGCCCGCGTCCGGCTGCCGCATCTGTCCGAGATGGTTGCGCCGATCCTGCGGGATGAGATGCCGACCGGCTGGACTCAGCGGATGCTCGCACAAGGACGTGTGCTGCTGTTACTCGATGGCCTGGACGAGATACCGGCACGAGAACGGGAATATGTCGAGCATTGGGTCCAGGATATCCTGGACCTGGAAAGATATTCAAAAACCCGCTGTGTTGTCACCACCCGTCCATCCACCGTGGCCGAACAGTGGTGGGCGGACCCGGAAATACTAGGCTTTCATCGGTTCGACCTGCAGTCGATGAGCTGGCAGAGCATAGAGCAGTACGTGCACGGCTGGCACGAGGTGGCCCGCGCGGACCAGCCGGCCAATATGGTCGGCGTCGAAGTGCGAGAGGAACTGATCCGCGTTGAGCGACGTCTGCTGACCACTTTGTCCAACCGGCCCGCGTTGCGTGGGATGAGTGCGAATCCGTTGCTCTGTGGATTGCTTTGTGCGCTGCACCTGGCAAGCGGTGAGTATCTGCCGGAGAATCGCAAGCAAATTTATGACGAGGCCGTCAACCTATTGTTGGTGCGCTGGCCGCACCTGCGTCGCCTGCGCCGCGCTATCCGTCCCAGCGAGCCGGCCGATGTTGAGACCGCAGCCGAGACCGAGCCGCCGCTGCGCGCTGAAGAGCTGTGGAAGCTGTTCCAACGGCTGGCTTTCTGGCTGGTCACAGAGCGGCGTCTCGTACTGCCCACCGAGACCGCGCTCAACCGGGTTCGGTCGAGTATGGCCGGCCTGGGCAGCGGAAACGAGGACTCACCCCAGATGGTGCTGCGCTATCTGCCGCATCAAAGCGGCCTGCTGCGGGAACTGTCGGACGGCTCATTGGAGTTCATCCATCGCACTTTTCGCGACCACTTGGCGGCCAGAGAGATGGTCGAGGAAGAACACCTCAACTTGATGCTGGACAACGCCGATAAGCCGCACTGGCACGACGTAGTGGTGATGGCCGGCGCGCACGCCCGCCCCGTCGAGCGACGCCGGATTCTGTTTGAGCTGCTCGAACGCGGACGATCCGACCGAGAACACCGCGACACTCTGTACTTGCTCGCCGCCGCTATCTTGGAACAAGCTTCCGTGCTGCCTCCGCGGGAGCAACGTGCGCCGGACGTGCGTTCCATGGTTAGGGATGCGATGGCCGAGTTGATCCCGCCGCGCACCCGGACCGCGGCCCAATGGCCTTGCTTTAAGCCGATCGTGTTGCGACACGCCGGGTTGTGGTGCTCGGTTTGGTGATCGTGGTTCGGGATGGTTGTGGGGTGGCGCATGATGGGTCGGAGGGGGTGTCCCCGGAGGGTTGGTTGCCCGACCGGGTGTC
>JAFASX010000054.1 GCA_019244295.1 Pseudonocardia sp.
ACCGGTGCTCACCTGCGTACCTTGAAAGGCCACACCAACTGGGTCCGGGGGGTGGCGTTCAGTCCTGACGGTCGGTTGCTGGCCACCACCAGTTACGACAGGACTGTGCGGGTGTGGGACCCGGCCACCGGTGCTCACTTGCGTACCTTGGAAGGCCACACCAACTGGGTCAACGGGGTGGCGTTCAGTCCCGACGGCCGGCTGCTGGCCACCGCCAGCCGCGACAGGACCGTGCGGCTGTGGCACTGATCGAAACCAGCGCGGGTCCTTCCGTTCCCGAGTTCAGCGTGGCCGGAAGACCGGCCCCGTGAAAGCCATTGGTCCGACGCCCGCAGGCCTGTCTGACCGGCATACCAAACGTGCACCTCGTCCAGCCGGGCAGGCGACGATGTTGGTCCTCATCTGGGGGGCTTCGTCGAGCCGGAAGATGCGGGTAAAAGATGACCTGAGCCGTCCGATCAGCTGAGCCGTCTGATCACGCTAAGGCGTCAGCACCGATGTGGTGACGGTGAACGATGAGATTATGTCGATGAGCACCATCTCGTCCACCTCGGCCCGCTCGGCTAGGCAGCTGCCGACTAGTGCGTACACACTGCGGACTCCTGTGCGCGAGCGATCCGGTCCCTCGGTGGTCACCGCCACCTGACGAACCAACCGGCCCTCCAGCAACAGATCGGCGCGGCGAGCGGCGCTGGGCAATTGATCATCGTTGTCGGCACCGTCAACCCCGATTGAGACGATGTTCGTGGCACCGGCTCCCAGCAGGGCTTCTTCGGCGAGCTGGCCCAACGTTTGGTCGGCCGGCACTCGCTGCCCGAATACCACGAGGTTAACTCGAAAGATCTCGTTGGGTGGGGCGAGGAACGCGATCAGCCCGTCGGCCGGTTCGATAGCCGACCAGTTCGACGGCACATCGATGCGAAACGGACTGATCCCAGGTGAGACAGAGTTGGGCCAGCCAACGCTCTGCATCGGCCCGTGCGTATCCACTCGCTGCCTCAAGCTTCCTTGGGCGAGGCGGCACATTCGTGAGACGACGTCGCCAAAGCCCCTCGGGCGCGGTAACCCGGAAACAACATTCGCGACAACGTAGCATACGTCTGGGCTGCTAGCTTGCTAAATTCGGTGTTAGCGACTACCGCTCCGCGAGCCAGCGGGCGTAACCCGAAGTCCTCACAAGCAAGGTAACGCCCAACCACAACGCAATCAATACCACGGCCGCGGCGGGGGCGCAGTGATAGTCCAGCGGTGGTGCCAAGGCGAGCAGCTCCTGCAGCCAGGCGCCGCCGCACACCGCGCCGGCCACCATCACGCCACCGCAGACCGGCCGAGCCAGCCAGTGCAGCCAATGAGGCGCCATCACCGCGTCGACCGCCAACGCGCCCGCCAGCAGCAAGAACGGCACAGCCGAGCGCGGGAAACCGGCCTCGGCCAGCAACACCCAGATCGTGCAGCGATAGGCCAGATAGGCGACGGTGACCGAGGTGGCGGTCCAGCGCCAGCCGACTGTCCAGCGGGCTACCACCAACACCAGCATGGCGGCGGTGATGATCCAGGCGAGATAGACCCACGGCGGAACCGGCAACGCGAAGCTGACCAAGGTGTTGCGGTCCATCGGATGGCCGGCCTGGTTGGCCGCGAACTGCAGCAGCTCGGGCTCGGCTTCTGGCCGGCCGGCATCCCAGGCGGCCACCGCGACCACGCCGTATTCCTGCTGGCCAGCCGCGAACATGACGTTCTCCAGGAAGAACAGCCAGAACGCGCTGATCACCAAGCGATGCTCGTGGCCAGGCGGGCCGTAGCGCCACCATCCCCGGATGACCCCGGCCAGTACGATCGCGGTGCCCAGGTAGAGCAAGGCGTGGGTGGCGCTCCAGGTCGTGATGTCCAAGCCGTTGATCCGGTGGTTGATGATGTCCAGCGGGATGGCCACCAGGAACGTGGACATGCCGACCTGCATCAGCCGCAGCGCGCGTCTGTCCACCCCGTAGCCGGTGTAGCTATGCAGGGTGACCAAAGCGATGGCCAGCGCGGTGCCCACCGAGTTCAGCAGGTGCGGCGGGGCCAGATCGTCGCGCAGCCAGCGGAAGTGCCACGACACGTCCCACGATGAGCCGAGCATCTTTAGCAGGAAGGCGAGCAGCCAGAGCCGGTAGACCGCTACCAGCATCTCCCGCGGCAGCGGCCTCGGCGCCTGCCCTGGGGTGACCCAGTCTTGCCAGAGGGCGCGGGCTCGGGTCAGCGGAGCCTCGGTCATGACGTGATAGGAGCTACCGTCGCGTTGGTCAGCTCGGCTAGGTCGGATGGCGCCAGCTCAACCTCCAAGCCACGCTGCCCGCCGCTGCAGAAGATCGTCTCAAACACCTCGGCAGAGGCATCCAGCACGACCGGTAGCTGGCGTTTCTGACCCAGTGGCGAGATTCCCCCAGCCACATACCCGGTGGCCCGCTCGGCGGCGCTGACCTCGGCCATTTTGGCTCGCTTGCCGCCTACCGCGGCGGCCAGCGCTTTGAGATCGAGGGTGGCGCCGACCGGCAGCACTCCGACTGTCAGACGGGTGTCTACCTCGGTGATCAGCGTCTTGAACACCCGCGCCGGATCGAGCCCGAGCTCCCGCGCCGCCTCCAGGCCGTAGGCGGCGCCGGCTTGGTGCTGATAGCTGTGCACCCGGTAGCGAATGTGCCGCGCGTCCAGCAGAGCGGTCGCCGGGGTTGCCTGTCCAGCCATGCCAGTGAGCCTACGAGGTGCTCCAATAAGGAATCACAGGGGTCGGCTGGCTGTTCTATCTAGTGTGTTAGCTGCCGTGATGCCGAGCGCGATGGAAGTGTCCCAGCCTGTCTTCGACGCTGGGGTGGCCGGGCCGGAAACCGCGTTGACGGGCCGGCGGCGCCCAGTGAGCGTATCGTGGTCGCCGGTCGCGATCAGCCCCGCCGTCGAACCGGCGAGGCGGCGACACGAGGTGACGTCCCGAGGGCGACGTGGAGGCAACCCGGTGTCGAAGCAGCTGGCGGAGCCCACCGGTGTGGCCGGGGGCGAGGATACCAGTCTCGCTGGCGCCGAGCTGACGGAGCCCACCGAACTCACTGAGCCGACGGAGCCGACGGAGCCGGAGACCGCCGCGCAGCGAGCCGCCCGCTTCGAACGGGACGCGATGCCGCTGCTTGACCAGCTGTATAGCGCGGCGCTGCGGATGACTCGCAATCCCTCCGACGCGGAGGACCTAGTCCAGGAGACCTATCTCAAGGCTTTCGCGGCCTTCGAGTCCTTCCGGCCCGGCACTAACATCAAGGCCTGGCTCTATCGCATCCTCACTAACACTTACATCAATGGCTACCGCAAGCGGCAGCGCCAGCCCGCCGCGCATCCGACCGACGAGATCACCGACTGGCAGCTTGCCCAGGTCGGCGAGCACAGCTCGACGGGGTTGCGCTCGGCCGAGATGGAGGCGTTGGACCGGCTGCCGGACAGCGATGTCAAAGCGGCGCTGCAGGAGCTGCCGGAGGACTTCCGGATGGCGGTGTATCTCGCTGATGTGGAGGGCTTCGCCTACAAGGAGATCGCTGACATCATGGGTACCCCCATCGGTACTGTGATGTCCCGCCTGCACCGCGGCCGGCGGCAGCTGCGTGAACAGCTGACCGACATCGCGCGTGAGCGCGGGTTCCTGCGTGGGCAGGAGGCGACAAGTGAGCAGCGGTAACCCGCACGAGGCGCATTGTCAGGACGTGCTCGCCGCGGTGTGGCTTTTCCTCGACCATGAATGTGACCAGGCTTGCCGTGAACTGGTGCGGCGGCACCTTGACGAGTGCAATCCGTGCCTGGCCGCCTACGGGATCGAAGAGAAACTCAAGCAGCTGCTGGCGCGCAAGTGCGGTGGCGATCGGGCTCCCAACGGTTTGCGGGCCCGCCTGCGTGAGCAAATCCGGGCGGCGGTGCTTGAACAGGCGGAGGTCACCGTCGAGTACGGACCTGCGGGAACTACGGTGGAGATCCGCCGAACCAGGATTGAGCGCCGGGGCTGAGGCTTGCCGCGCCGGGCAACGCCGAAGAAGGAGCTGACCGGTGTCCACGCTGAGCGAGCTGGTCGCCGTGCACACCCGGTTGTCCGGAGTCGCCGTCGACCATCTGCAGCGGCTGGTGGCCGAATGGCAGCTGTTGGCGGACCTGTCCTTCGCCGACTTCATGCTCTGGATTCCTCTACCAGATGACCCCCCGGCGGCGGTCCCGGAGGATTCAGCGGCGGAGGTTCCGGGCCAGCGAGCTCCTGGCGAGCCGGATCCGGGGTCGGGCCCTCCGCCGACGGTCCGGTTCCTCTGCGTGGCCCAGGCCCGGCCGACCACCGCGCCCACCGCGCATCCGGAGGATGCGGTGGGCAGCACATTCGACGAGCCGGCGCGCGGCCAGCTGCGTCGGGCCATCGCGGACGGGCGGATCTGCCGCGAAGATGAGCCGTGCTGGCACCACGGGGTACCCATCCGGCGCGAGACTATCCCGGTCTGCCGAGATGGTGTGGCCTTGGCGGTACTCTCGCGGGATACCAACTTGGCGGTGGCCAGGGTGCCGAGCCCACTGGAGGTCGCCTATCTCAGCGGTGCCGCCGATCTCTGCCAGATGGTCGCCGACGGGGCGTTTCCCGCGGTCGGGGCGGCGGTGGACATCCAGACCAATCCCCGGGTCGGTGACGGTCTGATCAGGTTGGACGCCGCTGGGCGGGTCGTTTTCGCCAGCCCAAACGCGTTGTCGGCCTACCACCGAATGGGCTATGGCTCGGACCTTGTCGGCACGGTGCTCAGCAACGTGACGCGGCGGCTGGTCCGAGACCCGTTCGACGCCAGCGAAATGGTGGGCCGCATCCGCTCGGCGCTGGAGGGCCGCCCTTCGCTGCGCATGGAGCTGGAGGCCGGCGGTGGCGCGATGCTGCTGCGGGCGCTGCCGCTGCGCCCCAGGGGCGCGCCAGCCGGGGCGCTGGTGCTGGTCTGCGACGTCACCGAGGTCAAACGGCGCGACCGAGCATTGCTGACCAAGGACGCGACGATTCGGGAAATCCACCACCGGGTGAAGAACAACCTGCAGACCGTCGCCGCCCTGCTGCGGCTGCAGTCACGACGTACCACGAACCCTGAAGCCAAGCGCGCGCTCAGCGAGTCGGTGCGGCGGGTGACCTCGATCTCGCTGGTACACGAGATCCTGTCCATGTCGGTTGATGAACTACTGGACCTGGACGATGTGGTGGACCGGGTCATGCCGATGCTCGGTGATGTGGCCATCGCCGAGTCCAGAGTGACGTTGCGGCGGGAAGGCAGCTTCGGGGTGGTCCCGGCCGCCCTGGCCACTCCGCTGATCATGGTGCTCACCGAACTGGTGCACAACGCCCTGGCGCACGCCTACCCGTCAGGCGCGCGTGGTGAGGTGGTTATCTCGGCGCGCCGCACGGCGGGTTGGCTGGACGTGATCATCAGCGACGATGGGCGAGGACTTCCCCGTGGGTTCTCTTTGGAACGGTCGCAGGGGCTGGGTCTGCAGATTGTGCGAACCCTGGTGGACTCGGAACTGGATGCGTCGTTAAGCATGCGACCCGGCCGGACCCGGGGCACCGACGCGGTACTGCGGGTACCGCTGATCCGCGGCTGAGGTCGCGGTCGAGGAAGCCACGAGCCCGGCACCGGATTGATCGGTGCCGGGCTCGGGATATGGGGAGCGCGTCAAATCTTGCTTCGGGGTTCTTGTCAGGCTCCGCTACGTGTCCTAGTGCGGGCGTTGCGGCGTTTGAGAACCCGGCGCTCGTCTTCGCTCATGCCGCCCCACACACCTGCGTCCTGGCCGCTTTCCAACGCCCAGCTCAGGCATTCGGTGTTCACGGGGCAGCGCCGACAGACGGTTTTGGCCTCGGCGATCTGCAACAGCGCGGGGCCGGAGGTTCCCACAGGGAAGAACAGCTCCGGATCCTCGTCACGGCAGGCCGCGCGGTGGCGCCAGTCCATGGTTGCTCTGCTCCTTGCTCATGTTGCGCGGTCTTGCGCGTATGATGGGGTTACCTGGTGGGCGGCTTGTGAATTATTTCACGAGACACCCACATGTTCAAAGGGTCGTGGGCCGGTCGGGGGAGAGCTTGCTCACTCGCCCATCGGAGTCACGCGATCGCAAGCAATTACGCTGCGTCATTGACTACGCTGAACGACTGACCGAACCCGCCGGATCCGTGAAGGTCGCCCTCGTGAATCCGACCGTGCCGGGGAGCGAACCCCGGCGGGCGTGGTCTTGCTTGAGTTAACGTTGGACGATCAAAGCGCGCAATGCGAGCCCCAACGGGATCGACGGCACAACTCGGTCGGTGAATGGCTCAAATTGCTCTCGACACTGGTGGCTAGCGAAGCGCGAAGTGCGGCGAGCCGCGGTTCTCATACGACGACTCGCAGCGCTGAAGGGACGGCGATGAACTCCATCTCGCTCCGTTCTCCCAGGTAGTCGCCATCAAGCTGGAACGCTACCGGGGTAGGGCTGGTCACACGGATGAGTGGTAATTCGTCACCGCGAAGCACATTCGGTGCGTTCCGGTTACCCGCTCCGCGGAGTATCTCGCGCATTACCGGTAGGACGGTGCCCAGCCCGAGACTGCGCAACGCGAACAACGCGAGCCCGTCGGTCCCCCCGCAGCCCGGGTTGGTGCGCACCGGTCGCGAACCGAGGTAGGTCCACGGATCGGTGTTGCAGACCAGCGCCAGCCGAACGCCGAGAATCTCGTCTCGCCCCGGTAACGTTACGGTCAGTGCGGTCGGGTGCCGGCACTGGCGCAAGTAGTGCCGCAGCGCCGTGGCGGCATACCGCACGGGGCCGGCCCTATGGCCCCGAGCGCGAGCGCGCTCTACCGAAGCAACCACGTCGGCGTCCCAGCCCAGGCCGGCGTTGAAGGTGAACCAGCGGTCATCGGCCCGCCCCAGTCCGACCGACCGGGTGCGCCTAGCTTCCAGCGCGCGCAGCACGACGGAGGTGGCGGCCAGCGGATCACGCGGTATTCCCATGGCTCTGGCGAAGACATTCGCTGAGCCGCCGGGTAGCACCGCGAGCGCGGGAACCTCAGAAACGCCCGCTCCGAGCATCCCGTTGACCACTTCGTTAACCGTGCCGTCGCCGCCGTGGACAACCACCAGCTCGACACCCGTGCGCACGGCGGTCGCGACGGCCCGCGCCGCATGGCCCCGGCATCTTGTCTGCAGGACGTCGAGCGTCAGTTCGTTGCCGAGCGCGTGCGCGAGCTGGTCTTGGCCAGCGGCGGTGGTCGAGGTCGCCTGAGGGTTGACCACGAGCAGAGCACGCACGTTGGCAGCCTAACGGGATCGCAAGTCACGTTAAGGTGACGTCGTGAGGGCACAGCCGAAGCCAGAACCTGAGCCGCCGCCTAAGGCGATTCGGGTGGCCGGTATTCTCGTCGCCGCGCAAGGCGTACTCGGCGTGGGGTTCGCCGGGTACCTCGTTGTTTACCTCGTCACGTTGGCCGGGGCCGCTGCGCTCGGTATCCGGGCGGTACTCGGCGAAGCCGCTATGTTCCTGCTGATCGGGGTGGGCTTGCTCGCGGTCGGCCTGGGCTTGCTGCGGGGCCGGGCCTGGGCCCGCACGCCCGCGATCGTTACTCAGTTGTTATCGTTGCCTGCGGTGTATTCGTTGCTCGGCCCTTCCCACCAGGTAGTGGTTGGCGTGTTGGCCGGGTTGGTTGTGCTCACCGCGTTGCTGTCGCTGCTCAGCGAACCGGCCAGGGTGTGGGCCGCTGACCTGGACGAGGCTCGCCGCCGTCGATGACGTGTCATCGAGCGGCCGCGGTCTGCCGCCGGTCTACCGCCTGCATGGGACGAGGTTCACATGCTCGAGTTGTGGTGCCCCGCGCTCGTCGCCCAGCACGGTCAGCGCGCCGGCGTCCAGTCGGAAACTGAGACCGTCCTTGGCTGGCAGACCCAGCCAGCGCGCAGTCAGCACCCGGCTGAAGTGCCCGTGGCCGACCAACACCACGTTACCTTCGGTGAGCATGCCTCGGTAGCGGGCGAGCACCTCATCGGCCCGCTTGCCGACCTCTTCGGCACTCTCCCCGCCGGGGCTTGGATGGGACCACACCCTCCAGTCCGGCACGCTCTCCCGGATCTGATCTGTGGTGAGTCCCTCGTAGTCGCCGTAGTCCCATTCCTTGAGTTGCTCGTCCAGGACTGGCTTGAGCCCGGCCAGCTGGGCGGTATCTACCGCGCGTCGCATGGGGCTGCTGTAGACCATTGTTTTCGTCGCGGAACCTTGCATGGCGGCCAGAAGCTGACCGGCGGCTACCGCAAGTTCGCGGCCTCGTTTGGTGAGTGGGACGTCGGTGCGGCCGGTGTGCCGGAAGCTAGCCGACCACTCGGTCTCGCCATGGCGAAGCAGAAAAATGCGGCCGGGTGCGTGCTGGTTCGTGGGCATCGCCCACACCGTAACGGATTTCGATAGGTTGGCCAGTCACTCGCCGCGGTAACCGGTTGGGGCCGCCATACGCTCAGGCTATGGACATGCTGGACCCGAACGGCCTGCCCCTCGTGCCTCGTGTCGGATGGCGGCTTAGCCACCGAGCTCGAAGCGCGCGGCCATGATCTGTCCGACGCGCTGTGGTCGGCGCGGTTGTTGGCCGACGACCCAGACGAGATCAGGGCCGCGCATCTGGCGTTCTACCGGGCCGGGGCGTCGATTGCGACGACCGCCACCTACCAGGCGTCGTTCGGTGGGTTCGCGGCGCGTGGCATCGGTTGAGCGTGCCCGAGCTGACCGCCTGGCACGCTGCCGTCCGATATCGCAAGACTGGCCCACGTGGTGGGCTGACTGCCACGCTGAAATGGTGATCAACAGCACGTCATGGTGGTGCGAGCTGATCAAAGCAGCGTGATGTGCTGTTGATCACCAGTCGTCTATTCCGGGAATGATTCGAGCTGGTATAGGCGGAGAGCAACGGCGGTAGCGGCGTCCACGTCACGGCGGTTGAACGCATCGGCGAGCGCACCCGCGTCATCGGCTGAGATGTCGGCGAGGCGTGGTACCCGGATTCGCCGGAGATATTGCGCCTGAAAGCGGAGTGTGCCGCCGCGCATCTTCACGCAGTAGGCCTCCACGAAGGCGCTCGCGACGCGTGAGAGCAGCAAGCCACCGAGGACACGGAGGTCCCAGCCGCGGGAGGTCACGAAGTACAGGTTGTGGTGCGGGTACGTTGTCCCCTCGTCGAGCACCGGGTGCATGGTCAGGCGCATGTCGGGAATCAGGAGCTTCGGGGATTCCCTTAGCCCGGGAATGACTCGGTCGATCGTGCGATACCAGCGGTGCGGCTGCCGTCCGGCGACGTTCCGACGCTTGAGCGCTTCGGCGTTGTCCTCGAAGTACGCGTACATCCGCGGGTAGTCCCGCGGCTGGACCAGCCCGTTGTCGTCCCAAGGGTTGACGAGATAGTGACCGGACCATTTGAGCCGGCCGGACGCAATGTCTGAGACCGTGGCAAGCGGTAGCAACCGATCGGGCTCGCTAATATTCGTCTGTGTGGTGATGAATACGTCGTCGGCTCCGGTCGCGACACCGATACCGACTCGGGTCTGCGTGGCGGGGTCCTCGAGCGGAGGGAAGTGATCGGTGAAGTGCTCGAGCATGGTGAGTCGCGCCGGTGAACCGGTCGGCCAGGATTCTTCTCCGGTGAACCAGTGGGACAGACGCGACGCCTGGTAGCCCGGGGTCGTCACGGTCGCATGGCCGCCACCCTGCGCATATCCCGCCAGCTCGGGCGCCCTGTCGGCTCCGAACTTCGAGGTGGTGTTGGCGACGAGTGCGGCCTGCTGCGGGCGGCGGGAGAGGATCGTGATGGCCGGATAAGCCGACACCCGCCGCTCGAAGGCGTTCACGTCGTGCATAGTGATCACGACGTCGGCGCTGAAGTGTTCCGCGATGAGAGCTCGCAGGTGTCGCCCGTACTGGTTGCGCATCCACCGGTCGGCACAGATGAAGCCCACTTTCCCGCCTGCCTTGAGTGAGCACAACGCCCGTTCAAAGAACCCGATGTACAGGTCACTGCGGCCGGTCATGGTCCGGCAAGCCGCCCGGTAGGCCTGCATTCGTGCGTCCGGTACGTCCTCGAGCCGAACGTACGGGGGGTTGCCGACAACGAGATCCACGGCGTCAACCCCCATCGGGCGTAACAGGTAATCGGCGACTTGAACCCATTCTCCGGCGAGCTTCTCGACATCCGGCTCCGGCCACCCGTCGTCGGTGAGTGCCCGCCTGACGAGTTGGCATGCTTGCTCGACATTGGCCGGCAAGAGGTCGAATGCTCGAAGAGCAGCGACGGCATCGGTGATTGGCCGGTTCCGTCGGCGACATGAGGTGCTCAGACGCGTGACGAGCGGCCCCAGGAAGGCGCCCGTACCGCACGCCGGCTCGACGACGCGCAAGTCGGCCAGATCGCGGTCATCCGTGTAGCCCACCAGGTCCAGGATGAGCGCCACCACCCACGGCCGGGTGAAGACCTCACCGTGCTCGCCACCGGCGTTGACGAGGTATGCGCCTGGGTCGTGAGCGGCGGTCGGAGCCGCCATCAGCGAGAACTGCCCATCGAACTCGACCAGCTCGGTCCCTACCTCGACTGCCATGTCCGGCACCGTACTGCGCCTCCCTGACAGTCATGCGCAACCGGTGTCTCGACCGGCGGCCGTGTCGCTGTCTCGCACCCCCATCAGCCGGCGATCGGTCGCCGCCGACGGTGTGGCCGAGCCCTTGACGCTTCAAGTCACTCAGTCAAAATGAGTAAACGACTAGAAGTTGGGGTGAAGCGATGTTGCGACGACTGTCGGTGGACTCGAACTGCAAGGGCGGATACACCTGCCCGTCGGTCTGGTGGGATGACGACACCCCCAATGAACTGATCATCGTCGGGGTCCTCGGTGTGGACGGGATGGTCCCGCTGTCGGAGGGCGAGGTCGCGGTCCGGGTACGATGGTCGCTTCGTGCGACCCGAGCAGGTCCCGACCACTGGAATCGCCGACTATCTGCGCGTTCGCGCGCTGGCGCGGCGCCACGCGATCCCGTTGGCCGAGTACCTGCGCCGTCACGAGCCGAGCCTGGTCGCGTGAGCGAGGCCGGCGGCTCCGCGGCTCGTCATGAGCTTGCGGAGGGGCTGCGCTCGCTGCGCCGCGACGCCGGGCTGAGTACTACCGAGCTGGGTCGCCGTCTGGGGTGGACCCAGTCCAAGGTGTCGCGGGTCGAACGCGGGATCACGCTGGCCAAACCGGAAGAGGTCCGGCAGTGGACCCTGCTGCTGGGCGCGGAGCCTGAGCTGGGCACGCGGTTGGTGGACCTCGCCCAGGAGCTGGGCGTGGCGCTGACCGAGTGGAAGAAGGCGATGGCCCCGGGGCGCCGCCGCGTCCAGGAGGAGATCCGGGCGCTGGAGGCCGAGGCGAGCGCGCTGTGGGAGTTCTCCTTCGATGTCGTCCCCGGTCTGGCGCAGACCGCCCCCTACGCCGAGGCGATGTTCCGGCTGGCCGAGAATCTGGCCCCGCCCGGTGAGGTACTCGCTGAGGTCGTCGCGGCTCGGATGGCCCGCCAGGCGGTGCTGGCAGATGAGACCAAACGGTTCAAGCTGCTGTTCACCGAGACCGCGCTGCGTCGACGCCTGATCAGCGCCGCCGACATGCGCGCACAGTTCACGCGGTTGGCCGAGGTGGCGGCACTGCCGACCGTTGAGCTCGGGATGATCCCGTTCACCGCCGCCGAGACCACCCAGACCTACCACGCTTTCGCCGTGCTCGGCGATCCCGATCGGGACGGTGGCGCCGTGGTCCTAGCCGAGACGGTGACCCGGGGGTTGGTCATCCGCGCGGCCGAGGAAGTCCGCGACTACATCCGCCACCACGAGGCCCTCGCCGGGGCCGCAGTGCGCGGTGAGGACCTGCTCACCGCGATCCGGGAGCTCTCCGCTTGGACCTGGGGGTGATAAGCCATGACCAGGTCTAGTCATTTACTCAACAAATACAGACGACTAGCTCGTGGACGGCGGCGTCTCGCGAGTCGCGTGGCCTCAGCGGGCATCCGATGAGCGATCCAGATGACCCGGTTGCCGCTGCGGCGCAGTTCCTGGTCCGTTTCGGTGGGCCACAGTCGCTGCGTCGACTGCTGGCCGCGCACGTCCCGGACGCCTCCGGACACTGCGCGACCTGCCGCACTCACACCGGGGCGGCGCCGGTATGGCCCTGTCGGCTGCGGGAGATCGCCGAGCAGATGTTGGACACCCCGCCGCAGGCAGGCCGGTGATCCGATGAGGGCTGGGCGTCGCGTTCATGTTGGCTCGCCATCTAGGCCGCCCCGGCTGGTCCGAAAGTAGGTACTCCTGGGGCTGGTGATGCGATGATGCGGCGAGTGCCGGTTTTCCCGCTCTGACGGCGGCCCGCGCGGCGGGCCCTGGTTCCTGAGGCGAAATAGGTACCAATGAGACTGAAGTGGCCGGTGTGACCGATGTGGCACCTATTTTTACCCGCCTGCGAGCGTCCCGCGAGGGGCATCCACATCTTTTGTGGAGACCTGATCATCTGTCTTCCACTGCTGGGCGCCGCTGGAGGCGGCCCTGCCAGAAGACCTCCTCGAACTCCATCGGCTCGACCTTGTTCGTCGTCGCCGTCACCGCCAGCGCAAGATTGTCTATTCGTCTTGGAACAGAGCTGGGGTCGCGATGGCCTCTGGCCGAAAGTCCCGGTCGCCGGTTTTAGGACGCGATCAACTGACGGTCATGCGCGAGGGTGATGTCTTGGCCGGCGGGTGTCACGGTGACGCGCCAGTCGGTCTGAGCGGGCTTGCCCGTATCGCGCCACCACCGGTAGGCGGTGCGGACCTCGTGGTAGAGGTTGCGCGGGCCGGCCTGCTCAACCTCATACGGTGCCCCGGTGGCGGTGGCTTCCACCGCTGCCCATGATCCGTCGCTGGGGGCGGTGAGCCAGCCAATTCCAGTCTTGCCGCCGCCGGGCTGCCACATCGCTCGGATACCGCGAACCCGTTGTCCGATCGCGACCATGGCGTCGATTTTCCCGGCCCACCACCACGGATGCAGTGGTGTGGTTGACTCACGTGCCGGGATGTCCCAGTTGATTGACTCACGACGAGGTATTCGCTGGGCTCGGGCCGCCATGAACGCCGCTTCACTGACCACCGCCCCGGCCGCCTCACTGTCTGACGTGCGGGTCAACGAAGCCAAGCCGAGCGGGTAGTACAGGTTACTGATGGGCACAACCAACCGCCTTCCCGGCGCAAGCTGCTGAATCCACGCCCACGGGATTGTGTACACACCGCGGGTGGCGATGATGCGGTCATAGGGTGCGCCGGCCGGCCAGCCGTCCAGGCCTTCTCCGGTGATCACTGTGACGGCGCTGAAACCGGCTCGATCGAGCGCTGATCGGGCGTGCGTGGCGACGGTCGGATCAACTTCCACGCTGGTCACGTTCCCTGCGCCTAGCGCGCTGGCCAGC
>JAFASX010000116.1 GCA_019244295.1 Pseudonocardia sp.
GTCGAGGTGTAACCGGTGATGCCGCCGCGCGAGTGCTGGAGCTGCACGACCCGAGAATAAATGGCCACTAAGTGAACATTTGATCTTCGTTGAGATCAAGTTCGGCGTTAGAGCATCGACTCTGACCTGGGATTTTGGCTCCCCCGACTGGACTCGAACCAGTAACCCTGCGATTAACAGTCGCATGCTCTGCCAATTGAGCTACGGAGGACCGGCTGTGGCCGGTCTGGCTGCCGGCACCCTGTAACGATAGCGCACCGCCAGATTGGTCTCACGGGGTGCTCCGGTCTTGCGCACCACGCAGACAACGGCAGGATAAACACACGAGATCCGTCTGGAGGAGGAAACTTGATGATCCCGTTGATCATTGGCGCGGCAGCAGGGTACGTGCTGGGTGCCCGCGCCGGTAAAGAACGCTACGAGCAGCTGGCCCGCACCTATCGCCGAGTCGCCGATCACCCGGCCGTACAGGGCGCGGCCGGTGTGGCAAAGGCCAAGATCGTGGACACAGTGAGCGCCGTCACTCGAGGTAGGCGCGATCCGCACCCAAACGTCAACAGCCAACAGCCGGATTGACGACCAGTCGAACTGCCTCAATCTCAGCCGCCAGCCCTGGCCACCGTGAAGATCCGTCGGAATGGTAACCAGGTGCTGCCATCTGAGCTCACCGGATAGGCCGAGCGCAGCCGGGGCGCCAGCGCCTCGCGGAACTCGGCCCACTCGGTGTCGTTCAGCGCATCACGCACTGGACGCAGCGCCGTTCCGCTGATCCAGGTCAGCACCGGGTGGTTCCCGCTGAGGCGGTGCAGATAGGTCGTCTCCCACACGTCTACATCCGCGCCCACGGCTGCCAACGATTCGGCGTACTGCGCTGGGCTCGCCACAGCCAGCTCGTCGCGCACCGATACTCGAGCCCGCCAGGGCGGTTCGGCCAGCAGTTCGCGGACCAGCACATGCGACGGCGCGGTGAAATTACCCGGCACCTGCACACCGAACCAGCCGCCGGCCGGCATCGCGGCCACCCAACCCGCCAGCAGCTCGCGGTGCTCGGGCACCCACTGCAACACCGCGTTGCTCACCACCACGTCGTCACGCGGGCCAGGCCGCCAGTCCCGGACATCAGCCTGGCGAGCCGGGATGCCGCGCGCCTGTGCCTCGGCGACCATGTCCGGTGAGGAGTCCAGCGCGTCGATCTCCGCGTTCGGCCAGCGGGCCGCGAGCACCCCGGTGAGGTGCCCGGGACCACAACCCAGATCGACCACCCGGCGAGGCGCGACCGTCCTAATCCTGGCCAGCAGGTCGTGGAACGGACGCGCCCGGTGGTCGCCGAAAGCCAGGTATATCGCCGGGTCCCAGCTGACCTTTTTGGTGCTCATGGCGGCGCCCTCTTCGAAAGCCTAACGGCCACTTCGACCGCGGCTTGGCGTACGGCCCACTCGTCGGTGCCCGGATCGGGCCGGACCTGCAGTCGCAGGCCGCCCCGACCAGGCACTTTGCGCTGCACGAACCACGCCCCTCCCCCGGGCAGGTCACGACGGTGCCGGGAACGGATGGACGAGGTCACCCGCTCGTGCACCACGTTCGGCAGCCGACCCGGCTTGCTCAGAGCCAACCGCCGAGGTGGCAGATCGGTCAAAAACGCCGCCGCGCCCTCGACGAGCTGTTCCTCCTGTTCCTCGGCCTCGATTACCGTCAGCACGCCGCTACCCCAGATCGCCTTGCTGACCAGGTGCCAGCCCACCCGGCGCCGCTCCGGCAACCAGAGGCCGTATGAGCTGGCCACCACCATCTCACCGCGCTCGACGGGCGACACGCTGGCGCTGGCAAGTACGTGTTCGTCCGGATCCAGCAAGGCGCTGAAGCCCTCAGGCAGCGCCGGCCAACCAAGCAGGTGACGGACCGTGGCGGCGAGCTTCATCGAAACGCCTGCTCCCGCAGAGCAATGCGGTACTGCTCCAACGGCACCAGATCACCGAACAGTTGATGGGATGCCTCAGGGTCTTCAATCGGGTTGATGCGCTGCAACCGGCTCTTGAGCTCGGCGATCTCGGCCTCCACAAGCGCCAGCCGCACACCGGCCAGCACGCTGGAGACATAGCGCGCCTCGTCGAAGTTCTTCTGGGGCAGTTCCATCGGCTCAACCGCCAGTTCGGTGACCAACGGGCGGGCCTGCGATGTGCAGTGGGCCAACACTGCCTCCAGCCAGGCTTGCCCCCGCAACTCGCCGCATACTCCACCGGCCTCCTCGATAGCCGACCGGATCGCGGCGAACGCGGGATGGGTGAACCCGTCGGGTGGCAGTTCATCGAACGCCGGGCCGGCCACCGCCGGCACCTGCAGGGCCGCCTTGAGCGCCTCCCGCTGCACATGCAGGCGGGGATCGTCGCGCGCCGGTGGGGGCGGAGGCTGCCGGCGGCCACGCACCCGCTCAGCTGGCACGCCAGCCTCCTCGCGGACCCGGCGCACCACCATGAACTCGTCACGCCAGCCGGTCCAGCCGGCGAGCCGGCGCGCGTACTCGTCGCGCAGGTCCTCCCGACGGATGCGGGCCACCAGCGGAACCGCTCGACGCAGCGCGGCCGTCTGCCCTTCCGGGGTGTCCAGGTTGTGCTCACGCAGCATCGAGCGAATCGCGAATTCGAACAGCGGCTCACGGCGGGCTATCAGATCGCGCACGGCGGCGTCTCCGCTGGTTTGCCGCAGCTCGCACGGATCGTGCCCGTCGGGGGCGATCGCCACGAACGTCTGGGCGGCAAACGCTTGGTCACCTTCGAATGCTTTCAATGCGGCGGCCTGACCGGCGGCGTCGCCGTCGAAGGTGTAGATCATCTCACCGAACTCGAACGAGTCGTCCCCGATCAACCGGCGCAGCACGGCGATGTGTTCGGCCCCGAAGGCAGTGCCGCAGGCGGCCACAGCCGTGGTCACCCCGGCCAGATGCATGGCCATCACGTCGGTATAGCCCTCCACGACGACGGCCTGCCGACGCCGGGCGATCTCCCGCTTGGCCAAGTCCAGACCGAACAGCACGTGGGTCTTGCGATACACCGGAGTCTCCGCGGTGTTGAGGTACTTGGCCTCGATGGGGTCGTCATCGAAGAGCCTGCGGGCGCCGAACCCGACCACATCGCCACCCAAGTCCCGGATCGGCCACAGCAGCCGGCGGCGGAACCGGTCGATCGGCCCACGCCGGCCCTCCTTGGACAACCCGGCTTTAAGCAACTCTTCAAGGGTGAAACCGGCGGCAAGCAGATGCTTGGTCAGCCCGTCCCACTCCGAAGGCGCGTATCCGCAGCCGAATCGCTCAGCCGCTGCGGCGTCAAAACCCCGACCGGTGAGAAAACGCATCGCGGGGGCCGCCTCAACGGTGCGCAGCCGTTCGGCGTAGAACTCGGCCGCGCGGCGGTTAGCCCCGAACAGCCGCGTCCGAGTGCCTCGCTCACGTTGGGTGGATGAGCCGCCGCCTTCGTAGGTCAGCCGCACGCCAACCCGGTCGGCCAGACGCTCCACAGCCTCGACGAAGCCGAGGTGCTCGATCCGCATCACGAAGTCGATCACGCTGCCGCCCGCGCCGCAGCCGAAACAGTGGAAGGTGCTGTTCGTCAGCCGGACGCTGAACGACGGTGTCTTCTCGTCATGAAAAGGGCAGAGCCCCTTCAGCGAGCCGGCGCCGGCGCGCCGCAGCGCGAGATACTCGCTGACCACCTCCTCGATCCGGACCCGATCACGAACCTGCGCAATGTCGGCTTCCCTGATCCGGCCTGGCATGTGGCTGAGTCTATGCCGCCGTCCCGACAACATCCGAAAACTGTCGGTGGGGTGTGCCAGGTTGGCAGCGACAACCCGAGGGGGAACTATGACAGCCATGAGCGTTCACGCCACAGCTCCCTTCACGGTCGCTGACCTGGAGGGCATGCCCGATGACGGACGGCGTTACGAGCTCATCGACGGTGAGCTCCTGGTGAGCCCCGCGCCGGGATTACGACACCAGACGGTTGGCCTGCGGCTTTACCGGCTGCTCGACGACGCCTGCCCGGCCGATCTGTATGCACTTGCCGCGCCGTTCGCGGTGCAGCCCGACCAGCTCACCGAAGTGCAGCCAGACGTGCTGGTCGCCCGATTCGCCGAGCTGACCGAGAAAAACCTGCCGACCGCGCCGGTACTGGCGGTTGAAGTCCTCTCACCGAGTGGCCAGTCCATCGACCTCACGCTCAAACGGGCGCTCTACCAACGCATGGGCGTCTCCAGTTACTGGATCATCGACCCCAAGGTGCCCAGCCTGCTGGCGCTGGAACTGGGCCCGAACGGCAAGTATCGGGAAGTAGCCAAGGCGGTCGGCGACGAGCCATTCGAGGCCACAAGACCATTCGCCGTGCGAATCATACCGAACGACCTATTGGGGCGGCTGCGTGTGCGTTGAGACCGCCGAGCACATTCTGGACATCGAGACGCATCGCACGCACCTGATCGGCGTCGGTTATCGGCTCACTGGCAGCTGGGCCGACGCCGAGGACGCCGTACAGGATGCCTGGCTACGGCTGCGCCGGCTGTCGGATGACGAACGCGCCGCCATCCGCGATCCGAAGGCGTGGCTGACTACTGTGGTCAGCCGGCTGCGCCTGGACCGGCTGCGTTCCGCGACCGCCCGCCGGGAGAGCTATGTGGGCCCGTGGCTGCCCGAGCCTCTGGTCAGCACGACCGCTGAAGACGATCCCCTAGCCTTTGTCGTGCGCGACGAGGACGTCCGGATGGCCGCCATGGTCGTGTTGGAACGACTGACCCCGGAACAGCGGGTCGCGTTCGTGCTGCACGACATGCTCGACGTGAGCTTCACCGAGATCGCGGAGGTGCTCGGCTGCACCGTAGCCACCGCCCGCCAGTACGCCTCCCGAGCTCGCCGCCCGTCGCTGAAACCCCACCTCCGCCCAAGACGGACATCGCCGAGCAACAGCGAATGCTCGCCGCCATCGCCGACGCGCTCGGCCGGGGCGATACCGCCGCTTTGGTTTCATTGCTGCACCCGGAGGCGGTATTGGTCAGCGACGGCGGCGGCATGGCCCCGGCGGCGCGGCGAGTGGTGTACGGGGCGGACAAGGTGGCCCGGTTGTTGGTCGGGCTCACCAGCCGCCACGGTCAGTGGCTGGAGGCGGCGGTCCCGGTGCTGGTCAACGGTGAGCAGGGAGTCTGGATACCCGGCGACGGTGACGCACCGGAGTCGGTCACCGTGTTCATCCTCGCCGAGGGGCGCGTCGCCGCGTGCTATTCGATACTCAACCCCGCGAAGCTGAGCCACTGGCGACGTCCGCCGCGCTGAGCGGCGGCGACTGCGGCATCGGCACCCGACAGGCCTCGCCCGAGGTGAATCCCTGGTCAACTATGCCCAACGCGTGGTTGAACCGGGAACGCTGGTTTTCCAACGCAATAGCGTGAGTCAACTCGACCAGGCCTTCGTGGCCGAAACGAGCATCCAACTCGGCCACCATCTCGTCGGTCACCGTCATCGGCTGGGCCGTCATGGCATCGGCGTAGGCAACGCGAGCCGCTCGTCGGCGCTGAACAGCGGGCTGTCTGGATAGTGGTCGATGTCACGCAGCCGGTCGATGTCCAGGCCATGGTGACGCTGCAGCATGGTGCCGAAGTCGACACACCAGGAACAGCCGACGTTGGTGGCCACTCGGTAGAGCGCCACCTCACGTACGGATGCCGGCAGCACCCGGTGGGCGCGCTCGACCGCCATCTCGCTGATCGCGTTTGCCCAGAACAGCCGCCGGTGCCAGCGGGTTATCGCGAACGGCTCCGGCACGGCCCCGTACCGGCGGCTTGCATACCAATAGGCCAGGCGACCAGAGAATCCGGCGTTGGTGACCGGTACAACAGGCACTCGACTCATGATGTCCTCCTCCTGGAGAGTCACCAGGGTGACGAAGCAACCACGCCAAACGTGACACTGAATGATCATTTCGTCTGCGTACCGCGCTCCGGTTTGTAGGCCAGTAGGTAAGCCTGCTGCGTCTTCTCCACCCCTTCGTCGGGCTCGCGCACCATCTGGACTCGCGGGTCCAATCCGGCCTGCCTCAGCAGCTTCGCGACCCGGTCCGGCGGTCGCCGGTAGAAATTGAGCGCAATCGGGTGGCCGAACGCCTCCGTCAGCTGTAGCCGCTCGTCGCCGACCTGAAAGACGAGCAGCACGTAACCTCCCGAAGCCAGCACCCGGTAGAACTCGGCGAACACTTCCGGCAGCTGCTCGCAGGGAACGTGGATGATTGAGTAGTTGGCTACCACACCGCCGAGGGTGCCGTCGGGAAGATCGAGAGCCAGCATCGAACCCACATCGAACCGGATATTCGGATACGTGCGCCGAGCTACCGCGACCATTTCCGACGACAGGTCGACCCCGAACACCATCAGCCCTAAGCGGTGCAGATAGTCCGTCAGCCGCCCAGGGCCACACCCGACGTCGAGGACAGCGCCGACACCCGCGTCTCGTACCAGCTCGGCGAACCCTGCGAACAGAGCCCGGTCCAGCGGTTTGCTCGCCAGTTCAGCCCGGAAGTGTTCGGCGTAGTCGCGGGCCACCACGTCGTAAGCAGCCCGGGTGCTCGACAGAAAGTCCGGTTCGGCCACGGCTGAGCACCATAGCCGGGCGCCGAACACAAGCGCTCAGTGATCGACTACCTCGACGGGTTACTACTAATTCAGTTGCCGACCAGTCGACGGTGCCACGCACAGGCCTGCTGATCGGTCAGGGTAGCGATCTGGTCGATGACCACCCGCCACCGGGCGGCGTCGTCCGAGGCGACTACCCACGCCTCGCGCTGCGGCGGGGTAAGGCTGCCCGGTGCGCGGCTGGCCACGGCGTGCGCAAGCTCGGCGATTAGGTCGCGTTGGCCGGCCTGCGCCCGTACCCGATTCGCGTCCGATATGACGTACCGCACCGCCATGGCCTTGAGCAGCGCTACCTCGGCGGCCACTAGATCGGGAACGACAAGGTCAGCGGAATACCGACCGTGCGGACCCTCGCCGTGCACAGCCTGGGTCGCTTCGATGGCCGCCGAGGCGAACCGGTTGATCAGTTCACTGGTTAACCGCTTGAGAGCTACCTGAGCGGCGGCCGAGACACCCGCCGCATCGCACTCCCCCGCCGCTACCTCGGCCGCTACCGGCAGCTTAAGCAACCGCGACCCGGCTTCGTCGCACGCCGCCTCATCCGCTCCGAAGCACTGAGCGGCCAACGCCGCCAGCACCGCCCGCTCGCCGGCGTCGGACAGTGCGGCCAATCGCATCCGGCCAGCCAGAATGCCGTCCTCCACGTCGTGGACCGAGTACGCCACATCATCCGACCAGTCCATCACCTGAGCTTCCAGACACCTGCGGCGCTCCGGCGCACCATCACGTAACCACTCGAATGCCACCCGGTCATCCGGATAGACGCCATATTTTCGTGCTCCGTCATGGCGCAACCAGGGATATTTGCAAGCGGCGTCCAGCGATGCTCGGGTGAGGTTGAGCCCGCCGCCGCCGACCTTAGGCTCCAGGCGAACCAAGATACGTAGCGTCTGCGCATTACCCTCGAACCCACCGGTTGGTCGAGCAAGCTCGTCCAACGCGAGCTCGCCGTTGTGCCCGAACGGCGGATGCCCGATGTCGTGGGCCAGTCCCGCAGTGTCTACCACGTCCGGATCGCACCCGAGCTCCTCGCCGATACTCCGTCCGATCTGCGCCACCTCCAGCGAGTGGGTCAACCGGCTCCGGGGCATCCCGCTGGCTTCGATGCCCTCGCCGGGCCCGACCACCTGCGTTTTGCCAGCCAGCCGTCGCAACGCCGCCGAATGCAGCACTCGCGCCCGATCGCGGGCGAAGGCGCCTCGGTACTCAACGTGCGCTACCCCATCTACCGCCGAACACTTGGGTTCTTCCGAAAACATCCGGACCCAGTCGTGCTCGCGGTAGGGGTACAGGCTCATCCCAGCCCGGTCCCCAGAGCTTCCACCGCAGCGTGCGTCAGTCGATAGCAAAACAACGCACCAGTTTCTCGGATGACGTAGCGAATCGGGTCAACCTGGCCGACGATCGACCAGCGGCCTCATTCATGAGCCGATGCGACCGTCGGTGGTCGCCAACGCCGTGCCAGGCCGTCCAGCGCGACCCGCGATGATCTCCGCGACGATCGAAACGGCGGTCTCGGCGGGCGTGCGAGCCCCAAGGTCGAGCCCAACTGGTCCGTGCAACCGATCCAGCTCGGCGCTGGTCAACCCAGCGGTGTTCAGCCGCCGCCTGCGCGCTGTCTGGGTATGCCGGGAACCGAGTGCGCCAATGAAACCCCTCCCGCGCCGCAGACCGTCGACCAGTAATGCGTCAAACGCCGGTGCGTGGTCGAGCAGTACCAACACATCGGCGTCGGTGAACTCGGCGACGGCCTTGCGGGCGGTCGCCAGGTCAGTCACCCGCTCGCCGACCCAACCGAGCAACCCAGCTTGCGCAAGCAGCGCATCGCCGATCGCGCCGGAGCCAACAACTAAAACGGTTGGCACCGGCACCCAGAGATCCAACAACACATCCAGTCCGCCCTCGACGATCCGCTCGGTGATGGTGGCGCCTCGGCGCGCCAGCTGGCGAGCCAGCGCGACCACGGTGTCATCAACAGCCGCATCGCCCAGGCTGCCGACCACTTTCGTCAGCTCCGGACCGGTTAACACCAGATGGTGCCCACCATCAGCGGTGCTGGCCAGCGCGGCGAGCCGCCCCTCCGCCAGCGCTGCCCCCAGCTCAGCGGCGGCTTCAGCGGGCAGCGGATGGCCCAGCAGCGTGGCGCCGCCGCTGCACGCCAGCCCAGCCGCCACGGCGGGTGCCTCGGCGACGTGCGCCAATCGAGTGATCGGCTTAGCGATGGCAGCGGCGGCCAGCGGCACAGCGACCGCGTCTAACGCGCCGAGGTAGAGCCGCCCAGCGACCTTGCCGCTAGCGCTAACCGCCAGCAGCTGCCCGGACTCGACGGTGCCGAACCCATGCCGATCGAGTACCCGTACGACTCCCACCCCGCTCGACGCCCAGCGTTGCAACGCGGCTCCGAGCGCCCGGCGGACCATTGGCTCAGGCGTGGTGTTCACGGCGTCCAGAGTACGGAGGCACACCGACAAAACCGACGCTCAACACCAGACCCCGGAGCTGATTAGCTCATCGATTTAGCTCTCCGCCGCCACATCGGGCCGCCACGGACCACGGCAGTACTCCGAGATCCGAGTCGTGTACTCCGTACCAACTTTCCTAATACCGCCAGGCGGGGGCACCATCGCCCGACGAATACCCGATTTGCGGGACTTACGGCAGAGCCCGACCAGTGCTGTTTTTGGATCGATTAAACCCTCTGGATCTCGAGGTACGGCCGCCACGCTCACCGAGAAGAAAGCCGCGAAAGCCTCACAGTCAGCGAGGAGCCACGCCTCCAACGCCCGAACCGCTAATCGAAAGCACAGGGCCGGCGCCTCTATTTCCATCGGCAGAATAGCAGCACGAACACGAACCGCGTGGTTCTGACCGTCGCTATCGGCGTCTCGAAGCACGAGCCAGGGAGAACGATGAGCCGCAGCATTGTAGCTGGTCAGCTTTTCGTCAAGCCTTGCTTTGCCACCGCATTGGTATACTCGCTCGGGATCGACGCATAAAGAGCGGGTCGACAGAATTTTCTCAATCGCCGCATGATCTGTCGGCCCTTCGACCGCGATAGCAACGAACACTCGTCACCCTGCGGCGAGATCGACGCTAGAAAGCCGCTCGATACCGGGGGGCGCGGATCGAGCCCGCATAATGTCGGAAAGCGAAATACCGTCTTGCCAGTCCTGAACAATTCCCGGAATCACCGACAATAAACGACCGATCGTGCCATCCGGAGTCAGCTCCAGTTCGAGCACTTCGTCAAGCCCTACCCCTTCGTCCGCTAGTAAATCGGGGCTGTGGGTAGTCAGCAGCACCTGAGAACCTTCCGACTTTGTGCCTTGGCCAACACTTGTGGAAGTACCCTGATGATTGCTGGATGCAAGGAAAACTCCGGCCCTTCCAGCAACACTGGGGCACCTCGAGAACCGACTTCCAGCAACGACCACAGCAGGCCGATCAGTCGAAGCGTGCAATCGCTGAAGTCCCCTCATCCTGATGAACCCCCTCTGACGCCAGTTCGTAGAACGACCCTCGAGGTGCGGATGCCCCGATCGGTCAACAACCACGTCCAGCGGTTCGAACCGCGGCACGGCAATCCGCGGCGACTCGGTGATGCGTCGCAACCACGCTTGCCTGTTCTTCTGAGGAACCTGGCTCATCCGCGCAATGAAGTCACCGCCGAAGGGGTCGTCTCGGATAATCTGAGGAACCAAATGCAGATAACGTATCTCCGCAAAAAATCCGCTATAAAACGAAACCTACGATTCAGCGCGATCTGTTCGAGGGCCGTCTGGATGAGCCTCTCCGGATCATCATTGTCGTCCCCATCAGGCCGTTCAATCAATACTTCTTCGCCTTGCTTGACAATCTCCCGAGCCACGATCGGCCGATGGAAACCGGCGCGTTCACCACCGAACGACACCGAGTAACTCCATTGCGCGGACACATCGTCATCCCCCAAGATCCCCAAGGTGACACTGATCTCGACAAGTCCTTCATTGAAGTCCGGCGAGTAAAGGCACTGAACCCGGCTTGGTCTACCGCGGGCACGGATAGCCGCCTGCAGACCTCCATCCAGCAACGCGAGATCTCGCAGGAACCGAATTGAATCGAGCAGACTTGATTTACCCGACGCGTTCGGGCCGACAACGATCAGCCGATCGCCGATGTCAAGCTCAAGGTGCTTAAACGTCCGCTAATTCTTCAGCGTCAGGCTGGTGATCCGCACGGGCGCCTCCGAGTCCAGACCAGGCTAACCGCTTCCCTCCATACTCCGAGTAAGCCCGCTCAGCAGCCAATCAACCGGGCGGCGAGATACGACTCGACCTGATCCAGCGAGACGCGTTCCTGCGCCATGGTGTCCCGCTCGCGTACGGTCACCGCCTGGTCGGTCAGCGAATCGAAGTCGACGGTCACGCAGAACGGCGTGCCGACCTCGTCCTGGCGGCGGTACCGACGGCCGATCGCGCCAGCGTCGTCGAAATCGACGTTCCAGTGCTTGCGCAGCGCGGCGGCCAGGTCACGGGCCTTTGGCGAGAGGTCAGCGTGCCGAGACAGCGGCAGCACCGCCACTTTGACCGGGGCCAGTCGACGATCCAGCCGCAGCACCACCCGCTTATCGACCCCGCCTTTGGCGTTCGGCGCCTCGTCCTCAACGTAGGCGTCGATCAGGAAAGCCATCATCGACCGGCCGACGCCGGCCGCCGGCTCAATCACGTACGGGCGGTACCGGGTGCCGCTGGTCTGGTCGTAATAGGACAAATCAACCCCGGAGTGGTTGGAGTGCGTCGTCAGGTCAAAATCGGTGCGGTTGGCAATACCCTCCAGCTCGCCCCATTCCGAGCCGATGAAGCCGAACCGGTACTCGATATCGACGGTCCGCTTCGAGTAGTGCGACAGCTTCTCCTTCGGGTGCTCGAAATGCCGCAGGTTGTCCCGGTTGATACCCAGATCAATGTACCAGTCGGTGCGGGTGTCTATCCAGTACTGGTGCAGTTCCTCGTCGGTACCCGGCTCGACAAAATATTCCATCTCCATCTGCTCGAACTCGCGGGTGCGGAAGATGAAATTGCCAGGGGTGATCTCGTTGCGGAAGCTCTTGCCCATCTGGCCGATGCCGAACGGCGGCTTGCGCCGGGATGTGGTGAGCACGTTGAGGAAGTTCACGAAGATGCCCTGCGCGGTCTCCGGGCGCAGGTAATGCAGACCCTCGTCGGTCTCCACCGGACCCAGATAGGTCTTGAGCATCATGTTGAAATCGCGCGGCTCGGTGTACTGGCCCCGGGTGCCACAATTCGGGCACGGCACGTCGGACAAGTCGTCCTCGGCGGCCGGCCTGCCGGTGCGGTCGCTGTATTCTTCGGCGAGGTGATCGGCCCGGAACCGTTTGTGGCAGTTGATGCACTCGACCAGCGGATCATTGAACGCGCTCACGTGCCCGGAGGCCACCCATACCTGGCGAGGCAGGATGACCGACGAGTCCAACCCGACCACATCTTCGCGGCCGGTGACCATGGCCTTCCACCACTGCCGCTTGATGTTCTCCTTGAGCTCGACCCCGAGCGGCCCGTAGTCCCAGGCCGAGCGGGTGCCGCCGTAGATCTCACCGCAGGGGAACACGAACCCCCGGCGCTTGCAGAGGGCGACGACGGTGTCGATCGTGGCGGCGCGGTTCACGGGCGACTTGCTGGACACGAAGAAAACTCCTGGACTGCGATGACGGGCAGAGAGACCAGCCTAGCCCTGCGCTGACAGCAGCCGTCGCCGCGGACCCGGTGCCGGCCCGAGGTCCCGCTCAGGGCACCACGCCAAAGTCACCCAAAGCGCGGGGCAACACCACGATAGGCCTGTCCAAAGCGGGGCCCGTTCAGCCACAATTCGGATCTGCGCAACGGCGCCTGGGGAAGTCAAACTCCTGGTCAAAATACTGACCAGGGCTGAGCTGGGAGCAGGCCATGTACGTCGTGACGCTCTCCGCCGCGTTCGGTACCGGCGGCGGAGTGGTCGGCCCGGCGGTCGCCGAGCGCCTGGGCGTGCCATTCATCGACCGGGCGATCCCGACCGCAGTGGCCGAAGCCCTCGGTGTCCCTGTGGAGCACGTGCTGTCGCGTGATGAACAAGTTAAGGGATGGTTGTCCCGTCTGCTCGCATCGGCGGTACCGCTGTCCATGGAGTACATGACCGGGGAAGGCCCACCCCGGATATCGCTGTTGCGCGACACCGAGGTGGCCGCGCACACGCGAAACGCCATTCACAAGATCATCTCTGAGCAGGGCGGGGTGATCCTCGGGCGAGCGGCGACAATCGTGCTGCGTGAGCACCCAACCGCGCTGCACGTGCGGCTGTGCGGAGACCCGGAGCGCCGGGTTCGACAAGCCATGGACATCCTGCGGATAACTGAACGGGAAGCCCGAGAAGCCATGAACAGGATCGACAACGCAATGGCGGCCTACGTACAGCACTGCTACAACGCGGACCACACCAACACCAAACACTACCACTTGATACTCGACAGCACTCGGCTGCCGCTCACCACGTGCACCGACATCATCGTGTCAACCGCGAAATCTGGCCCGCCGCCTCGATAGTGCGATGATCACCGCCAATCGAACAGACACTGGGACTGCCGATACGGAGGCACCCGAGGCTAACCGTCCCGAGGCGGCCGCACGCCGAGGTTGGGCCGTTCCGCTGTCGGTGTTGATCGTCGGCAGCTTTATGTCAGTGCTCGACACTAGCATCGTCAACGTGGCTATCCCGAAAATCCAAGTTGATCTGAGCGCCTCGTCGGACGACGTGGCGTGGGTGGTCACCGGCTACACTCTGGCGCTCGGCGTGATCATCCCACTCAGCGGGTGGCTGGGGCTGCGGGTCGGCCAGACCCGCCTCTACGTAATGTCGATGATCGGGTTCGCGATCGGCTCCGGGCTATGTGGCTTGGCCTGGAATCTCGACAGCCTGATCGTCCCTCGGGTACGCCCCACTCGCTGGCCCCGGTTCGACCTCTGGGGGTTCCTGACCATTGCCTACGGCTTGTTCGCCCTACTGCTGGCCTTTTCCGAGGGCCAAAAGTGGGGCTGGACTGGTTACCGCATCTTGGCTCTGTTCGTTTCAGGCGCGTTGAGCCTGGCGCTGTTCGTCATCATCGAGCTGGAGGTGGACAACCCGATCATCAACCTGCGGATCCTGGCCTGCTACTCCTACTCCGCGTCGTTCGTCCTGCTCAGCGTCGTCATGACTGGCCTGTTCACCGCGCTGTACTTCCTGCCGCAATTCCTCCAGCAAGTACAGGGTATGCAAGAACTCAACTCCGGTCTCGTGCTGGCGCCAGCCGCAGGCACTACCTGGGTCAAGGAAGCCCAGGCACGGGGTGCGCCGGGGCTGCTCGGTATGTACAACCAGCTCACCAACAGCGTCACAACCGAGACCTATGACAACGGCTTCTACATCACCGCCCTGCTGTGCGCTACGGCGACGATACTGGCGCTGACCCTGCGCTCGGGCAAGTCCCGAGGCGCTGGCGAGCGAGTGGCCGTGGAGATGTAAGTAGGAGATGTAAGTAACTGATGTCGAGTAACGAAATCAAGTAACGAACGAGTGACACAGTCGAAGAACCAAAAGAGGCGGCTACCGCCCGAGCTGGGAGCGATCCGATGACCACGCTGCGCGAAAGCACCGAGCAAGCCGGGATCGGTCGCGGTGGCGGTCTCACCGAGAACGACCCGATCACGGTGGAGACCGATGTGCACTCAGCCGAGCGATCGGCGGCCCCACCCGCGCCCCCGAGGACGCCGAGGACGCTAGCCGCAGCGGGCGATCTGTTGCGCGCGTTGGCCGCGCCGGTCCGCATTGCTATCGTGCTGCAGCTGCGTGAATCCGAGCGCTGTGTGCACGAGCTGGTCGACGCGCTCGGCGTCACCCAGCCTCTGATCAGCCAACATCTGCGAGTACTCAAAGCCGCCGGGGTGGTAGAGGGCGCGCGACACGGCCGGGAGGTGATCTACCGCTTGGTGGACGAACATCTAGCGCACATCGTGGTGGACGCGGTGGCGCACGCGGAGGAGGAGCGCAGGTGACCGCTTTGAGCGCCAGTCAGCAAGGCACCAACCCCAACCGTCCCCCACGGGCGACCCGACAACGGGCGGCCGTGTCGGAGTTGCTGGACCGGTTGGACGGTTTCCGGTCCGCTCAGGAAATTCATGAAGAGCTGCGCCGGGGTGGCCAGGGCATCGGGCTGACCACCGTCTATCGGACCCTGCAGGCCTTAGCGGAATCCGGTGAACTGGACGTATTGCGGGCGGACAACGGTGAGGCCGTGTACCGGCGCTGCTCCGATCATCACCATCATCATTTGGTGTGCCGGGAATGCGGGCGAACCGTCGAGGTGGAAGGTCCGGCGGTGGAGAGCTGGGCGCAACGAGTCGCGAGCGAACACGGCTTCTCCGAGCTCAGCCACACCGTGGAGATCTTCGGGCGATGCCCGGCCTGCGCGGTCCGCTCCAGTACCTAGCGAATCAGCACCCAATGCGTCAGCGGCCGGCATGCGCGGCCAGCAGCTCGATCCGCAGCTGCGAAGCGTTGGACACCACCAGCATGAGCAGGGTACCCATCGCCTCCACGCCCAGACCGGCGGCCGGGAAGACGTAACGCAGGGTGATGTCCCAGCCGTGCTCGCTACGTATCGCGCCCAGCGTTCCGAACAAGCCCTGCCCGGCCCGCTCGGCCAGCCGCAGGGGTACCTCGGAGTCGCCGGGGAGATCCCACGCCACCACGCAGGTGAGGCTGAGCACCTCCAAACCCTCGGACAGCTCCATGCCTTGCAGCGCGCACGGCACCTCGCCGTGTCGGAACGACAGGGCGCCGTCGTGGTCCTCACGCACGTCGTGGAAACGCTCCAGTGCCTCCTTCGCGACAGCGAGCAGAGTCATGCCCGCCCCCCAGCAGAAACTCGATCCGCGGCGCCACCGAAGCGGCGCTGCCGGCCGGCGTAGATTTCACACGCCCGCCAGATATGACGGCGATCGAAGTCGGGAAACAAGGTGTCCAAGAAGACCATCTCCGCGTAGGCCGACTGCCAGAGTAGGAAGTTTGACGTGCGTTGCTCACCGGAACTGCGTACAAACAGATCGACATCGGGCATGTCCGGCTCGTCGAGGTAACGGGCCAGCATTCGCTCGTCCACCCGTTCAGGGTTGACCCTGCCGGCGGCCGCCAGCCGGGCGATTTCCCGCGCGGCGTCCGCGATCTCGGCCCGACCACCATAGTTGACGCACATGGTGAGCGTGAGGACGTCGTTACCAACGGTCTTCGCCTCGGCAATCTCCAGCTCACGCAACACGCTGCGCCACAGGCGGGGTCGCCGGCCCGCCCACCGTATCCGCACCCCCATCGCGTGCATCTCGTCGACCCGCCGACGGATGACGTCCCGGTTGAAACCCATCAGGAAGCGAACCTCGTCCGGACTGCGCTTCCAGTTCTCGGTGGAAAAGGCATAGGCCGACAACCAGCGAACGCCGAGCTCGATGCAGCCACGCACCACGTCCATCAGGGCGGCTTCACCGCGTCGGTGGCCATCAGTGCGGGGCAGTCCCCGGGCGTTGGCCCACCGGCCGTTGCCGTCCATGACCAGGGCGATGTGCCGAGGGACCTGCGCGGCCGGGATATTCGGGGGTCGGGCTCCGGACGGATGCGGGTCGGGCGGCTGGACGACGGACACGGCCGCGAGCCTACGGGCAGCCACCGGGGACGTCGTCGCCTGTACTAGCCTGCCACCGGCCTGAAACCGGCCAGCCGTCGTCTCAAGCCAGGTGGAAGCCCGCGACCGCGAGATCGGTCCCATACCGCGCCAAAGACCAGTCACGATCGCTCAGCACAACAGGTCAAATTAGATCGACTACCTGCGCGGGATCAAGCGGATTGCTGATGTGTTATGTACGATCTACCAGCGGCAGCGAACGCAGCTGGCGCTCCAGGTGCCACTGCAGATGTGCCGCCACCAGGCCCGATGTATCCCGGCGGGCGGGGGTTCCCGCCGCGTTCGCCACCAGCCATTCCCCGCGCAGTAGCGCTTCCAACAGCTGGAACGTTCCCGGGGAGGGATTCACCGACCCGGCCGGGCGGCACCGACCGCACACCGCGCCACCGGCCGGCACGCTGAACGACTGATGTGGCCCCGGCTCGGCGCATCGCGCGCATTCGGTGATTGCCGGCGCCCACCCAGCGTAACCCATGGCCCGCAGCAGGAACGCGTCCAACACCAGACGCGGGTCACGGTCTCGTCCAGCCAACGCCCGCAGCGCACCGACCACCAGCAGATACAGCCTCAGCGCCGGCTCGCCCTCCTCAGCGGTTAGCCGATCGGTGGTCTCCAGCACCGCGCACCCAGCGGTGTAGCGCGGATAGTCACCGATTAGGCCAGCACCGAACGCGTCCACGGTTTGCGCCTGGGTCACCACGTCCAGAGTGTGACCGGTGTAGCACTGCAGATCAACATGGTTGAACGGCTCCAGCCGCGCGCCCCAACGGGATCGGATCCGCCGGACCCCTTTAGCGACCGTGCGGACCTTGCCGTGCCGGCAAGTGAGCAGAGTGACAATACGGTCGGCTTCCCCCAACTTCTGCACCCGCAGCACCACACCCGTGTCCCGCCACAGCGCCACCGCTACCTCAGCCAACCCAGGAGACAAGCAATATGTCTACCCGTCGATCATAATCGAGCACAAGGCGCCGCCACTGACAGTCAAAATCTGCCGCGTCTTCAGGCGTCAGCGCCCGCCTAATCTGGGCCGGAGAGGCGTCCGCAAACGGCGGACGGTCTGGCTCCAGCGGCTGGGCCGCGGCTGCGGTCATGAGGGACACGGTAGCCGGTGCCGCAACGCCACCCGAACATGGCGAGCTAAATATCACGGGGCTAAAAGCCCAACCGGCGCAGCTGCTTCGGGTCCCGCTGCCAATCCTTGGCGACTTTGACATGCAACTCGAGGTAGATCTTGGTGCCGAGCAGAGCCTCGATCTGTTGGCGCGCGGCGGTACCGACTTCTTTGAGCCGCGCCCCGCCTTTGCCGATGATGATCCCCTTCTGGCTGTCGCGTTCCACGTAGAGCACCGCGTGCACGTCCAGGAGGTCGTCACGGCCGTTGCGCGGGACCATCTCCTCGACCAGCACGGCCAGCGAGTGCGGCAACTCGTCGCGCACACCCTCCAGCGCGGCTTCCCGGATCAGCTCGGCGACCAGGGTGGACTCCGGCTCATCGGTCAGCTCGCCGTCGGGATACAGCGGCGGTCCTTCCGGCAAGCGAGCTATCAACAGCTCAGCGACCGTGGCCACTTGGAAGCCGTCGACGGCCGAGCACGGCACGATCTCGGCGAAGTCCATCAGCGCGTTCAGCTGGGTAAGCCGCTGTGCTATCTGGCCGGTCGAGGACAGGTCGGTTTTGGTGACGATCCCGATCACCGGGGTGCGGCGGGCCACGGTACGCAGCTCGCTCACGATGAACTCGTCGCCACGCCCGACTGGAACGTCGGCCGGCACACAGAAGCCGATCACATCAACCACCGCCCAGGTTTCCCTGACCACGTCATTGAGCCGCTGGCCGAGCAGGGTTCGTGGCTTGTGCAAGCCCGGGGTGTCGATCACGATAAGCTGCGCATCCGGGCGGTGCAGGATGCCTCGGATGGCGTGGCGGGTGGTTTGCGGACGGCTGGAGGTGATGGCCACCTTCCCGCCGACCAGCGCGTTGGTCAGAGTCGACTTGCCGGCGTTGGGTCGGCCGACGAAACAGGCGAACCCCGAGCGGTGCTCGGTGGTGGGAGTGCTCGCCGGGGTGCTCATACTCACCGCGCCACCGGGACGTGGTGCTCGCCGATCAACCGGGCGGCGATCTCCCGCCCGATCGGCAGCGCGGCGGTGGCCGCTGGGGACGGCGCGTTGAGTACGTGCAACACGGCGGCATCACCGGGCCCGCCGTCAGTGGCGAAACCGTCGGTGATAAACAAGAAGTCGTCCACCAGACCGCCGTCGAAACGCACGGCCTGCGCCCGTACCCCAGCGCCGGCCGGCACCAGGTCGGCGGCCCGCACGTCCGGCAGCATTCGCCGCACCCGGGCGGCCATCACCTCCCGCGACAGTGAGCCCCGTACCTCGGCGACAGCGTGACGCCAGTACCGAAGAGCCAACCGATACAGCCCGGGAAAAGCCAGCGTGGTGGCCAGCTCGCGAACACGTACGGTCGACCACCGGTAGCCCTCTCTGGCCAGCGCGAACACAGCGTTCGGCCCGACGTGTACCTGCCCATCCACGCCCCGGGTGGCGTGCACCCCGAGGAATGGCAGCGCCGGGTCGGGCACCGGATACACCAGCTCGCGCACCTGCTCCGCCACCGCCTCACGCAGCCGGGCGTACTCGCCTCGGAACGGCACGATCCGCACGCCAGGCCGCAGCCCGCTACGCAGCGCCAGTTCATCACTGCGCAGTCCGGCACAGGCCACCGCACACCCACCGAGCAGATCCCCGCGTTCAGTGTGCGCCACGACATCAGCGCGCCGGCGGGTGAGTCGCAGCACCGGCCGGTTGAGCAGCAGCTGGCCGCCTTCGGCCACGAACAGCTCAGCCAGTTTCTCCGCGACCAGCCGAAAGTCACACACCCCCGCGCCGGGCACGTGTAACGCCGCCAGCGCGCGCACCGCTGGTTCACGGCGACGGACCTGCGCGGGACCCAGCTCGTGGCACTCCACCCCGTTGGCCAGCCCCCGCCGGGCCAGCTCGGCCAGCCGGGGCAACTCCGCCAGCTCGGTGGCGACCACCAGCTTGCCGCCGATCCGGTGCGGCAGATCGTGCGCCCGGCAGAAGGCGACCGTTTCGTCCCGGCCGGCCACCGCCAGCCGCGCCTTGGCACTGCCTGGCTGGTAGTACAGCCCAGAGTGGATCACTCCGGAATTGTGCCCACTTTGCGCGGCCGCCACCGTCGGCTGCGCTTCCAGGACGGCCACCGTCAGCCCTCGGCGGCGCAGCTCACGCGCGGTCGCCAGCCCGACGATGCCGCCGCCGACCACGACGACGTCGTACCGTGGCGTACTCATGTCATGGCCGCAGGACGCCACGCACCGCGCCCGACTCATCGGCGAGCAGCACCGGCGCCCGTGGTCCGAGCTCACGAACAGCGGCCAACGACGTCAGGTCAGGTTCGTGGCCGTCGACGCTGACCATCGCGGCCGCCTCGAGCCTCAGCGCACCGCTGGACACCGCCGCCGCGACCGCCGCCTGCAGCGCGCTCAACCGCAACGATGGGAGCTCAACGGTCGCCGCGGCGTAGGTTCGCCCGTCGGTGTCTCGCACCGCGGCGCCATCGGGAGCTCCAACTCGAGCCCGAGTGGAGCGCGCCAAGGTGACGATCTTTGCGTCCTCGGGATCCAGCTTGGGCACTGTTGCCTCCGAGTCAGCTGGGCACATCACTTCCCTCTCGCTCACGATCTCGATCTGGCTCTGGCTCTGGCTCTGGCTCTGGTTCTGGCGTCGAGCTGGCGCCATCGGGTCCGTTCGCGGGTTGACGTATCGGGCTCACCAGTACGGTGGTGATCCGAATTCGGCCGCGAGCGTCCTTGCCGCCTTCGGCGAGCAGCCGCAGCCCGGCGACCTCGGCGCAGGCCCCCGGCAACAGCACCCGTCCCAGCCGCTGGGCCACCAGGCCGCCGACGGTGTCCACATCGGCCGTCGCCAGTTCGTTGGCCATCTCCACGCCGAACAGCTCCCCCAGCTCAGCCACCGGCAGCCGAGCGGCGACTCGCAAGGTGTACTCGTCGACCGGCTGCACCGGCGGAATCTCTTCGGTGTCGTATTCGTCGGTGATCTCGCCGACGATCTCCTCCAGGATGTCCTCGATGGTGACGACCCCAGCGGTGCCGCCGTATTCGTCGACCACGATCGCCATGTGGTAGCGGCTGCGCTGCATCTCCTTGAGCAGCTCATCCACCGGCTTGGAGTCGGGCACGAACACCGGCGGTCGCATCACCTCGACCACGCCGCGTTCCGGTTCGCCGTTCTGCACGCTGGCCGCCAGGTCCTTGAGGAAGGCCACCCCGATGATGTCGTCCACGCCGTCGCCGAGCACCGGAATCCGGGAGTAGCCGCTGCGCAGCGCAAGCGTGAGGGCGTCGTGCACGGTCTTGTCCCGCTCGATCCAAACCAAGTCGGTCCGAGGCACCATCACGTCCCTAGTGGGCGTATCGCCGAGCTCGAACACTGAATGGATCATCTGTCGCTCGTCCTCGGCGACCACGCCGCGCGCACCGGCGAGGTCGACCGCCTCGCGCAGCTCAACCTCGGAGGAGAACGGCCCTTCCCGGAACCCACGACCGGGAGTGATCGCGTTTCCGACCAGGATCAGCAACCGGGTCAGCGGGCCAAGCAGAGCGGCCAACGCCCGCACCGGCGCCGCCAGCAGCAGTCCACTACCGTAAGGGTGTTGGCGGCCGATAGTGCATGGCCCGACCCCGATCAGGACGTAATCAACCACTACCATGATCGAACCGGCCACCACCGCCCCCAGCCCGACCGGCTTGACCAGCCGAACCGCGACCATGGTGGCCAATACGGTGGCCACCGTCTCACACGTCAGCCGAAGCAACAATAGCAGGTTGACGTATCGGGGGCGGTCGGCCAGCACGGCGGCCAGCTGCCGCGACCCGGCCCGGCCCGCCCGGACCAGGGCGTCCACTCTGGCTCGGGAAACGGTGCCCAACGAAGCGTCCGCGGCGGCGAACAACCCGGCCAACGGGACCAGCATGACCGCCAGCACGATCTGCCAGACAATGTCCGCGGTCATGTCGGACCGCCGCGGCGCTCACGGCTATGGGGTTCCTCGAGCCCAGCGGTATCCAGCACATGGGAATCCGCGCGGCGCTGGCGCTGGCGTATCTCGGCCTCGGCACGGGCCGCGCGCCAGCTGCCCAGCAGCTGGTTCTGCAGGGCAAACATCTCCCGTTCCTCGGCTTCGTCGGCGTGGTCGTAGCCGAGTAAGTGCAGCACGCCGTGCACGGTGAGCAGGTGGAGTTCGTCGGCGAGTCCGTGCCCGGCTTTGCGTGCCTGCTCCCTGGCGAACGCCGGACACAGCACGATGTCGCCGAGGATGGATTCTGGATCGTCTAGCGAGTCCGGCCGGCGGGTGGCGTCCAGCTCGTCCATCGGGAACGACATCACGTCGGTCGGACCTGGCTCGTCCATCCAGCGCTCGTGCAGCTCGGCCATGACGTCCAGCTCGACCAACAGCACACTCAGCTCGGCAAGCGGGTTAACCCGCATCGCGTCCAGCGCGAAACGCGCCACCGACACGATCAACTTCTCGTCCACGGATACGCCGGACTCGTTGCAGATCTCGATACTCAATGCTCGGCTCCGCTCGCTGGCACTCAACGACGACGGCGGCGGTCCGCCCGGTTCGGCACCAGCCGCCTGGTCGGTTCCTGGGTGGCATCCCAACGGGCATACGCATCGACAATCTCTGACACCAACCGATGGCGTACCACGTCGGTGCTGGTCAACTGGGCAAAGTGGACATCGTCGATCCCGCCGAGGATCTCTTGCACCACCAGTAACCCGGACCGCGCCCCGCCGGACAGGTCGATCTGGGTGACGTCCCCGGTGACCACGACCTGAGAACCAAAACCCAGTCGGGTCAGGAACATCTTCATCTGCTCGGGCGTGGTGTTCTGCGCCTCGTCCAAGATGATGAACGCGTCGTTTAGGGTACGCCCACGCATGTAAGCCAGCGGAGCCACCTCGATCGTGCCAGCGGCCATCAGCTTCGGGATCGACTCCGGGTCGATCATGTCGTGCAGCGCGTCGTACAGCGGACGCAGGTACGGGTCGATCTTCTCGTACAGCGTGCCAGGCAGGAACCCGAGGCTCTCCCCCGCCTCGACGGCGGGGCGGGTCAACACGATCCGGTTGACCTGTTTGGCCTGCAGTGCCTGGACCGCCTTCGCCATGGCCAGGTAGGTCTTGCCGGTACCGGCAGGGCCGATCCCGAACACGATGGTGTGTCGATCGATCGCATCGACATAGCGCTTCTGGTTCAGCGTCTTCGGTCTGATCGTGCGGCCCCGACGGGACAGGATGTCAAGACTGAGCACCTCGGCCGGGGATTCTCCTTCGGCCTGCTCGTCGGTCAACATGGCCACGGTACGCCGAACCGCGTCCGGGCCGAGCTGCTGACCCCGCTCCGCCAGGGTTATCAGCTCACCGAATACTCGCTCGGCGAAAGCGACCTCCGCCGGCGGACCGCTCAGGGTGAGCTCGTTGCCCCGGACGTGGATGTCGGCTTCGAGCAGGTTTTCGGTGGTGCGCAGGTTTTCGTCTCGGGAACCGAGCAGCGCCAGCAGCGCCGACTCAGGCACGGTAATCCGGGACTGCGCGGAGGACCCGGAGATGGACTGGCCCGGTTGACTACCGGCCACGTGGAATGCTGCCCTGCTTTCTTGCCTGCTCGACGCTGCCTTGTGGATGT
Source organism: Pseudonocardia sp. (assembly GCA_019244295.1). GTDB lineage: Bacteria > Actinomycetota > Actinomycetes > Mycobacteriales > Pseudonocardiaceae > Pseudonocardia. Next base: position 23,154 of record JAFASX010000116.1, read on the forward strand.
CGCTGCCCCTTAGATGTCACTGCCCTGAAGATGTTTTTAGTGAGGCGGGTTGACGTGCAGGGTCATGTTAGCGGCAGGCCCCGACAAAAGCTGTCGACTAGTGGAGACTAGAGCTGATTGACTGATCTGAGTCGCGGGTGCCGGGCCAGCGCCCGGAGGCCGAGCTTGCTTCCCCCTGATGCGCTTCCCACCGACGGGTGAGCGCACCGAGCGCACCGAGCGCCACCGCCGCGGCGGTGGAAGCACGCAACACCTCGGGCCCCAGCCGCACCGCTCGCGCGCCGGCCGCCGTCAGCGCCGCCAGCTCGCCGTCGCTCAGACCACCTTCGGGACCGACCACGACCAGCAGCTGCGCCACCTCACGAAGCTCCGCGACAACCTGGGCTATCGGCGTTGTCGCCGCCTCGTGCAGCAGCAGCGCCGCTCCCGTCGGCTCGCGCAGCCGCGAACACCGGGCGACCAGGTCTTGGGTGTTCACCGGCGCACCAATCTCGGGCAGCCAGGCCCGTCGAGACTGCTTGCTGGCGGCAACCGCCGTCGCACGCCAGCGAGCCAGGGCTTTCACCCCGCGTGCCCCTTCGTCCCAGCGCACGACACAGCGCGCGGCCCGCCACGGCAGCACTTCGTCGACCCCGGCTTCGGTGGCTAGCTCGACGGCCAGCTCGCCCCGCTCGCCTTTGACCAGCGCCTGCGCCAGAGTCACCGTCGGGATCGACCGGGGCGTCCACTCACGCTTCGTGATCCGGATATCTAGCGCGTCTCGCCGTACGGCGACGACTTCGCCAATCGCCCTGGTCCCTCGGCCGTCACCAAGTAACAACAACTCGCCGACCTGTATCCGCCGCACGGTGGCGGCATGTCGACCCTCCGGGCCGGTCAGCTCGGCGTGTTCGCCCGCCGGCAGCTGGTCAACCAGAAACAGCGGTGGGGTGCTCACATGCTCACCGGCCGCGATCCTGGCGCCTAGCTCACCGGCTGCCTCGGGGACCGCGCAGCCGCGAGAACAGTCCACCGCCGTTACGCGCGCTCATGGCCGCGTCGGTTTGCTCCTCGCCGCGCAGCACGGCCAGCTCGCGCAACAGCTCGATCTGCCTGGCATCCAACCTGGTCGGGGTGAGCACTTCGATGTGCACCATCAGATCGCCACGTCCATCGACGCGACCGGTCGAGCGCAGCCGAGGCAGGCCTCGGCCCCGCAAGGTTCGCACGGTACCGGTCTGTGTGCCTGGCTCGATATCCAGGTCAAGCTCCTCGTCCTCGAAGAGGCTGGGCAAACGCACCGTGGTACCCAAGGCCGCCGCCGTCATCGGCAACGGCAGCACGCAGTGCAAGTCGACGCCCTCCCTGGTGAAGACGTCGTGCGGGGCCTCCTCGACCTCCACATAGAGGTCCCCCGCCGGCCCACCGCCGGAACCAACCTCGCCTTGGCCGGCCAGCCGCACCCGCATGCCGTCGGTCACCCCCGCCGGCATCTTGACGGTCACCGACCGGCGAGCGCGCACCCGGCCGTCGCCGCCGCACTGCCGGCACGGCTCGGGGATCACCTGCCCGAGGCCCCGGCAGGTCGGGCACGTGCGGTTGGTGACGACCTGGCCGAGGAACGAGCGCTGCACGCTCTGAACTTCTCCTCGGCCACCGCAGGTGTCACATCGTGCCGGTGAGGTGCCCGGTGCGCAGCCGGACCCGGTGCACTGGCTGCACAACACGGCGGTGTCAACGGTGAGCTCTTTGGTCAGCCCGGTCGCGCACTCCTCGAGCGTCAAGCGCATCCGGATCAACGCATCCCCACCGGGCTGCACCCGGCTGCGCGGGCCCCGCCCGGTGGCACCACTCGCGGTACCGAAGAAGGCATCCATGATGTCGCCAAGACCACCGAACCCGGCGAACGGGTCGCCACTTCGGCCGGCTCCGTTGTCCAGCGGATCGCCGCCGAGGTCGACGATGCGCCGCTTCTCGGGGTCGGACAGAACCTCATAGGCGGTGCTGACTTCGGCAAAACGCTCTCGCGCCCCGGGATCGGGGTTGACGTCCGGGTGTAACTCGCGAGCGAGTTTGCGGTATGCCCGCTTGAGCTCGTCCTGGCCAGCATCCCTGCCGACTCCCAGGATCCCGTAGTAGTCCCTGGCCACCCTTGCGTTCCCCATGTCCTTCTCGAAAGCTCCCACTATCTAGGCTCGGTGGCACCGCGCCTGTCTAATCCAATGAAACTCAGCGGCCGGCCAACGCTTCACCCACGTACCGGGCCACCGCGTGTACGGCGGCGATGGCACCCGGGTAGTCCATCCGGGTAGGACCGACCACGCCCAGTCCCCCCACCAGCATCTCACCAGGACCGTATCCAACGGAAACCACCGAAGTGGAACGCATCTCTTCGGCCTCGTTCTCGTTGCCGATGCTCACCCGCACCTCAGGCGACGTGTGCGCGGAAGCAAGTAGCTTGAGGACGACTACCTGCTCCTCCAACGCCTCCAGTATCTGGCGCAGAGAACCGGGAAAATCGGCCACATTGCGGGTCAGGTTGGCGGTACCGCCCAGCATCAGACGCTCCTCCGGGTGTTCCACTAGCGCGTCGATCAGCACCATAGCCAATGTGGTGACCTGATCACGAAGATCGTTTGGCGCCCTTTCCGGCAACTCGGCCACCAGCGCGGAGGCATCCGCCAAGCGCCGGCCCATCATGGCCGCGCTCAGCATGGTCCGGATTCGGCTCACCGAGTCCTCGCTGAGCACCTCACCGACCTCGACAATCCGCTGGTCGACCCGTCCGCTGTCGGTGATCAGCACCAGCATCATCCGAGCCGGAGTCAGGGCGACCAGCTCGACGTGCCGTACCGTAGACCGGGTCAGTGTGGGGTACTGGACCACCGCGACCTGACGGGTGAGATGGGCGAGCAACCGCACGCTGCGCCGCAGTACGTCATCCAAGTCCAGCGCGCCAGCCAGGAAGGATTGAATAGCTTTGCGCTCGGCGCTGGACAACGGCTTGATCTGACTGAGCCGGTCCACAAAGCGCCGGTAGCCCTTGTCGGTCGGAATCCGGCCAGCGCTGGTGTGTGGCTGGGCGATATAGCCGTCGTCTTCCAGCGCGGCCATGTCGTTGCGGACCGTCGCGCTGGACACCCCGAGGTTGTGGCGCTCCACGATCGCTTTGGACCCGACTGGTTCCTGAGTGGCGACATAGTCCGCGACGATCGCACGCAGCACCTCGAACCGGCGCTCCTCGGCGTTCACCTCCACGTCACCTCTTCCTCACCCCCAACCATGCCAACGGTCCCACCCAGTCTACGGCGCTACCCGCGGCAGGGTATTCCATTGGGCGAACCACACTTGCACGGTTCAGGCCGGCACAGCGACGACAAGGCTCGCATAGCACGTGCATGGCTGGCACAGCTCCCGCAAGTGCCGCGCCGGTCGCAGACGGGCTGTGCGAGCCTTCTGGGCGACTCCTGACCTGAACCGGTGCCCCACGCCAGTGTGCGTACTGGATCCGCCGACACCGCTATGGGAGGAAGGAGGTTTTGGCCGCCGCCAACCTCATGAATGTAGCGCGAGCCTGTCCTTGACCGGCTTCCACTCATGCACTCATGCACTCATGCACGAGGATCGAGTATAGTTCAGAATCCCGTCAAGAGCCATTGGTGAATACGTGGTCGCGTCGGCGTCCTTCGTGGACAAATCCGAGCTTGGTGACCACCGCGATTGACGGTGCGTTGTCCGGGCCGGTCGCGGCTGAAATGCGATGCAGGCCTAGTTCAGTGAATGAACAGTCGATCGCGATGCGCGCGGCGTCGGTGGCGTAACCCTTTCCCCATGAATAGTAGGCGATGGCATATCCCTCCGAGACGATCGCGAGCGAATCATCCAGGTCGTCGACCCGAAACTCGCGCAGGCGTGTGCGGTCCCCAACGATCGTGATCGTTGTCGGTGGCGGCGTCGCGGTGGTCATCGGGGCAACACCCTCAGACATGGGAGCGTGAGCAGGACCCCGCCGGGCAGCGGTACCCGCGCGCCAAACGCCACGACGACAAGACCCTCGTAGCCGTCCAGCTACCTACCCCGCTGAGTGATCCAGATTTCAGGGCGGGCGCCGGTGGCGCAGTTGGCGAGGTGCATCAGGACCGAGTGACCGGAGCCTGCCCGAGTGGGCGCTGCATTGACACGAGGGCACTTCCGCCACACGGTGCCTCGTCATTTCCAGGCAAAACAGCGGTAACAACCATCGCCTAGCGTGACAGTCCATGGGCGATTTGGTGACCTCGCGGATCGGCGTGGAGGAAGAATTCCATCTCGTCGACCTCAAAACCAGGAGAGCGACGCCGGCAGTCGATGACATGCTCGCCCAGCTGGACGGTAAGGAGTTCGCGCCTGAGCTGCAGCGGTCGCTGGTAGAGACCAACACAGCGCCCTGCGAGAGCCTCGATGAGCTGCGCGCCGAGCTCTATCGGCTGCGCCGCCGGTTGAACGAGGTCGCCGATCCCCTCGGGCTGGGTGTGGTGGCGGCCGGAACGGTTCCGCTGGTCGACCCGCTCGGTACTAACATCTCGGCCGGCGCTCGCTATGAGCGGATGCAGCACGAGTACCAGCTCCTGGTCCGCGAGCAACATATCTGCGGTGCCCAGGTGCATGTTGACGTGCCAAATCGGGACGTCGCGGTCGCCGTCGTGCAGCACGTGGCGTTGCAACTGCCTATGTTCCTTGCATTGTCGGCCAGCTCCCCGTACTGGCGGGGAGGTGACAGCGGTTACGCCAGCTACCGCTGCATGGTTTGGCAGCGCTGGCCGACCGCCGGGCCGCCAGGGCCGATGCGCACCGCTGCCGATTACGACGCTGTAGTAGCTGACCTGATTGCCTCAGGAACGATCAGCGACCCCGGAATGGTGTATTTCGACATCCGGCCGTCGACGCGCCTGCCCACCGTCGAGCTGCGGATCTGCGATGCGTGCCCCGAGGTCGACGACGTTGTGCTCATCGCCGGCCTGTTTCGGGCGTTGGTGCAGCGAGCCCGCCGATGGACAGCGGAAGGTAAACCGTTCCCGGAGACCCGCCACGAGCTGCTGCGAGCGGCAACCTGGCGGGCAGCACGATCAGGTCTGGAAGGTGACCTGGTCGACCTCTCCCGTCCGTCCGGACCAACCCTGGTACCGCCTTCGCTGCTCATCGAACGGCTCGTCACCGAGTTACGTCCTGAGCTGGAGTCATTCGGCGACTGGAAGCAAGTGCAGGAACTGTCCCGGCGCGCCCTAGCCGTAGGCAGCTCGGCTGCCCGCCAGCGCCGGATGTTCGGCCGACGCGGTGAGCTTGCCGATGTGGTTGACGGGCTGCTCGCCTACACTTGCGGGGTGTCGGTGAACCGCGATCTACCGACCGCGGTGCCCACGACGCTGGCCCTGCTCGACGGCTATCTCAACGCCGGCAAGAGCAGGGCCGCATACGACGAGGCGGTAGGCACCGACGGCCGAGTCCTGCCGCACTACGGCTGGATGTTCCGGGCGCTTGACCGACTGGGAGTCCAGGGCATGGCAGCCGCTGCGTCCGCGCTGCGCACTGAGCAGCGGGCGCGGAATGTCACGTTCCGGGTAGCCGACGATGAAGCAGACCGGTTGCTCCCCCTAGATTTGGTACCGCGCATCATTACCGCTGAGGACTGGGCGACGCTGACGGCGGGCCTTACCCAGCGGGTGCGCGCGCTGGAGGCGTTCCTGCACGACGTCTACGGCCAGCAAGACATCGTGCGGGATGGCGTGCTTCCCGCGTCGGTGGTCAGTAGTTCACCCGGCTGGAGTTCCCTGGGAGCACCGTCAAGCCAACGCACGACGCGAGCCGCCATCAGCGGGATCGACTTAGTGCGAGACAGCGCCGACGGTTGGCGTGTACTCGAAGACAACCTGCGGGTGCCCTCCGGCATCGGATACGCCATGATCAGCCGGCGGCTGATGCGCAGCGTATTGCCCGATCTAGAGACACCCGCAGGCGTGGTGCCTCTGGAGGGCGTTCCCGAGCTGCTACGCAAGACACTGCTGGCGGCTATGCCCGAGTGGGCCGGCGATGGCGTCATTGCGTTGCTGAGCGCCGGTTCTGTCGATTCCGCGTTCTATGAGCATCAGCTGCTGGCGGAGCAGATGGACGTGCCGCTGGTCACGCCGGAGGAACTCACGGTCACCGACACCGGGGTATACGCGGGCGCTCAGCGCATCGGTGTGCTCTACCGGCGGCTCGACGAGCAGACCCTGCTCAGTGCGATCGGAGCTGACGGCCGGCCCATCGGTTCGGCGATCTGCGCGGCCGCGGCCCACGGCCAGGTGAGCATCCTCAACGCGCTGGGCAACGGCGTAGCCGACGACAAACGGGTGTACGCCTACGTGCCGGACATGATCACCTATTACCTTGGCGAGCGGATTCTGCTGGACAACGTGCCCACCTACCCGTGCGCCGACCCGCAGCACCTTGCCGAGGTGCTTGACCGGCTCGACGAGCTGGTGCTGAAGCCGGTGGACGGCTACGGCGGGCACGGCATAGTGATCGGACCGGACGCCGACAGGCACCAGCTGGCCGAGCTTGCCTCCACCATCACGGCACACCCTGAAGGCTGGGTCGCCCAGGACCTGGTGTCGCTGTCCACCCACCCCACGTTCGCTGACACTGGGCTGGAGCCGCGGGTCATCGATCTGCGCGCATTCGTGTTGCTCGGGGAGCGAGCCGAGGTGGTACCGGCCGCTTTGACTCGGGTCGCGCCGAGCGGCAGCATGATCGTCAACTCCTCACGTGGTGGTGGCGCGAAGGACACTTGGATCTTGCGCTGAAAGGAGCTCGCTGGTGTGCGGTATCGCAGGCGAAATCACGTTCGACGGGACGCCGGCTGACATCGATGCTGTTACCACCATGACCGCCGCGCTGCACCGTCGTGGCCCCGATGGCTGGGGAATTTACGGCGGTGGCCACACCGCGCTCGGACATCGCCGATTGAAGATTATCGACCTGTCGGATCGTGCCGCGCAGCCCATGGTCGATCCCGAACTGGGGCTCACCGCGGTATTCAACGGCTGCATTTACAACTACCGCGAGCTGCGTTCGGAGCTACTAACCGCCGGCTACCGGTTCTTCTCTGACTCCGACAGTGAGGTACTGATTAAGGCCTACCACCGGTGGGGCACCAGCTGCGTCGACCACTTCCTGGGTATGTTCGCCTTCGCCGTACTGGAGCGCGACAGCGGACGGCTGGTGCTGGGCCGTGACCGGCTCGGGATTAAACCGCTGTACCTCTCGCAAACTCCTCGCCGGCTGCGCTTCGCCTCGACCTTGCCAGCCCTGCTCACGGCGGGTGAAGTGGACACCGCAATCGATCCCGTGGGGCTGCACCACTACCTAAGCTTTCATTCCGTCGTGCCACCTCCTCGCACGATTCTGGCCGGGGTGCAGAAATTGCCACCGGCGACGGTGCGCATCGTGCATCTAGATGGCCATCACGAGGACCAGGAGTACTGGCGGCCGGCGTTCTCCCGAGGCGATCTCGATCTGGATGCGGAGGAATGGTCAATGGCGGTGCTGGATGCACTGCGACTGGCCGTAAAGCGGCGCATGGTTGCCGATGTTCCGGTCGGCATCCTCCTTTCCGGCGGTATCGACTCCAGCCTGGTGGTTGCGCTGCTGGCCGAAGGCGGGCAGTGCGGGCTGCGCACGTTCAGCGTCGGGTTTGAGGCCGCCGCCGGAGAGTCCGGGGACGAGTTCGTCTACTCGGATGAGGTCGCCGCGCACTTCGACACCGATCACCAGAAGATCCTGATCAAGTCGAATCGGCTCCTCCCCGCCGTGGACGCGGCTATTAACGCGATGAGCGAACCGATGGTTAGCCATGACTGCGTCGCGTTCTACTTGCTCTCCGAGGAGGTCTCCCGCTCTGTGACCGTAGTGCAGTCCGGGCAGGGAGCCGATGAGGTGTTAGCTGGCTACGACTGGTACCCACCGTTGGCCAGAGTGTCACGGGACCGGGCGGCGGCGGCATACGCGGAAGTGTTCATCGACCGTCCGCACGCCCAGCTGGCCGATCTGCTGGAGCCGGAGTGGCTGGCTGATCACGGTTTGGACATCGACCACAGCCGGGCATTCGTTGACGCGCACTTTAGTGCTCCCGGTGCCGAGACGGCGGTGGACGCGGCGTTGCGCATGGACACCACGGTGATGTTGGTTGATGACCCGGTGAAGCGGGTAGACAACATGACAATGGCGTGGGGCGTAGAGGCGCGCGTGCCGTTCCTGGATCACGAGTTGGTAGAGCTCGCGGGTGCCTGCCCACCTGAGTTGAAGCTCGCCGCGGGAGGAAAAGGGGTACTCAAGACAGCCAGCCGAGGCGTGATCCCAGACACAATCATCGACCGGCCCAAAGGGTACTTTCCGGTGCCGGCAATCCGCCATTTGTCCGGCTCATTCCTCGATCGGGTGCGCGACGCGGTGACCGCTCCGGTGGCCAAAGATCGTGGGCTCTTTCGTCCGGACTGGTTGCAGCGCATGCTTGCTGATCCGAACACGGAGCGGACCACGCTGGGATCGAATGCCCTGTGGCAGGTCGCCCTGTTGGAGATGTGGCTGCAGGAACGGGGGATCTAAGTGGTCAGCTCGGCGGAGAGAGGTGTCTTCGGACGACACCGGCGGGCCCGGTTCATCTCAGCGTTGCCGGGCCTCAGTTGGCTCGCGGCGGAGACGTGCATCTCACCCGTGCTGTCTTCCGACGGCGACACCCTTGCCGTTGTCTCCGACCGCGATGGCACGCCGCAGGTCTGGCTGAGCCCGCTAGCCCGTCCCGGTGACCCGGTGCGGCTAGACATCGGCTGCGACGACTACGTACGGGCGGTCACATGGTCGCCTGACGGTGAGTGGCTGTGTGTGCTGGCGGCGCCCGGCGGCTGTGAGCGTATGCGGATTCATGCTCTGCGCCCGGACGGCACCGATGCCCGGATCATCGCCGGCACACCGACGGGAATGGCGTGGATCGGCCGCTGGCAGCCCGGCGGGCACATCATGGGTCTTTCGGAAAGCAGTGTCACCCCGCCGACCAACCTCATCGCGTACGCGATGGATGTGTGCTCCGGCCATCGCCGTCAACTAGCGAGTGGTCCGGCCGCGGCAGTTTGCGCCATAAGCCATGGCGGGCGTTACGCCATAGTGCGTGTCGGTTCCCGCGGCGCCCGCCGCTTATTGTTCGTTGATACACGGATCGGCCGCACCGTTGAGCTGCTCGGTGCCGACGCGACTGTCGCCGATGCCCGGTTTGCTCCCGATGACCAGATGATTTATTTGCATACAGACGCCAATCGCGAGTTCGCTGCCCTGTTTGTGTTGCCGAGGGTCGCCGCCGGTTATCCGGAGTCCGCAGAGGTCATCGCAGCGCGCGAGGGGGTTGAGCTCGAGAGGTTCGCGCTTGACCCGGTTGGGCGCACGGTGGTGACCGTGTGGAACGTGGAGGGATATAGCGAGCTTGAGCTCGTTGATGTGGCTGGCCGTTGGCGCCGCGCGCTGCCAGCGCCGCCCGCTGAGGTCGTGACTGGTTGCGGCTTTGCCCAGGACGGTAAGTCATTAGTGCTCGCCGTTGAATCCAGCGCCGAGCCACCGCACGTTCTGCGGTACCCGATCCCGCCTGCTGAACCAGTGCGGCTGGCTCCGGTGCCGCCACCGCCATGGTCACCGGATACACCAGTTCGGCCGGAGTTGCACCGGTGGCGAGCCCGGGACGGCGTTGCGCTCAGTGGCTGGCTCTACCGGCCGGTAGGGGCGCTTGGTGCGGTACCCACACTGGTCTGGTTGCATGGCGGTCCCGAGACGCAGGAACGTCCCACATTCAACGCGCTGTACCAGAACTTGCTGGGCTATGGCATCGCGGTGTTCGCGCCGAACGTACGAGGCTCATCTGGGTTCGGTCGAGGCTTCATGGACGCGGATGTCCACGATCGCCGGTTCGCGGCCATCGATGACGTTGCCGACCTGGTCCGGTACTTGACAGATGCGGGACTCGCCGACCCCGCCGTACTGGGCTGCGCCGGCCGCTCTTACGGCGGCTACCTGACTCTCGCCGCCATGGTCACCTATCCCGCACTGTTCCGGGTGGGTGTCGTCATCTCCGGCATCACCGACTTTGAACTGTTCTTCGCTCATACGGAACCGTGGATCGCCGCAGCGGCGGTGAGTAGGTACGGCGACCCCGCACGAGACGCAAAGCTCTTGCGTGACCTTTCCCCGATCCACCGCATCGGGCAGTTGAGCGCCCCACTGCTCGTAGTGCACGGCAGCTTGGACACCAACGTTCCCCCCGGTGAGGCCGAACAACTCGTCGCAGCGCTGCGGAACCGCGGCGCGTCACCCGAGTACCTGCTGTTGCCCGATGAGGGTCACGAGATCCTGAGCAGCATCAATCGCGCGATTTTCCTGCGAGAGGTCGTTCAGTGGCTGATCAGGCACCTACTTGACGTGGACGAACGCAGCGCCTGAGTTCGGACCTCGCCGTCAGCGCGTCACTTGGCCGCCGACGTCACGGTCACAATTCACGCTCAACGCTTCAAATTCGGGCCGATCCCCCGGACCGACGACCGCGCGACCTCGGGTAGCTCGTCGAGCTACGCTGGGCCACGCTGGTCGCTTGTGAAGGTCATAACCCAGCGGGAGTTTCGTAATAACTCCGCGGCTGTGATGGACGCGGTGGAAGCCGGCAAGACGTACCACATCACCCGGAACGGGGTTGAAGTCGCAGAGTTGCGCCCATTTCGCGGAGGCGGCGTCTGACGGCTGAGGAGTTGGTTGAGCGGCATCGGAGACTCCCGAAGGTCGATTACGCCTCCATGCGCCGGGAAGCTGACGAGTTCTTCGACACTGAGGACCGCGTCGGCCAAGACGACGTGTGGGGGCGCGGCCGTGGCTGAGCGCCATGAGTCGGGGGTGCTAGACACCTGTACATACATTGACCTCAATGAGCTCAATCCCGCGACGTTACCAGTGATGCCAGAAATCACCGCGATCAGCATGGCCGAGCTGCACCAAGGCGTCGCTATGGCTCGAGATCCGGCGACACGGGCGGCGCGGACCGAGATATTGGGCGCGGCCATCGTTGACTTCGATCCGCTACGCACTCGAGGAGTTCGCCCAGAAGGCTCGCACAGCCCGTCTGCGACCGGCACAGCACTTGCAGGAGCTGTGTCAGCCATGCACGTGCTGTGCGAGCCTTGTCGCTGTGCGGCCTGGGCAAACCTCCGGCGTCGTCATGGCCATGCAGGACATACCAGATGATCAAGATGCTGTAGCTGAACAGCGCGAACCCGCGAACCCGGCGGTGCGCTCGACGGCCCGGCGGACCCGGTTGCGGGCCTGGCCGACGCACACTCCAGTAGTTCACAGGCAGCGGCGACCTTGCCTTGGTTGTGTCCCCGACGTGCGGCCACACCGTCGCGGAAGGTGTCTGGTTGTCGTTTACGGCAACTCGTCTGTTTCTAGGTCGGGGTCCAGAAGGCGCAGCACGGCGGCGTTTCCGGTGAGCACGGGCCAGCCCCGGCGGCGGGCGGAGTGCACCACGCAGGCCAAAGCGAGGGCGTCGGCATCTAGCGCACCCGGATCAGTGGCGCTGGCGAGGATCCGGCCTAGCGCGGGAGCGTCGGCCTCGGTGAGCGCATTAGGCAGCGTCACCGGCAGCTCCAGCAAACCGCGCAGGACATCGTGGTCAGACTCGCGGGTGG
>JAFASX010000140.1 GCA_019244295.1 Pseudonocardia sp.
CCATCCAGCCCCCAATAGCAGTCAGGAGTTCACGCCTAATACAGATCGTAGTCGGGTGCACGGGCAGTCGATAATTGTGACCGCACCAGTGATCGAACACAAATCCTGGCTCGATTCTCCCGCTTGGCGGATCGTTGAAGCCGACAGTTGAGCCGTCAGGCAACAGGTCCAAGACCCGCGACGTCGCCCATTGCACGTCGCTATCTGGCGCAGCGAGGACCGCGATATCGCGGCGAAGAACGCCAGGCGTGAGGATATCGTCCTGGTCCAAGTGCTTGATCAGTGATCCTTCCGCCCGTGCTAGGCCAAGGTTTCGGGTGATGGCTACCCCCGCATGTCTGCCAGCCCCGAATTTGATCCGATCGTCGTTCGGGAGGATCTCTTCCGCCTTGTGCGTGCGTCCGTCTTCCTGAACGACCCATTCCCAATCCCAGCCCGACGGCATCTCTTGATTCCGTAGCGAGTCGTATGCCGCACTCAGCTGGTCGGTGACTGGGTTAAAAACTGGCGTGAGGATGGACAGTATCATCGTAATGTAGACGATTTCCGTTCGGTCCCCCGGCATAATCACTTCCGAGACTTCCACAACCTTGTCGTTGATATCAATCGAAGTCTTCCATAGCATAAGCACAGACACGGAGACCGACCAAAACCGTGGGAGGTCAACTTTTCGAGCGCCCGGTGATCCTCCGCAGCCGCCAGGTGCGGATCATCTGGGCAGGGACTGTTGCGTTGGTGGATGACAGCTTCAGGCAGGCTGAGCTGATGCGCCGTCGCCATCGTCGAGTATCTCCACCTCAGTCTGGTTTCGCTGGGTTTCGGTTCCCTGTGAGGTCATCGTGCTGGCAGTGCGCTGGTACCTGCGCTATGGCCTGTCCTATCGGGACGTGGAGGAGTTACTGGCTGAGCGGGGTGTCGAGGTCACGTGACGATCTACCGTTGGGTGCAACGGTTCACGCCCCTGCTGATTGACGCGGCCAGGCCGTGCCGTCCGGCACGCCGCCGGTGATCGCTGGTTCGTGGACGAGACGTATGTGAAGGTCGCTGGTCGGTGGCGCTATGTGTATCGGGCGATCGACCAATTCGGGCAGGTCATCGACGTGCTGGTGGCGGAGAAACGGGATCTGGCGGCCACCCGCCGGTTCTTCACCCGCGCGCTGGGCCAGGCCCCGCGGCCGGCGGAAGTGACCACCGACCGGGCACAGGCTTACCCACGGGCACTGGATGAGCTGCTGCCCTCCGCCTGCCATGTCATGGAGAAATACGCGAATAACCCCATCGAATCCGATCATGGCCGGTTGAAGTCCCGGCTGCGGCCGATGCGCGGTCTGAAACAGCTGCGCTGCGCGCGGGTGATCAGCGCCGGGCACGCGTTCATCCAGAATCTTCGCCGCGGCCACTACGAACTCGGAGTCGAAAAACCCACGACACCGCGAGTGGCCGCTGCCTTCACCGAGCTGACCGTCGCGATCTGATCAGACCACAGGAACGGAATCCAGCCTACCCCGGCTTCGACAACGCAACAGTGCCACCTGGAAAGGCCGTTGCCCTGCGCGACACGCCGGGCGGTGTCGATATCCTTCTGATGGATTTCTGATGCGTGCAGGCCGATCGTCGAAGGGTTTTGAATAACCCTCAGTGTTCGAACAGCATTGAAGTACCCGGTGCTGAGGCATCCTCGCTGAGCATCACCTGCTGTATACCGGCTTGAAACTCGGCCACGCTGATCCGCCCGTCGCCGTCGGTGTCGAGTTGCCGGAAACCGGCCAGCGCGGCCTGCGGGTCCGTGATGGACTCCAGCACTGCCAGATACTCGTCCTGGCCGATGTAACCGTCCCCGTTGGTGTCCATCACGTCGGCAACGGCCTCAGCCGCCGGCCCTACGTGTTTGCTGAAGTACTCCCGGGGATCGCCGCGGTCACCTTTTTGGTCGTCCAGCAGCTCTTGCAGCTGTCGCAGCCGCTCAAGTCCTACCGGGACGTCGTAGGGATTAGGGAATTTTTGGACTGCGTAGAACCGCGCTACCCCGACGGCTACTCACCTACCAATGGCTAGGCCAGGCGCGAGCTACCTCTACAACGGCGCCAAGGACGAACCTGTGACCGATACACCCATGTACGAACGCGACCCTAAAGCCTGGGAAGCGTATCTCGCTACTTCTGCGGCGGTTTGAGCCCTTGCACGAATACGGCGGGGTCAAACGCCCACGCCCGTGGCGAGCTTGAGGGATGTTGCGCAAGCTTACGTTTCGCCGGGCGAACTCGCGCTGGTGCTCATACGAGGAGTAGGCGGCCACGACCGCCACGATCAACGTGCAGCCCCGCCGCACCCACTCGTCAATAGCTCGGGTGCCACGCGGCCCGGCCGGCTCGATACCCTGAGTCACCGGGCATCACCGCCTGATCGGCGGCGCCCCCACGGCACCTCCACCGTGGCGGAAACCTGCAGCTCACGACAAGTACGAACTCGTGCAGATGCTGCGCGAACCGCCCCGGGGGCACCATCCGGAACACCGGCCAAAACGGCTCCTTGTCGAAGTATTGCGGGATCACCGCGCTGGGCGGCTTCGTCATGTTGGGCCTGTGGATTTCCCGGGGCGGGTTGCGTCAACAGCGCGGCGGAGCCACCCACTTCCCCGCCGGGCTGGTGTTTTCTCACTTCGGGCTCGCCGCAGGCGGCCTGGTGGTCTGGATCGCCTACCCGCTCACCGGCCAGATTTGGCTGGCCTGGGTGGCGTTCGTGCTGCTGATCCCGGTGGCGCTGCTGGGCTTCATCATGCTGGCCCGGTGGATCCCGGTCCGCCGAGGCCGCGCGATCACCACCGGCACTCCCCGGTCCAGTACCCACGCCAGCTCTGGACCGGGGGAGGCGGAACCAGCCGAGCGGCACCTGCCAGTCCCGACCGTCGTCACGCACGGCCTGTTCGCGGTGATCACCGTGGTGTTGGTGCTGGTGGCCGCCCTGGGTATAGCCGGTAGTTGAAGGGCCCGATTGCGCTCGTTACCCCACCCAGCTTGACTGGCTCGCCAGCCATCTCCCGGAACCCTCGGACCACCCCAGCCCACCACGGCCCGCGGACGAGAACGAACTATTCTCGCTGATCAGCGGTCGACGGGCGATCTATAGTATGTACAGCCCAAACGGTTTCGACTGGGCGTTGAGTATCGCTGATACTGCCGCGGACTCAACTAACGACGGCGCCTCGGTCGGAATCGCGAGCGGATTTGCGGCACGGGCACGGATCCTAGCGCTTCAGGGCGACCGGTTAGGCGCGAATAGTGTACTGCTCGCGCTTGAGCGCGTATTTGATGGATTGCCAGACCGCATTCGCGTTCATCGGCATCGGGGACAGCGTTCCTGGAAGCATTCGCTGATGCGACTTCGACCCTTCGGACTAGGCGCCGACCTTCACCTTGGCCTGCGCCAACTCGCGTGCGCTTTGATCTGCCACCGGCAACTCGCAAGATCGTTCTCAACCAAGCAACCGCTCGGGAGCCGGCCGCGCGAGCCCGGTGTAGTCGGGAAGCTCGATGCCGTTGATCGCTCGGTCGAATTCGTCCATCCACGCCGGGCGGCCGATCGGGAACCGGGAACGGGCGAACAACTCGCGTAGCTGTTGGCGCAGCACACCGAGTCGGGTCGTCGGAGTTCTTTGCTCGGCGCTGAACCGACCGATTCGCTGGTTGGCCGCAACGAATCCGCGCATCGCGCGCTCGTACGCACCGAACGCCGCGGGCGGATCATCTGGCTGGCAGGCCAACTTGCCCAATGGCCTTGCTTTAAGCTTTCAGTAGGACGCTGTTGCGTTGGAGGCAGTGGATTTGTAGTCGGTGGGTGACCCGGACGACGCTGGGTTGGTCTTTGCGGGCGGAGAAGTCGCCGGCCTTCTTGGTGGCGCGGGGGCTGGCCCG
>JAFASX010000048.1 GCA_019244295.1 Pseudonocardia sp.
CGACACCCGGTCGGGCAACCAACCCTCCGGGGACACCCCCTCCGACCCATCATGCGCCACCCCACAACCATCCCGAACCACGATCACCAAACCGAGCACCACAACCCGGCGTGTCGCAACACGATCGGCTTAAAGCAAGGCCATTGGCGTAGGGGGTGTCGAACTTCGCCACGAGCCCGATGGCGACGATGGGGGCGATCGCACCGCTGAGCAGCCCGGCAAGTTGATAGCCCGCCGCACCGGAGAAGCGGAGTTTCGTGGAGAACAGCTCGGTGACGTAGGCGGCTTGTGGGCCGTACATCATGGCGTGAGTGAATAGGGCGATCGCTCCGGTCACGACAATGATGGGGGTGGATTTGGTTCCCAGTAATGGGAAGAACACGAAGGCCCAGATCGCCGCACTCACCGCGCCAATGGCGTAGATCGGTCGACGCCCGTAGCGGTCGGACAGCGCACCGAACAACGGGATGAAAACCAGCTGGCAAGCCGAGCCGACCAGCACGGCGGTTAGACCGACACTTCGGCTCAGGTGCAGATTCACCGTCAGGTAGATGAGGATGTACGAAGTGAAGGTGTAGAAGGCGACGTCTGTGCCAATACGCAGGCCCATCGAGACCAGCACGCCGCGCGGGTGCCTGATGATCACCTCCAGCAGCGGAATCCGGGCTTGCTCGCCCTTGCTCTCAACCTCGGCGAACAGTGGGCTCTCCGCGATGGCGGCACGCACCCACAGCCCGACCAGCATGAGCAGCCCGGACAGCAGGAACCCGATCCGCCAGCCCCAGGCCAGGAATGCCTGCTCGGGAAGTGCGGCGCTGAGCAGCGCGAGAACGCCGGCGGCGGTGAGGTTGCCCACCGGGACCCCGACCTGGGGCCAGCTGGCGTCGAAGCCGCGCTGGTCGGTGCGGCCGTGTTCCAGACTCATCAACACCGCTCCGCCCCATTCCCCGCCGAGCCCGATGCCCTGAACGAAGCGCAATATCCCGAGCAACACCGGCGCGGCAACGCCGATGACGGCGTAGCCAGGCAATAGCCCGATCAGGAAGGTCGCCCCGCCCATCAGGAGCAGAGTGATGATCAGTACTTGTTTGCGGCCGACTCGATCCCCGATGTGACCGAAGATGATCCCGCCGAGTGGGCGCGCGATGAACCCGGCGGCCGCGGTGCTCAGCGAGGCCACGGTGCCGAGGACCGGGCTCAGGCCCGGAAAGAACAGCCTGTTGAACACAACCGCGGCGGCGGTAGCGTAAAGAAAGAAGTCATACCACTCCAGCGAGGTCCCGACCAGGCAAGCCGCGATGACTCGCCGTCTCTCGGCGGGCGATGGGGTGACTGGGGAATAGGTCTCGATCATGGCGTCCTCTGGTCTCGTGGGGCCGGTGACGGTCGGTTGCGTCGTCCGCCATCGTGAGGATCGTTCAACGATTGCGTAATAGTCTCACACTGCTATCCTTCGATTGTCGTATTGGCTCGTCTGCGGGAGACATATGGTGCGGACCCACTCGCTGGCGGCTGACCGGGTGTTGCTGATGCGGACCAGCACAGCGGAACGGGTCGCGGCCATCCTTCGGGCGCGGATCAGCGAGGGCCACTTTCAGCCCGGCGAACGGCTCACCGAGGAGGAGATCACCGAAGCGCTCGGAGTCTCCCGCAACACCTTGCGCGAAGCTTTCCGGCTGCTCACCCACGAGCGTCTGCTAGTACATGAACTCAACCGCGGGGTGTTCGTACGGGTGCCCGACGTGGCCGACCTGCGGGATCTCTACCGAGTACGCAAGCACGTCGAGTGCTCGGTCTTGCGGGAAGCCACCGTGTCACCGGCGGATCTGACCAGGCTCACCGCGGCGGTAGAGCAAGGCAAGCAGGCGCTGCGAGGGCAGGATTGGCGAGGCCTGGGTACCGCGAACATCCAGTTCCACGAGGCGCTGGTGGCGCTGGCCGGCAGCGAGCGGCTCGCTGAGCTGATGCGGGCCGTGTTGGCCGAGCTCCGGCTGGTCTTCGCCGTGATGGCCAACGCGGAGCGGTTCCACCGGCCCTACCTTGAACACAATGAGGAGATCCTCGTCGCGCTGCAATCTGGTGACGGAGATCGCGCCGCCGAACTGCTCCGTTCCTATCTAGACGACGCCGAGCGGCAACTCGTCGAGGCTTATTCGGCCAACCAAGCCGAGCAGCGGGGCTAAGGCACGATTGGTGCATCGGTCAGTACCGAACAGCGCCTGTAAGTAACCCGCCCTTGCTCGCGCAGCGAGGTCATGGCAACCGCCCGCCCGGCCCAACCAATCCTGAAACCGGAGGAAAGTCATGCGAGCGACCCTGATGTACGGCGCCGGTGATGTGCGAGTGGAGCACGTGCCAGACCCGACGCTACGCGAACCCACCGACGCCCTGGTGCGCGTGCTGCGCTCCTGCATCTGCGGCAGTGACCTGTGGCCCTACCGCTCCATGCCGACCACCGAGCACGGTCAGCGTATGGGGCACGAGTTCCTCGGCGTCATCACCGAACTCGGCTCCGAGGTCTCCGGACTGCGGCACGGGGACATGGTGCTCGCCCCGTTCGTCTGGGCGGACAACACCTGCGACTTCTGCCGCGAGGGCCTGCAGACCTCCTGCCGTCACGGCGGCCTGTGGGGAAACGACCTCGACGGCGGCCAGGGCGAAGCCGTCCGGGTACCCCAGGCCCAGGGCACGCTGGTGAAACTGCCCGTCGGGGAGGACTCCGCGCTGCTGCCCTCGCTGCTGACCCTGTCCGACGTGTTCTGCACCGGCCACCACTGCGCTGTCAAGGCCGGCGTGGGCCCTCGTACCACGGTCACTGTGATCGGCGACGGGGCGGTTGGGCTGTCGGCGGTGCTGGCCGCCCGTCGGCTCGGCGCCCAGCGGATCTTGCTCATGGGCCGGCACACCGAGCGCACCGACCTGGGCCGGGAGTTCGGCGCCACCGACGTCATCGCCGAACGCGGCGAGGAAGGCGTTACCCGAGCCCGGGAAATGACCGGCGGCGACGGCACCCACACCGTGCTGGAGTGCGTCGGCACCAAATCCGCCCTCGACACGGCGATCGCGGTGGCCCGCGATGGTGGTGTGGTCAGCCGGGTCGGAGTACCCCAGTACGAGGAAGGCCCCCTCGGCTTCGGGATGTTTATGCGCAACATCACCATCACCGGCGGCGTCGCCCCGGCTCGCGCCTACATCGACGAACTGATGCCGGACGTGCTGGACGGCGCCATCGACCCCGGCCGAGTCTTCGACCGCACCATCACCCTCGACGGCGTCCCCGACGGCTACCGCGCCATGGCCAATCGCGAGGCGCTGAAAGTCCTCATCCAACCGTGACCGACACGCTCAGCCTCGAAGGGAGGTATGACAGGTTCATCGCCCGCGCGATCTGGACGCTGGCGGCCCGATCACGCGGAGGGTCGGGCGAGATACCTCATCGACCACGGCGCATAGCTCGCCGCCACCGTGGGACGCGGTGTTGGCTGTGAATCCACCGATTGTCTGGGGAAGAGGTCACTCCACCGCCGCGGACTCGGTCAACAGGCGCTCTCAAGCGAGTGCCCGAGATCGGCAAGATCGGCACCAGAGTGGTTCAACCAAGATCAAACCACTCTCCTGTCGATCTCGATCAGTGCCGATCATGGCCCGCGGCAACCGCACGGCGTGGAAATAAGGCCAGCACGGCATCGACCTGCCTCGGCCCGGTCCCAACGCTCCCGGAATTGTCGGTGCCCCGTGCGAGGGTTTGGCCAAACGAACCCGAGGGGGCACCATGACCACTATGGCTATCAGCGCGAGCACCCCCTTCACGGTGTACGACCTGGAGGGGATGCCCGATGACGGCCGCCGCTACGAAGTCATCGACGGGGAGCTCCTGGTGAGCGCCGCACCCGGTCTTCCGCACCAGATCGTCGTGCTACGGTTGGGGCGGCTGCTCGACGATGCCTGCCCGGACGAGCTGTGCACGCTCGTGGCGCCATTCGCCGTGCAGCCAGACACCTCCACGGAGGTACAGCCCGACGTGCTGGTCGCCCGATTCGCCGATCTGACGATGAAGAACCTGCCCACCGGGCCTCTGCTCGCCGTCGAGGTGCTCTCCCCCAGCGGCCGGCTGATCGACCTCAACCTCAAACGTGCCGCCTACGAGAAGATGCTCACCCCCAGCTACTGGATCATCGACCCCGAGGTCCCCAACCTGCTC
The DNA here is from genome assembly GCA_019244295.1 of Pseudonocardia sp. Taxonomy (GTDB): domain Bacteria; phylum Actinomycetota; class Actinomycetes; order Mycobacteriales; family Pseudonocardiaceae; genus Pseudonocardia. The sequence continues at coordinate 4,202 of JAFASX010000048.1, forward strand.
GTTCTCGAACTCGACACAAACGGCAAATACACAGAGATCGCCCGGGTCAGCGGTGATAACGCGTTCGAGGCCAAAAAGCCGTTCCCGGTCCGTGTGGTGCCCGCCGAGCTGCTCGGTCGGCTTCGCCCTCCCATACCGACGATATAGCGGCCAATAGGTCGTCTGTTACCCCAGCCTTTCCGCCGTACGATCTGGTGTAAATGGCGTCCTGTCCCGCCCGCGTCCAGGCGCCCGGCGGTCGTTGACATCGACCAGAGACGTTAGTGCCGCCTCCTGGCTGGCACGACCGATTTTGACACCGGTGCCGTGTCACTTGGCATCGAGTAGTAGAGCGGTGGTAGAGTTCCGTTATGCCTCGCGGGGAGCCTTCGCCAAAGCTCGCAATCACTGTGGATCCGGACGTGCATCGACGGATTATCGAGGCCGCGGCCGCTGACGGTGTCAGTGTCTCGGCGTGGATGACCGATGCAGCGCGACGGACTTTGAAGATCAGGGAGGGGCTTGCGGCGGTCGCTGAGTGGGAACGTGAACATGGTCAGTTCACTGATGAGGAGTTGGTGGCCGCGCGTGAGCGCGCCGCCCGGCCCACGCGGCAATCGGCGTAATGCAGGTCGTTTACGACTCTGGGGCGCTCATCGCGGCCGATCGAGATGACCGTATCTTCTGGCTTGACCACCGGGTGCGCCTTGAACAGGGGATTGTTCCAGTGGTACCGGCGACGGTTGTAGCGCAGGTGAGCCGCTCAGCGCGGCAGGTGCCGCTGCGGCGTCTACTGAAAGGCTGCGATGTGGCTGTACTCGATGAGCGCGGCGCCCATCGCGCCGGACGGCTGTTGGGTTTGGCAGCAAGGACGGATGTCGTCGATGCCACAGTAGCCGTGGCCGCAGCCGATCTCGGCGCAGTTGTGGTTACCGGTGATCGAGGCGACATCGAGCACCTGATGACGAGCGCGGGTACCTCGGCTGTGATCGTAGATGTCTAGGGCGCACGATCACCGTGAGCACGGCCCAGCTGTCACTGAGTAGCCGATGAGCCGGATGTAGCCCCAGGCCGGTAGCGGCGCCACCGGCCAAGCGGACGCTTTCCGCGTGGAGATTGCGGCTAGAATCGCCCGGCCAGTGATTGGGGAGGTCGTGACGTGGCGCAGGGGATGTTCGGGCTGACCGTCGGCGCGCTGGCGGCGAAGGCCGCCCGCACCGCCGCCACCCCAGCCCCGATCGCCGCGGCCGCACCACCGACCGCCGTCGAACCCACCCCACCGACACGCACTACACACCAACCAAAACCCCGGCGCCGCGCCCAATGGCTCGTCCCCCTCGCCACCATCCTCCTGCTTACTATTGTTTCAGTCCGCGCTGGGGCCATCCCGCAGATCCAATCATCGGCGATAGGAACGACACCGCTCTCAAATTCCGCGGCGGTGTCCGGTTTGGAGCCCCCTGCTTCGGTCCCGCTGGGTACCGGGCGCACCGTGCTGATCGACCCGGGGCACAGCGGCGGCACCGCCGGCCACGCCGCCGAGCTGAACAGGCAGGTCCCCGATGGCCGGGGCGGGACGAAGGCATGCAACACCACCGGCACCCAAACCGACGCCGGCTACCCCGAACACCAATTCACCTGGCAAGTGGCCCAGCACGTGCGCCAGTTGCTGACAACCCAAGGGGTTCGCGTGGCACTGACCCGCAACGACGACACCAGTCTGGGCCCGTGCGTGGACGAACGCGGCCAGATGCCCGCCAAGGTCAACGCGGACCTAGCGGTGTCCATCCACGCCGACGGCGGGCCTCCCGCCGGGTACGGCTTCCACGTCATCTACCCGAAACCGCCGCGGAACGCCGCGCAGGGAACACCTTCGCTGGAGCTAGCCACCGCTCTGCGTGACGCGCTGCATGACTCCGGCCTGCCGACCTCGACATATATCGGCGAAAACGGCCTGAACGGGCGTGCCGACCTGGCCGGGCTGAACCTGTCCGCCAGACCGATCGCCATGATCGAGTGTGGGAACATGCGCAACGCGGCGGAAGCAATCACCCTGTCCAGTGACGCCGGCCAGGCCCGCTACGCCCAGGCGATCACCACCGGCATCCTGAACTGGCTCAATGGGCACCCGACCAACCACTGAGTTCGCCGATCCCGCTCTCCAACGGTAAGACCCGGAACACGGCGGAAATGCCGCGCGTTCCGGGTGACCAGCACATTGACCACGGCGATGGCGGCGCCAACTGAGTCATCACCGGCGCGTTCCTCACCGACCTGAACGCGATGATATGAGTGCTCTATACTAAACAAGTAAGTATATCAGATTGGGAGGCACCCATGACGAAGCGACTCGTGGACATCGACGATGTGTTGCTCGGCGATGCGCAGAGCATCCTCGGCACGTCCACCTATAAGGACACGGTCAATCAGGCGCTGATGTGGGTGGTCCGCCAACGGCGTGCTCCGCTGCGGGATATGCCCGAGGTCCTGACGGCGTTCGCCGAGGCGACCGTGGACCTGTCCGATCCCGCGGTGATGAAGGCAACCTGGAACTGACCCGACTCATGAGCGTTCGTTGGTTGATTGACAAATCTGCGCTCGCGCGCATCGGTAAGCCATCGGTCGCCGACGTCTTGGCGCCTCGAATCGATTCCGGTCTAATCGGCTGCTGCGTGGTGACTGAACTGGAAGTGGGGTTCTCAGCGCGATCAATCGCAAATCACAACGCGATCCTGGCTCTGCTGGAACGGTTGGTGCCGATCGTCATGCCGTTACGCGCCGAACAAATAGCACGCACAACCCAACGCCAACTCGTCGAGTCGGGACACAACCGATCAGCAGGCGTGGCCGATCTGCTCGTCGCCGCCGTCGCCTCCACCGCCGGGCTCACCGTGCTTCACTACGACAGCGACTTCGACGTGATTGCCTCCGTCACCGGCCAGAAGACGGAGTGGATCGTGCCGAGAGGAAGCGCGGACTGAGCTCACGCGCGGCTGGCGGACGTAGCGGCGGCTGGTTGTCCGAGTCAGGGGGTGTGGGCGCCGAGGTCGAGGAGGTCCACACGGACCAGTGGTCGGAGGAACGTCGCCACTGCGCCTCAAGCCGACCGCGGTTCATCGGCGAAGATAGCAATATGCCTCATTCACGTCCGCCGCATCTGTACGGCGATCTGGCGGTTCTGCGGCTGCTGCTCAGCCGGCGAGCGGAGAACACTCGTCCCGGCGCTCGAACAGACGACCACCGACTGGCGGTGGTGATCGGCGGGGGTGGTATGCGTGGCTCCTACACCGCTGGCATGCTGCGGGCTCTGCAGCGTGCTGGGCTGCGCGAAGCGATTGACGAAGTTTACGGCGCATCCTCCGGAGCGTTCGGTGCCGCCGCGTTCCTCACCGGACAGGCAGAGGACGGCGCCGCCTGCTATCCGGAGGACCTAGGCGCTCGTGAGTTCGTCGACCTTCGCCGGCTGATCCGTGGCTCGCCGGTGATATCAATGGACTACTTGATCCATGATGTGCTGGAGCGGCGCAAGCCATTAGATTGGCAGGCTCTGTGCCGAGTTCCGGTCCCGTTGCGTGTGGTGTGCACTGATTTCGCCGATTGGCGTGCTTACACCTTGACCGCTACAGACCCGGCGCGATGGCGGGCCGTCGTGCGCGCCAGCGGGACGATTCCATTTCTGGCTGGCCCGCCCGTACGGATCGACGGGCGAAGCTGGATCGATGGTTCAATCGCTGAGCCGCTGGCCATCTCCCGGGCCGTACGTGGCGGCGCCACCCATGTGCTGGCGCTGCTGTGCCGGGGCGAGGATGATCTGCACCCCAACCCGTCAGCCGGTTTCTCAGTGTGGGGCAAAATCCTGAACTGGGCTGTGCCCGGGTTGGGCACCTTGTCCCAGGGCTCGCGTCGCTACCGGGCGGATCTCGAACTTATCGCCAACATTGCCCGCACCGGCAGCCCGGCAGGCCCGCGCCTACTGGCTATCGCGCCCACCCGGTCGGCTGGCGTCACCGGGATGTGCTCTGACGCTGTGATACTCAGCAACGCCGTCGAGATCGGCGGTGCCTCCGTGACCACCGCGATCGACTACGTGATTGAGTCGGATGCGCACGAACGGGACTTTCGTTCGGACCCCGCGTGCGGGGGCGCCATCTGGTAACACATCCCAGTTGCTGGCCCATCCCCCGTCCGGGAAATCGATGGCCAAATCTGCCCCTAGGCAGCAATGCTGGTTGCGTCGAAACACGAGGACACGGCGATGCTGACCGACGAGCAGATCAGGGCCTTCATTGAGGACGGATTCGTCGCCGTTCGCGGCGCGGTTCCGCGGACACTTGCCTCCCGGTGCCGCGACGAGCTCTGGATGGCGACGTGCTGCGTCCCCAAGGACCCGATCACCTAGTTGAAGCCAGTCATCCGGATCAGTGGCATGGCCACCAGGCCCTTTCAGAACGCGGCGACCATGCCGAATTTGCACCGGGCGTTCGACCAGCTCGTTGGGCCAGGGCGATGGCGAGCCAGGCAGGGACTGCTCGACCTCACCGGCGCTGACCCGACGCCCGTCGAGCAAGCCGTCATCAACGGGCTGTCGTGACCGCCGGGCGTCGGAGTTTTGTGACGCGCGTCGGTGCGGCGCTGTTGGGCACGCACTGGCTCGTCCGTGCGCCCATCTGGATCTATCGTGCGCGGCTCGGCTTCTTGTTCGGGCGACGGTTGCTGATGCTGGAGCACCTGGGCCGCGGGTCGGGCCGTCGCCGTTACGTCGTGCTGGAGATCGTCGATCACCCCGCGGCAGGCAGTTACGTGGTTATCTCCGGGTTCGGCACTCGCGCACCCACGCTCCTGGGCCACACTGCGACCTGTGTTGGAGCGCACTCTGGACGTCGATATCACCGAGTGTGGAACCGAACTGCCGATGATCGCCCTCGAGATCACGTCATGACGACCCGCCCGGCGGGCGAAGCCGGGCTTGTACTGCGTGTGCCGCGACTGGCCCAACCGTTCCCAGTTGAGATCGGCCTCCCCGTCCTCCTCGGCAAGGGCCGCCGTTAGGGTGTCGATCAGACGTCAGCCTGGTATGGCGGGGCCGGCTGGTACTGAATCCAGCGCTGGGTGGCACGGGCGTGCGCCGGGGAGTGCAGCTGTCCGACCAGCCACAACGCCATATCGATCCCCGCCGACACGCCTTGGCTGGTGACCAGCTGGCCATCACGCACCCAACGCACGTCACGCACCACGGTGGCCCCGCGCCGTTCCAGCTCGTCCTCGAAAGCGAAATGGGTGGCCAACCGGCGCCCGTCGGCGACCCCGGCGGCGTGCAGCAGCAGCGAGCCGGTGCACACGCTGGTGATCCAGCGCGCCGACGCGGCCGCCTTGGCTAGCCAGCTCAGTAACGCCGGGTTATCGGCCTCCCGGCGCATGCCCATCCCGCCGGGCACTAGCACCACGTCCAGATTGGGGTGGTCATTGAACGTGATATCCGGCAGCACCCGCAGCCCCTTGTGGCAACGCACCGGCTCCAGGCCGACGGCCACCAGCAGCACCCGGTCTGGTTGTTCACCGGCGTGCTCGCGCAGCATGGCCGAGGCAGTGAACACCTCCCACGGGCCGACGAAGTCCAACTCCTCGGCACCGGGAAAAACCACTAGGCCGATCGTGTATGTCATGTTCTCCCCTTTGGTGGCGCTAGCGCGAGCGTCTAGATGGTTGCCGGCGGCCGATACATTCGTTCGGTCACCGCTGGAAACCGATCCAGCAACTCGGCGCGGGTAGTTGTCAAGTCAAGTCCCGCCCTCAATCAACACCCCGGGAGGTCAGCATCAGCACCAGCATCGCGGCGATCTGCTCGCCGACGCTGAGGTGCACACCCAGCGCCTGGGCGAGGAAAAGCAGGCAGATCGAGAGGTAGAGGGTGGCACCGTCGAGGTTGAACGAGTACCCGGTTGGGACGACGCAGGCCGGTGGTCGCGCGTGACGCGCCGGCGTTGGTGAGCCGAACTGGACCTGGCTACTCTGCTCAATGACTCGGAAGACCACGGGCGGAGCCTTCTGGCTGGTCTTGGCGAGGGCCAGGCCGAACAGGACCGCGTACAACAAGACCTGCGGCAGGTCATTCTCCGCGAACGCGGAGAACACCGAGGCCGAAATGATACCGAGCAGGAATTGCGCGGTGCGCGGCAGCTGGCCGTTGCCGGTCTGCTTGGCGATCGCGTCGGCGCCTGCGGTTAGCGTCCGAGAGTCAACGTGGAATCCGGATCCCGGGCGGGCTCACCCGGTGCTCGGGTAGCCCGTAGAGCGCGACCGGCTCTAAGATCACCGCTGGATCCGGAGTCAACAGCCATGACGCGTCCTCCTTGCTCGCGTGCGACCTTAGCGGTTACGGCGTCGTCGACGTTGATGGTCGCGCTGGTTAGCGTGTGCCCATGTCGACCGATCGGATGGAAGCCTTCAGCGACGGCGTCATCGCCATCCTCATCACGGTCATGGTGCTCGAGCTGCATACCCCCCACGGGACCTCCTGGGATGCGCTGCGCGATGCCCTGCCGATACTGCTGACCTATGTCCTCAGCTTCGTCTACCTCGGGATTTACTGGAACAATCATCATCACATGCTCGCCGTCGTCTCCCGGGTCAGTGGCCTGGCGCTGTGGGCGAATTTGCACCTGCTGTTCTGGCTGTCGCTCATTCCATTCACCACGGCATGGCTGAGCGAGAACGACTTCGCCACCGCACCGACGGCCGCTTATGGGATCGTGCTGCTGTGTGCCGCGCTGGCTTACTACGCGTTGCAGACAGCGCTGGTGCGGGCGGAGGGCGGCGGATCTGTGCTCGCGGCGGCGGTCGGCACCGACATCAAGGGCAAGATCTCGCCCGTGTTGTATTCCCTGGGCATCGGACTGTCGTTCGTCAACCGTTGGTTCAGCATCGCGGTCTATGTCGTCGTCGCTCTAATGTGGCTGGTGCCAGATCAGCGGGTCGAACGGGCCGTCGCGGCGGCCCAGCTCCCCGAGAAATACCGCCGGCCGAGCACATGAGGTGAGCGCGTGGAACTGGACCGCTGGCGGGGCTCAGTCGAGTCGGCGGGCCACCAACGGCCGCACTTCAGCGATCTTGCTGTAATCACTGTCCACATGCAGCACGCCGAGGCCATGGTGCAGTGCGGTTTCGGCAATCAGCAGGTCCGGGATCGGCACCCGATGCCACATACCGTGATGATGCGCAAGATCGCGCTGGAGCGACAGCGCGCGTTTAAATATGTCGGCAGGGGCATCGACGATCACGAGATCGGCACGCAGCGCCGTCTCGGTTGCGTCATAGTGCCGGGCCGAACGCGTCGAAAAGAGCTGCTCAAGCAGCGCAACGGGGCACAAGCATAGCTTTCCGGCGAGTTCAGCGAGTGCTGAACCAATCACCGAGTCAGCGGCGCGAACCGCTGCGCTCTTGTCCAAAAGCCAACCTTTCACCGCCACATCTCATTCGACGAAAGTACAGTGGTGTCAATGAGTTCCGGCAGCCTCGCGAGCAGCCGTCGCTGCCGCTCAGCACGATCCGCAAAGTCAGCCTCGGCACGCTGAGCAGCCTGCCGCAGCGCCTCCTCGACGGTCGCTCGTGCAGTCTCCAAACCGAGCGCCTGCTTCGCCCTGGCTAGCAGGTCCTCGTCGATCTCGATCGTCGTCCGCTTTACCGCCATGCATACATATTACCGAACTAATGTGTACTTGCCCGCCGACGGCCATCTAAACCTGAGCACAGAAAACCACCGCGGGCAGCCACCCACGCCAGAGGCCCGGCCGTCTGGTGGCCCCATGCTGCCAGTTGCGGCATGCTCACCGGTGTGAGGCCAACGATCACGCCGGAATCAGTAGGCGGTGTTATACAGCAGGCGGTTGAGCTGACCTGGGGGCTGGGGCTGCTGGCCAAGGCCGGAGTTCTGGCCCCCATGCGGCCCGACCGTGCGCTGGGAATGGCCGGCGGCTACCTGCGCTGGGGGCTGAGCTTGGCCACCGGGTACGCCGCTGGCGCGTCCCGACACCCTGACCGTCCGGCGATCATTGACGACCGGGGGCTGCTGACCTTCGCTGAGGTGCACGAGCGCACCGACCGGCTGGCTCGCGCGCTGGCCGACAACGGCGTCAGAGCCAAGACGTCGATCGCGTTGCTGTGCCGCAACCACCGGGGGCCGGTTGAACTCGCGGTCGCCGCCGCGAAGCTGGGCGCGGACGTGACGCTGCTGAACATCTCGCTGTCCGCGCACACGATCGGCGAGGTGTTGCGTGAGCAGCGCTCACGAGTGCTGGTGGCCGACGCGGAGTTCAGCGACAGCCTCGGCGAGCTGCCGCGAAGTTGCCAGCTGATCACCGCGTGGCCCGAGGGCCAGGGCGCCGCCGCGTCGCTGGATCAGCTCCTCGCCAGCGAGGGGCGATCCGCGCTGCCGATACGTCCGCCGACGGGCAAGCTCATCGTGTTGACCTCCGGGACCACCGGAACCCCGAAGGGGGCGGCGCGGCCGAGGCCGAAGAACTGGGCACCGGCCGGGGCGATCTTGTCCCGGATCCCGTTCCACGCGGGCGAGCCGATGTTCATCGCGCCACCGTTGTTCCACACCTGGGGCTTCGCCGCTCTGCAGCTGGCAATGCTGCTCGGCGCGCCGGCGGTGTTGCGGCGCAAGTTCGAGCCGGCCGACGCGCTGCGCTCGATGGCCGAACACCGCTGCGGCGCGGTGATCGCGGTACCGGTGATGCTGGCCCGGATCCTGGAGCTGCCTGAGGCCGAGCTGGCCCGCTATGACGTGCGGCCGAGAGTGGTGGCGGTCAGCGGTTCGGCGCTGCCCGGGGACCTGGCCACTCGGTTCATGGACCGGTTCGGCGATGTGCTGTACAACCTGTATGGCTCCACCGAGGTCTCCTGGGTAAGCATCGCGGACCCGTCCGACTTGCGGGTGGACCCGCACACGGCCGGCAAGGCGCCGTGGGGGACCACGTTGAAGATCCTGGACGATGACTGCAACCCGGTGCCGACCGGCGAGGTGGGTCGGGTGTTCGTGGGCAACGGCATGCTGTTCGAGGGCTATACCCGCGCCGGCGCGCAGGTGCAGATGCACGACGGTCTGATGGCCACCGGCGACCTCGGACAGCTGGATCGAGACGGCCGGCTGCGCTTGGCTGGGCGTGGTGATTTGATGATCGTTTCCGGCGGAGAGAACGTCTACCCCAAGCCGGTCGAAGACCTGCTCGCTACCTGTGAGGGGGTGCGCGAGGTCGCGGTGATCGGGGTGGACGACAAGAAATTCGGCCAGCGGTTGGCCGCGTACGTAGTGCTCAACGAGGGGGCTTCGCTGGACGCCGACGCGGTGCGCGCGCTGGTGAAGAGCAAGCTATCCCGGTTCTCGGTGCCGCGCGACGTCGTGTTCCTCGACCAACTGCCCCGCAACCCCACCGGAAAGGTGCTGACCCGCGAGCTGCCGGTGCCAGCCGTGCTCAGCTAACGCGGTTCTGGCTGGCCGACCCTGATCGAGATCGACACCAGAGTGATTTGATCTTGTTCGAACCACTCTGACGTCGACCTCACCGGGAACCTCACCGGCAACCTCACCGGGAACCTGCCGCCAGATCTTGCTCGCCAGGAACTACTCTCGGGTCAGTGCGGGTTGAGGAACTGTTCACGGCACCGGCTGAAGTGGCCGACCATCCAGCTGTCAAAGCCGCCGCCCGGATCGGCGCCGAGCTGCTCGAACCGCATGCCGCGGCGGCGGATGATCCAAGCATCGGGGTCAGCGCGGCGCACCTGGCTCGCCTAGCTGAGGCCGGGTTGCTGTCGGTGCGCGAACCGGCCGCGCTGGGCGGTTATGAAGCCGGCGCTCGTGTCGAGGCTGAGGTGGTCGAGCTGCTGTCCGGCAGCTGCGGGGCCACCTGGTTCGTCACGACCCAGCATGAAGGAGCCACCGCGATGTGCCGGCGGTTGTCGGCGACCCCGTCCAGCGGCGGCGCCACGTACGGCCCGGCCGCCAAGCGGTACGGCGACCAGCTCGGCTCGGCCCGTCAGCTCGCCGGGGTGGCGACCGCGCATCTACGCCGGCCGGGCCGGCCGACAATGACCGCAACCCAAGATCCGGCAGGGAACTATCGGCTGACCGGCCGGGCCGACTGGGTGACCGGATGGGGACTGGTCAATCTGTTGCTGGTGGCCGGCACCACCACGGACGACAGGTTCGTGTTCGGGCTGGTGCCAGCGGTTGAGCGGGACGGCAGCTTGGCCGCCGGTCCACGCCTGCGGTTGGCGGTGATGGGCGGCACCAGAACGGTCCCGCTGCAGCTGACCGATCTGCTGGTGACCGCCGACGACGTCCTACTGACCGTCGACGGGCCGGTGTGGCGGCGCCACGACCGCTACACCCAGGCCAACGCCAAGCCCGGCGCGCTCGGGCCGCTGCGGCGGGCGCTAGTCGAGCTGGAGCGGCACGGCGAGCAGCGGTCCGACCCAGTCGCCGTCCAGCTGGCGCGCGAGCTGGCCAAGCGCGCCGCCACCATGCGCAAGCGGGCCTACCAGCTCATGCACGAGACACCGGCGGCCGAACGGGTCGAGGAGCGAACGGCGCTGCGTGGCGCGCTGGCCGAGCTGACGGTCCGCGCCGCGCACGCCTTGATCGCCGCCCGCGCCGGCCGCGCGATGCTGCTGTCCAGCCCCGAGCAGCGCTGGGCCCGCGAGGCGGGGTTCCACCTGATCCAGGCCCAGACCCCGCACGTCCGAGCCGCCCAATATGCCGCCTTCGGCGGCCTGTGAGTGGCGAGTATGGCTAGAGCAATACTCGCCACTCACAGGCGACAGCGTCGCCCACAGTCACCCGCCCGGTACGCAGCACCGCCGCCTTCATGCCAAAGGTGACCCCGCCCTCGGGATTGCGCCGATAGGTGGCCAGGGTCCGGATCGGCTCCGGGCCATCCGAACGGCCGGTCGCTTGGTCCACCATCGGCACCGAGCAGCGCACGCAGATCTTGGCGTAGCCGAACTCCGCCTCCCCAATCACCATCCGGTGCACCCGGTCCTCGGTGTGCGGTACCGGCCAGCCTCGCAGCACGATATTGGGCCGGAATCGGTCCATCGGGACCGGGGACGCGCCACGCTCGAGGATCCGGGCGTTTAGCTCGTCCAACGACGCATCCGAGGCGATCAGCAACGCATGCCCGTCGGCGAACCCGACCGTCCCCTCGTGTTCACCGACGCTGGTCCGGGAGTGCTCGGGAGCGATCGCGACCAGACGGCATGTCACGCCGAGCACCGCGCTGAGCCACCGGGCGGCCGGTTCGCCCTGGTCAGCGGCAATGACCTTGGACCGCCACACGGTCACCCGTCGCCGGGCGCCCAACGGACACACGTCGATCACCAGATCCTTGGCACCCGGCGCGGACAACGCCAGCTGGGCGCCGTCGTCCAGCACCGTCGGGCGGATGCGCGCCATGCTCGGGTCGTTGCGCTGGCTGCGGAAGCTGTCCCGCTCGTCGACGACCATGAATGTCCGGTCGTGCCGCAACCCGGTCGGCTCAACGAGCGACGATCGCAGGGAAACGCCCGCGCACCCCTTGACCGGGTAGCTGATCAGATCCGAGACGTACACCACAGCTCGACCCTAGCCACGCCCTAGCCGCTCAGCCAATGCCACGCACCGCACACGTCGCTCGATTTAGACCAATCGTGACGAGGGTTACCCGGCCAGCACCACCTTGCCGAGCTCCGCGGACGAGCTCAGCAGCTCGTGACAAGGCAGCACCCGCACGGTGTAGCCGAGTAACCCGGCATGCGGCAGCGGGACCACCGCCTCGAACCGGTCACCATCGCCGTCCACGCCGCCGACGCGCTCCATCAGCACAGTCACCATCTCATCCAGCTCGTCGGCGTCGTCAACCCGACCGACCACCGCCTGCACATCCACGTCGTCCGGCTTCAACCCGGCCAGCTCAATGGCGGCCCGCACCGTCATCGGGGCACCCACCACCGGGATGTCCGGTACTCCAGAAGCGTCCACACCGCTGATTTGCACGCTCGGCCAGGACGCGTTCAACCGCTGTCGATACCGCGCCAGCCGACGGGCGCCAGCGAAGTCGCCCGCGTTGACCTGGTCCGCCGCCCGAGCCGCCGGCGCGTACCAGCCGTGCACGTACTCCCCCACCATTCTGGTGGCCTGCACCTGCGGTCGCAGGGTGCTCAGGGTGTGGCGCACCAGCTTTACCCACCGGGTCGGCACACCCTGCGGATCTCGCTGGTAGAACGCCGGGGCGACCTGGGTACCGAGCAGCTCGTACAGCGCGGACGCCTCCAGATCGTCACGGCGACCCGGGTCGCTGACCCCGTCGGCGGTCGGGATGGCCCAACCGTTGCTGCCGTCGTACAGCTCGTCCCACCAACCGTCACGCACAGACAGGTTCAGCCCGCCGTTCAGCGCGGATTTCATCCCCGACGTCCCGCACGCCTCCAAAGGCCGTAGCGGGTTGTTCAGCCACACATCGCAACCCCAGTACAGGTAACGGGCCATTGACATGTCGTAATCGGGCAGGAAAACAATTCGATGGCGCACCGAAGGGTCGTCGGAGAAACGCACAATTTGCTGGATGAGCGCTTTGCCTCCATCGTCAGCCGGATGCGACTTGCCGGCCACCACCAATTGCACCGGACGCTTGGGATCCAGCAGTAACGCACGCAGCCACTCCGGATTGCGCAGCATTAGCGTGAGTCGCTTGTAGGTGGGAACCCGGCGCGCGAAACCGATAGTGAGCACGTCAGGATCGAAAACCGAATCGGTCCAGCCCAGCTCGGGCGTGGACGCGCCGCGCTCCAACCAAGCGGCCCTGACCCGCCGCCGGACCTCGCTCACCAGCTTGCCGCGCAGCTGCGTCCGCAGCTGCCAGAGCGCCGCGTCCGAGATACCCGCCAAAGCGCCGTCCGGGCCGGCTTCCGGGTGGGGCTCAAAGCCGGGTTCACCAAGCAGCGCGGTGACCTCTCTGGCCGTCCAGGTGTGTCCGTGCACGCCGTTGGTGACCGAGCCGATCGGCACCTCGTCGGTGTCGAAACCGCCCCACAGCCCGCCGAACATCTCCCGCGACACCTGGCCGTGCAGCTTGGACACCCCGTTGGCACGCTGCGCCAACCGCAGGCCCATGTGGGCCATGTTGAACATGTTGGGGTTGTCCTCTACGCCGAGGGCGAGCAACCGGTCCAGCGGCACGCCCGGCAGCAGCGACCCGGTGAAGTAGTAGCGAACCAGATCGAGCGGGAACCGGTCGATACCGGCTGGCACCGGGGTATGGGTGGTGAACACCGTGCCGGCCCGCACCGAGGCCACCGCCTCGTCGAAGTTCAGCCCCCGCTCGGCGATCAGCTCCCTGATTCGCTCCAGGCCGAGGTAGCCGGCGTGGCCTTCGTTGATGTGGAACACCGCCGGAGCCGGGTGCCCGGTCACCTCGCAGTACGCCCGAACGGCCCGCACCCCGCCGATACCGACCAGGATCTCCTGGCGGATCCGGTGGTCCTGATCGCCGCCGTAGAGCCGGTCGGTGATCCCGCGCAGCTCGGGATCGTTCTCCTCGATATCGGAGTCCAGCAACAGCAGCGGAACTCGGCCGACCACGGCCTGCCACACCCTCGCGTGCAGTGTGCGCCCGGCCGGCATCCCGACGGTGACCAGCAACGGGGAACCATCGGGCGCCACCAACAGCCGCAGCGGCAGACCCTGGGGATCCAGCGCCGGGTAATGCTCCAGCTGCCAGCCGTCCAGCGACAGCGTCTGGCGGAAGTAGCCAGACCGGTAGAGCAACCCGACGCCGATCAAGGGCACCCCGAGGTCGGAAGCGGCCTTGAGATGGTCACCGGCCAGCACTCCTAAGCCGCCGGAGTAGTTCGGCAATACCTCGCTGACGCCGAACTCCATGGAGAAATAGGCGACGGCGGCGGGCAGGCTGGGGTCAACTTCCCGCTGCCGTTGGTACCAGCGCGGTTCGGTGAGGTAGCTGGCCAGGTCGGCGGCCAACGCCCGGACCCGGTCGACCAGCTCGTCATCCCGAGCCAGCTCGGCCAGCCTGCGGCTGGACACCTCGCCCAACAGCCGCACCGGATCGTTGCCTACCCGTGTCCAGGCTGATGAGTCGAGCGAGGCGAACAGGTCCTGGGTTGGCGGATGCCAACTCCAGCGCAGGTTCGCGGCCAGTTCCTGCAGTGATGCCAATGGTTCGGGTAGCTGGGCGCGGACGGTAAACCGCCTAAGAGCTCTCACGAAGAAGCAGGGTACGTGATCAACGCGCTCTGGGACTACAACGGACCACAACGCGACCCTGAGCGGAAAAGCCTGGCAGCGAGCCGGGTTCTGACCCAGACTGGACATGGGCGGGCGCACTCAAAGGGCATGGTTACCACTGATCGTAGGCGAGGCTCACGGTAGGACTTTCCCCGGATGGTCTACTGGCCGTGGACAGCGGGTCGATAAGTTTAATGGGACAATGAGGCCCGACTGAATCGAAGCAGACATCAAAGCAAGCGGGGAGGCGCAGTGACCGGACGGATAGGCATTGACGACGTCACACCTTCGATCAGTGGGCGCCGCCCGAGTAAAGCGGTTGTTGGTGAATCGATTCCGATCCAAGCCACCGTCTGGCGGGAAGGGCACGACGCGGTCGCGGCCACTGTGGTCTGGAAGCCGCTGGGCACCAGAGGGCCCGGCCAACAGATCCGGATGGCGCCCGACGGCGAAGGAACCGACCAGTGGGTAGCGCACGTCGTGGCAAACACCGAAGGGCTCTGGACGTTCCGAATCGATGCCTGGAGCGATCCATGGGCCACCTGGCTACGAGCCATCAAGGCGAAGGTGGGTGCCGGGCAGAGCGCCGAGGAGTTGGCGAACGACCTGGAGTCGGGGGCACGGCTGATCGACCGGGTGGGTCGCCGCCCGGGGGAGCACCCCCGGCGAGATGATCTGTTCGCCGCCGCGGCCGCGTTGCGCGACACCACCCTCGGCGTTGCCGAACGCGTCGAGCCCGCGTTATCCGAACCGATCCAGAACATCATGTTCGAATGTCCGATCCGCGAGCTGATCACGCGCGGACGCACCCATCAGATCTGGGTTGATCGGGAACGCGCGCTGTTCAGTTCCTGGTACGAGTTGTTCCCCCGCTCAACCGGTGGCTGGGACCGAGCCGGGCGCCCGAGGCACGGGACGTTCGTGACGGCGTCCAAGGAGCTCGACCGGATCGCCGACATGGGCTTCGACGTAGTGTACGTGCCGCCGATCCACCCGATCGGCGAGGTCAACCGCAAGGGCCGCAACAACTCCGTCACCGCCGAGCCCGGTGACGTCGGTACCCCGTGGGCCATCGGTTCGGCCTTCGGCGGTCACGACGCCATCCATCCCGATCTGGGCACGCTGGGGGACTTCGACGACTTCGTGGCCAGGGCGCGCGATTTGGGCATGGAAGTCGCCCTGGACCTGGCCTTGCAAGCCGCGCCGGACCACCCGTGGGTGAAAGAACATCCGGAGTGGTTCACCGTCCGCCCGGACGGCACGATCGCCTACGCGGAGAACCCGCCGAAGAAGTACCAGGACATCTACCCGCTCAATTTCGACAACGACCCGAACGGCCTCTACGCCGAGGTGCTGCGAGTCTGTCTGCACTGGATCAGGCACGGGGTGCGTATCTTCCGGGTGGACAACCCGCACACCAAGCCGGCGAACTTCTGGCACTGGCTGATTTGGCAGATCAAGGCCATCTATCCGGATGTGCTGTTCCTGTCTGAGGCGTTCACCCGGCCGGCCCGGCTGTACGGGTTGGCTCGGCTGGGCTTCTCACAATCCTACACCTACTTCACCTGGCGCACCACAAAGCAGGAGATCACCGACTTCGCCCTCGAGCATGCCGCCCGCGCCGACGAGGCCAGGCCAAACCTGTTCGTCAACACGCCGGACATTCTGCATGCCTCGCTGCAACAGGGCGGCCGGGGTATGTTCGCCATCCGGGCGGCACTGGCCGCCACCCTGTCACCATCCTGGGGGGTCTACTCCGGGTACGAGCTTTACGAGAACGAGGCCGTCCGGCCGGGCAGCGAGGAATACCTCGACTCGGAGAAGTACCAGCTGCGGCCCCGTGACTTCGAAGCGGCGCTGGCCACCGGAAACTCCCTGCAGCCGTGGCTGACCCGGCTGAACGAGATCCGCCGGTCCCACCGAGCGCTGCGGCAGCTGCGTGAGCTGCATTTCCACTACGTGGACAACGACCAGCTGATTGCCTACTCTAAGAACGACCCGATCAGCGGTGACATGGTCATCTGCGTGGTCACCTTGGATCCGGGGAACGTCCAGCACGGCGTCCTCTGGCTCAACCTTCCCGCACTTGGGATGCAGTGGTCGAACCGCTTTGAGGTGTTCGATGAGGTCAGTGGCGAAACCTACGAGTGGGGACAGACCAACTACGTCCGGCTGGAGCCGTGGCGGCGCGTCTGCCACATCCTGCGCCTCGTGCGGACGCCCTCGGCCGCGGAGGCTCCGGGGACGCCCGCGACCGCGGAGCCTCGGTAAGGAATGACTCGATAGGCCAAACAGGTTTCGGCTGGGGCCGCCGAGCCCCAGATCGCCGGTATGGCCGGCGCCGAAAGACATGAATATGTCATCGTGATCCCGGCTCGTGAGGGGA
The DNA here is from genome assembly GCA_019244295.1 of Pseudonocardia sp. Lineage (GTDB taxonomy): Bacteria > Actinomycetota > Actinomycetes > Mycobacteriales > Pseudonocardiaceae > Pseudonocardia. The sequence goes on from JAFASX010000048.1 coordinate 20,845, forward strand.
GACACGGTGACCATCAAGTCGGTGACCACGGGGGCGTCGTCTTCCGCGTCCAGTTCGGCAGGGACAACGCCGGTACCTAACGTCCCAGGACTCGACGGTGCGCGTGCCATCGCGGTACTCGCGGTACTCGCCTACCACCTCGACTTCACCTGGGCCGGCGGCGGCTTCCTCGGGGTCGAAGTGTTCTTCGTCCTCAGCGGATTCCTCATCACCCAGCTGTTGGCCGCGCAGGTGGAGGAACGGGGCCGGATCGACCTCGGTCACTTTGCGATGGCGCGCGCCCGCCGGTTGCTGCCGGCGCTGGTGGCCTGCGTGCTGGGCACGGTCATCGGGTACCGGCTGCTAGCACCTTCGGACGCGCCGGGGCTGCGTACCGACGCGCTGGCCTCGCTGCTGTATCTGCAGAACTGGCACCTCGCCCTGGCCGGGATCCCCTACGGCGAGGCGTTCTCCCACCCGTCACCGTTTCTGCACCTGTGGTCCCTCGCGGTGGAGGGACAGCTGTACCTGTTCTGGGCACTGGTGTCCGCCGGGGTGTTCGCCCGCATGCTCGCCGCACCGCGCGGAACCACACGGTGCGGAACCACACGGCGCGGAACCACACGGCGCAGGGCCGCCGCGGTTGCCCTCACCCTCGTGCTGGCGGTGGTTTCGTCCGTCCTCATGGCCATCCGGTACTCCCCGGACGGCGGAGGGCTGGTGTACTACGCCACCGACGCTCGAGCCTCCGGGTTTCTCGTCGGCGCGGCGCTGGCACTGGCCTGGCGACCGGCGAGCTGGGCTGTTCCGCTGTCCCGGACTTCCGGCGTGCTGCTGGACAGTGCGGGGGTCTGCTCGCTCCTGGTGCTGCTGTACCAGTTCGCCACGGTCTCGGAGTTCGACGGCGCTCTCTACCAGGACGGCGGGTTCCTCTTTACCGGGCTGGTAGCGGCCGTGGTGATCGCGTCCGCGACCCGCGCGGGCGGAGTTGTACCCGCGCTGCTGTCCAGACGCGTATTGGTCGCGATCGGTCGCCGTTCTTACGGAATCTATCTTTACCACTGGCCGTTGTTCGCGGCGTTGCAGATCCGGCATAGTTCGCCCTGGTGGCAGGCCGCCCTTGCGGTAGCGGCCACATGCGGCATCACCGAGGTCTCCTACCGCTGGCTGGAGACGCCGATCCGGCGGGGCCGCATCGGCACCGCGGTGCGTCGGCTGCGGCTCGACCAGGGCACGCTCAGCTCCATGTCGTTGTTGACAGCCGCGGTCGTCGGGGTGCTGGTGCTGGTCTGCACCGTGCCGGCGACGATCCGACCCGCGCCGGTAGCCGCCGCGCCCACACCAGTAGCCGCCACGCCCGCGCCGGCACGCGGTTCGGTTACCGCCCAGAGCGCGGCCCCAGCGGCCAACCTCACGCCCGATACAACGACCGCGACCGCCGCGCCGCCGGGCTCCACGCCGAACAGCCCCCTGCCGGGCTCCACGCCGAACAGCCCGCGGCCCGAGTCCGTGCCGAGCACCGCCGCGGCGCCTCACCTTGTGCTCAGCAGACCGGCGCTGATCGTGGGTGACTCGATCGTGATAGGCAGCACCGACGCGCTACGGGCCGCCCTCGGGCCCAACATCACTATCCAGGCCGAGGTGGGAAGGCAGTTCTACTCGGCCCCCGGCATCGTCGCCGGTTGGACGGGGACACACGACGGTCCAGTCATCATCGACCTGGGCGCCAACGGCACTGTGGAGTCGCGTGATGTTGACGCGGTCATCGCCAATGCCGGTTCACGGCGCGTCGTGCTGGTCGGGGTCGCCGTCCCGCGCCGGTGGCAGGACGGCGACAACGCGGTGCTCCGAGACGCTGCCACACGTCACGCCCCGCATGTGGTGTTCGTCGATTGGGCCGCCATCGTCGAAGATCACCCCGGCATCCTCGGGCCAGACAGTGTGCACCCCGGGCCTACTGGCAGGACACTGCTGGCCGAGGCGATCGCCGGTGCCGTCGGCTCCTGACCAGCTTCGCGTACGCGAGCAGGCGGGCCGGCTAGCGACGCCAGTCGTCGTTGCTGCTCAGCACGGTCAGCCGCTGGGTGGCGCGGGTCAGCGCCACATAGAGCGCCCTCCGCCCAGTGGTTGATTCGGCGATCAGTTCGGTCGGCTCGACAAGCACGACCGCGTCGTACTCCAGCCCTTTGGCCTCCAGGCTGCCAACCACCCGCAACCGAGGCTCGGCCTGGCCGCGTTCGGTCAGCCACCCGGCCACCTCATGCCGGCGGTTCATCGCCGTGATCACTCCAACGGTCCCTTCGACCGCCGCGAGCAGCTCGTCGACGGCCTCGGCCACCGAGGCGGCCAGCCCGTCCGGGCCCACCGCACGCACGCTGGGCGGCCACCCGGTGGAACGCACCGGTTTGGGTAACGCGTCCGGCGGCACTTCGTCCGCGAGCACCGACGCGGCCAGCTCGAAGATCTCCGCCGAGTTGCGGTAGTTGGTGCTGAGCCGGAAACGGCGCCGGGCCTTCACACGCCCCAGCGCGACCTCCTTGGCGTGAGCGGCCTCCTCGGTATCAGGCCACGAGCTCTGCGCGGGATCGCCGACGATGGTCCAGCTGGCGTACTGGCCGCGTCGACCCAACATCCGCCACTGCATCGGGGACAGATCCTGCGCCTCGTCCACAATGAGATGGCCGAAGAAGAACTCCTGGCCCCGCCGGCCCTCCCCCGGATCGCCGGCCAGCACCCGCAGCTCGTCGAGCAGGGCCACATCGGCCACCGACCAGTCCGGTTCCTCGCCCCCGGGACCGCGTGACCACGACGCGGCAAGCTCGTCCACCAGCTCGGCCGACAGCGATCGCCCGGCCAGCCGAGCCAGCCGAGCTGGATCGCCCAGCCAGCTCAGCACCTCGGTCGGGTGCAACCTCGGCCACCAGGCGTCCAGGAAGTCCTCGAACTCAGTGCGGTCGCCAAGATCGGCCGCCAGCACCTCTCGGCGCTCACGCGGCACGGGTACCTCACCAGAGTCCTGGGCAACCCGCCAGAGCACGTCGAGCAACGCGACCGCGGCCTCCCGACGGGCCCGATTGGGCACCACCCGCTGGTGATGCACCGCCTGGCGGATCCGCGCCAACTCGGCCGCGCCCAATCCGAGCACCTGGCCCCGGTAGAACATCTTGAGCTCGCTCGGCGCTCCCGGTGGCTCTTCGGCCAGCGCGGACTTGAGCAGTCGACGCATCCGGGCGGATCCTTTGACCGCGGCCAGCGCTGGCGGGTCGAGCCGACTCGCGCTCACTCCGTCGAGCACCTCACCCACCGCGCGCAGCTCGACGGAATGCTCCCCCAGGGACGGCAACACCCGCGAGATGTAATCCATGAACACCGGCGACGGCCCAACCACCAGCACGCCCCCAGAGAATCGGCGCCGGTCGGAGTAGAGCAGGTACGCCGCCCTGTGCAGCGCGACGGCGGTCTTGCCGGTGCCAGGCCCTCCGGTGATCTCGGTGATCCCGCTGCCCGGCGCGCGCACCGCCTCGTCCTGCTCGCGCTGGATGGTGGCGACGATGTCGCGCATCGTGGCGCCTTTGGCCCTGGACAGGTCGGCTATCAGCGAGCCTTCACCGACCACCGTCATGCCGCCGGGAGCCGCGTTAGGCATCAACAGGTCGTCAGAGAGGTCCGTGACTTTCTGACCGAAGCAACGGATGGTCCGTCTGCGCACGACACCCATCGGATGTTCCGGGGTCGCCCGGTAGAACGGGGCGGCCGCCGGCGCCCGCCAGTCGAGCACCAACGGCTCGTAGTCCGGGTCGCGCACGCCGAGCCGGCCGATGTGCTGCACCTGCCCGGAGTCCGTGTCCAGCCGGCCGAACACCAAGCCTTCGTGCTCGGTCTCCAATTCGCGCAGCATACGGCTGGCTTGGTACACCATCACATCGCGCTCAAACAGCGCCCCTGGGTGGCGTTCCTGACCGCGCCGGTACCCTGCCGAACGAAGATCTCGTGCCTCCTGGCGCAGCTCGGCAAGTCGCTCGTACACCCGGTCCACGTGCCGCTGTTCGATCGCGACCTCGTCGTGTCTTCCCGAAACCACCGTCACCCCCACTCGCCAAGTACGCAAGAGCGTCACTGTAGAGGTGACGCCGTTTTGACCCGACCCTTGCCCACCAGGTACCACTTCAGTGTCCCGCTTCCGGTAGCTACTCTCCGACAGGAATTCAGCTGGCTCATGTTCACCGCCACGCGACCGCTCGATGTTTCGTCCCGCGATCACCTAAGCGCTCCCAGCGCCCGCCCACGCCGGCCCGAGCTCGCGGAGCCGCGTTCCAAGGATTTCCGGCACGCCCGCGAGCTGCCACGGGAACCGAACTGGTTCAAACACGCGGTTTTCTATGAGGTGCTGGTGCGAGCGTTCTACGATTCGGGCCGCGACGGCACTGGGGACTTGCGCGGGCTGACTGAGAAGCTGGACTACCTGTCCTGGCTCGGCGTGGACTGCCTGTGGTTACCGCCGTTCTACGATTCACCGCTGCGTGATGGCGGCTACGACATCCAAGACTTCCGAGCCGTGCTACCCGAGTTCGGCACCATTGAAGACTTCGTTGACTTCATCGACCAGGCCCATCAGCGGAGCATCCGGGTCATCACCGACCTGGTCATGAACCACACCTCCGACCAGCACCCATGGTTCGAGCAGTCCCGACGTGACCCAGACGGGCCGTACGGGGATTTTTATGTCTGGTCCGACGACGACTCGCGTTACCCCGAGGCACGGATCATTTTCGTCGACACCGAAACCTCGAACTGGACCTATGATCCAGTACGTGGGCAGTTCTACTGGCACCGGTTCTTCTCCCACCAGCCGGACCTGAACTACGACAACCCGGCCGTGCAGGAAGCGATGATCGATGTGCTGCGGTTCTGGCTGGATCTGGGCATTGACGGGTTCCGGCTGGACGCGGTGCCCTACCTCTACGAGCGGGACGGGACGAACTGCGAGAATCTGGCGGAGAGCCACACGTTCCTCAAACGCTGCCGCAAGGTGATGGACGACGAGTTCCCCGGCCGGCTGATGCTGGCTGAGGCGAACCAATGGCCATCGGATGTCGTCGAGTACTTCGGCGACCCGGAAGTGGGCGGTGACGAGTGCCAGATGGCGTTCCATTTCCCGCTCATGCCCCGGATCTTCATGGCGGTGCGCAGAGAGAACAGGTTCCCTATCTCGGAAATTCTAGCCCAAACGCCGGCTATCCCTGAGGGTTGCCAGTGGGGCATATTCCTGCGCAACCACGACGAGCTGACCCTGGAGATGGTCACCGACGAAGAGCGTGACTACATGTACGCGGAGTACGCCAAAGATCCCCGGATGAAGGCCAACATCGGCATCCGGCGCCGGTTGGCCCCGCTGCTGGACAACGACCGCAACCAGCTTGAGCTGTTTACCGCGCTGTTGTTGTCGCTACCAGGATCACCCGTGCTCTACTACGGTGACGAAATCGGCATGGGCGACAACATCTGGTTGGGCGACCGGGACGCAGTGCGCAGCCCGATGCAGTGGACACCAGATCGTAACGCGGGGTTCTCCGCTTGTGACCCTGGGCGGCTCTATCTTCCCGTGATCATGGATCCACTGTACGGGTACCAGACCGTGAACGTCGAGGCACAGATCAACTCCACCACGTCACTGCTGCACTGGAACCGTCGCATGATCGAGATCCGCAAGCAGCACGCCGCGTTCGGCGTGGGCGAATTCCACGAGCTCGGCGGATCCAACCCGGCTGTGCTGGCTTACGTCCGGTCGCTCCCCGAAACCAGCGAGATGGTCGGGGACACCGTATTGTGCGTCAACAATATGAGCCGTTTCCCGCAGCCCGTGGAGCTGGACCTGTCCGCATGGCGGGGGTGCATGCTGGGCGAGCTCACCGGCGGCGTGCCGTTCCCTCGGATCGGCGAGCTGCCGTATCTGCTGACGCTGCCAGGGCACGGCTTTTACTGGTTCGCCATCCATGTGCCGGAGGATCGCTCGTGACCGCATCCGAGTTCGGCCAGGCGCTTATGGACCGCCTGGCCGAGTGGCTGCCCCATCAGCGGTGGTTTGCCGCGAAGGGGCGCACTATCCGGGCGGTCACGGTAGCCGCCCACGCGCGGCTGCGTTCCGCCGAACCGGCGGGCGATCTGCTGATACTCACCGTGGAGTTCGCCGACGGCGGGCCGGCCGAGCAGTACCAACTGCTGCTCGGCCGCCGCGCCGTGCTACCGGGCGAGCTCGAGCACGTGGCGATCGGCGTAGTCGAGGGGCTGATCGCCTACGACGGGATCTGGGATCCAGAACTGTCCGGCAAGCTGCTGTCCGCGCTCGCGGCGGGTACTCGGCAAGACTGGGTCAGCTTCACCTCAGAACCCGGAGCGGACGTCCCGACCGGTCTGCCAGGGCGAGTACTCGGGACTGACCAGAGCAACACCTCGGTCGCGTTCGGTGACGAAGTGCTGCTCAAGATGTTCCGCCGGGTGTCGTCCGGGATCAACCCGGATCTTGAGCTACACCGGGCACTGCGCGAGGTCGGCAGCAAGGAAGTGGCGGGGTTGCGGGCGGCCATCGAAGGCACAATTGACGGTGAACCCATCGTCCTCGGCCTGCTGCAGGACTTCGCGGCGAACTCAGCTGACGGCTTTTCGATGGCTCTGATCAGTGTACGGGACTTGCTCGCGGAGGCCGACCTGCGAGCGAACGAGGTCGGCGGTGACTTTGCCGGTGAAGCGTACCGGTTGGGCAAGACCGTGGCGGTCGCGCACGATGAGTTAGCTAAAGCGCTCGGTAAGAACACCATGCCACCGGCCGAGGTGACCGCTGCCATGCGTGCCCGGCTGGATCTGGCGCTGCCGGTCGTCGCCGAACTCGCCGAGTTCGCTGAACCGGTACGGTCGGTTTTCGATGAGGTGGCCAAACTCAGCGACCCAGTCCCCATTCAACGTATCCACGGCGACCTGCACCTAGGCCAGACACTGCGCACCCCGTACGGCTGGCTGTTGATCGACTTCGAGGGCGAGCCGGCCCGGCCGTTAGCCGAGCGCCGCCGGCCAGACGCCACGCTGCGCGATGTGGCGGGCATGCTGCGCTCATTTGACTATGCCGCGTATCACCAACTCGGCAAGTGGGACGAGTCGGCTCTCCGAACGGCCAGCTCGCAGGCCAGCTCACCGGAGAACCAGCTGGCCTGGCGTGCCGACGAATGGGCAACCCGCAACCGTGAGGCGTTCTGTGACGGCTACGCCGACACCGCCGGCCACGACCCACGCGGGCAGGCCATGTTGCTGCGCGCCTACGAGCTGGACAAGGTGGTGTACGAAATGCTGTACGAGACCCGCAACCGACCAAGTTGGCTGCCGGTGCCTTTACGTTCCCTGCGCCGGATGCTCGCCACGTGACGCGGCTGTCGGCCCTGCCCGCGCCCCTGAGGTTCTTGAGCGAGGTCGACACCAGAGTGATTCGATCTTGCTCAAGCCACTCTGGCGTCGATCTCGCCGGGGATCTGGCCACCGCGCGGCGCGGACAGGCGC
>JAFASX010000055.1 GCA_019244295.1 Pseudonocardia sp.
CAGCTCATACAGCACATGGGTCACCTTGACGCAGATCGAGGTCGCTTGCTCGAGAGCACCCGCATCGGTAGGCAGGAAGCCCACGCTGGTCACCCGACTCAACGGCACCGACGTCAGGGCCAGTCGCTGAGGATCCGTACTGGTCTCCAACATGATCAGCCGCCGGTTGGTGACCCCCAGAAACCCGATTCCAGGCGGACGACCCCGGTACACCCCATCGAGCGCCTCGCCTTCAAACAACCTGTGGTTCACAACGGCCAGCGTGGACGCCGCCTTGTACTGCCCCGTCGGGTAGTCCAGATTCCGTCGTAGGAGACTTCGAGTGGCTTGCCGAGCCGGTGTGGATTTGTCGATACCGGGCCGGTGAGATGCTCATAAAGCGCGACCGCCGCGTCGAGGGGGGAGCTTATCCATGCGGCGGCGCGCGGCGGGGAAAACGCGACCGAGTACCGAGGCGCTGTGGTCATCCGCTAGCTGCGCGGCGGGCGGCTAGGTCTAAGGCGATGTCGGATGCTGGGAACACGTGCCCAGCTCGGGCGTCGGCCAGGCCTTCGATGAGATCGCGGACGAGCTCGGTGTCGGAGAGTATCTCGATCATCTCGCGCAACCGATCAAGTTCGCCGGATGGCACGATGTCGGCTACATGATCACCGTGGGCGATGACGGCCACGATGTCGCCCTGTTCGGTGTGGCGCACGACCTCAGCCATCCGTCGACAAGTTCTACGCAACAGCGGCAAACGGAACCCTCCCGGTGGTGTCGTGAGTCCTGCCGTCGGGAGAAGTCAGCGAGCACCCGCCAGCGCCGATCAGCTACGGCCAGCCTATGCTAAATCCGGCTATGTCGACCACCAGCCGGTCCACCCCACCACCACCCTCACCGGGACGCCGGCCACCCATCAGTGACTCCGCCGGAGCGTGTAGCGACAACGGTGGCACAAACCCTAGCCGGAACGACCGTAGCGTCGGTACGCCGGTAGCGCGAACCCGAACGATGGGAACAACGTGGCCAAGGAAACGGAGCTTCTGGAGAACCTCAAGTGGGTCACGACGGAGCTGCGGACGGCTCGGCGTCGGCTTCGGGAAGCGGAGGATCGTCCACGGGAAGCCATCGCCATCATCGGCATGGCCTGCCGTTACCCAGGCGGCGCCGCGTCCCCGGATGATCTGTGGGAGCTGGTCGCTAGCGGTCGGGACGCTATCGGCGACTTTCCGGACAACCGAGGCTGGGACCTGCAACGGCTCTACCATCCGGATCCGGAGCACGAGGGCACCTCATATGTGTGCCAGGGCGGGTTCGTGCACGACTGCGATGAGTTCGACGCGGAGTTCTTCGGTATTTCGCCGCGTGAGGCGCTGGCGACGGATCCGCAGCAGCGCATCCTGCTGGAGCTGGCCTGGGAAGCCATCGAGCGCGCCGGGATCGCCCCGCACTCCCTGCGCGGCAGCGCCACCGGAGTCTTTTCCGGCGCCCCCGCGTCCTTCTACGGGGTCGGCTCGCCAGACTTGACCCGCGAACTGGAGGGGTATCACCTTACCGGCATCGGCACCGGTTTCCTGTCCGGTCGGGTCAGCTACACCCTCGGTTTGGAGGGTCCAGCCGTCTCGATCGACACCCAGTGCTCCACGTCGCTGGTCGCGTTGCACCTGGCCTGTCGTTCGCTGCGGGCGGGAGACTGTGCGCTCGCCCTCGCCGGCGGCATCACGCTGATGCCGGGGCCTGGGGCGTTCATCGAGTTCAGTCGTCAGCGCGGACTGTCCCCGGACGGTCGCTGCCGCGCGTTCGCGCAGCAAGCCAACGGCACTGGCTGGGCTGAGGGCGGCGGGTTGCTCCTGCTGGAACGGCTCTCCGACGCCCGGCGCAACGGGCACCCGGTGCTCGCGGTGATCCGTGGCTCGGCGATCAACCAGGACGGCGCGTCCAACGGGCTCACCGCGCCCAGCGGGCCGGCGCAGCAACGGGTGATCTTGCGCGCGTTGGCCGAAGCCGGGCTGTCGGCGGCGGAGGTGGACGCCGTCGAGGCCCACGGGACGGGTACCACGCTGGGTGACCCGATCGAGGCCCAAGCGCTGTTGGCCACCTACGGCCAAGGCCGGGTCGCTGGTCGGCCGCTGTGGCTCGGCTCGGTGAAATCGAACATCGGACACACCCAAGCGGCCAGCGGCGTCGCCGGGGTCATCAAGATGGTGCAGGCGCTGCGGCACGGCGTGCTGCCGCGCACCCTGCACGCCGAGCACCCGACGTCGCATGTGGACTGGAGCGCGGGCAGCGTACGGCTGCTGACCGAGCAACAGCGGTGGCCGGCGACTGACGTCCCGCGCCGCGCCGGGGTGTCCTCCTTCGGCGGCAGCGGCACCAACGCACACGTCATCCTGGAACAGGCGCCGGAGGAGCAGCGGGTTGAGGCCAATGGGGAACAGCACCCCACCGGGATCGTCCCGTGGGTGCTCTCCGGTGCCAACCGGGCCGCGCTCCGTGCCCAGGCTGGTCGGTTAGCGGAAAGCCTGCGGCACGATTCAATTGACCCGGTCTCCGTCGGCCATGCCCTGGCGACTACCCGGTCTCCGCTCGCGCACCGGGCGGTGCTGCTCGGCTGCGGCGCCACCGAGCTGACCGGGCTGCTCGGCCAGCTTGACGCTGATGAGCCGGCGATCGTCGAGGGCGGCGCCGACCTCAGCGGCAAGGTCGTTTTTGTGTTTCCCGGCCAAGGCGCTCAGTGGGTCGGGATGGGCCAGGAGCTGCTGGCGCAGTCGCCGGTGTTCGCCCGGCGCATCGACGAGTGCGAAGCGGCGCTCGCCCCACACGTGGACTGGTCGCTGCGGGCCGTGCTCATCGACGCGCCGGATGCTCCCGGCTTGGACCGGGTCGACGTGGTGCAGCCCGCGCTATTCGCGGTGATGGTGTCGCTCGCCGCGCTGTGGCAGGCACATGGGGTACGCCCGGCCGCCGTACTCGGCCACAGCCAAGGAGAGATCGCCGCCGCGTGCGTGGCCGGGGCGCTCAGCCTCGCCGATGCCGCCCGGATCGTGGCCCTGCGCAGTCGCGAGCTCGCCGCGCTCGCTGGGCGTGGCGGTATGCACTCGGTGGCGTTGTCACTGGACACCGTGGCCGAGGAGCTTGCGGAGCTGACCAATACGGAGTGGGGCGGCGAGCCTCGGGTGACGGTGGCCGCCGAAAACGGCCCGACCTCAGTGGTGGTCGCGGGCAGCGTGAGCGTCCTGGACGAGCTCGCCGCGCGCTGGGATGCGCGCGAGGTCCGCAACCGCCGGATTGACGTGGACTACGCCTCTCACTCGCCGCACGTCGAGGGGATCCGCGAGGCCATCCTGGGCGCCCTGGCCGGGATTACCCCAGGCCAGGTCGAGATCCCGTTCCGGTCCACGGTCACCGGGGAAGCGTTGCGCGGCCCGGAGCTCGACGCCGAGTACTGGTACCGAAACCTGCGCGGGACTGTGCGCTTCGCGTCCACCGTGGCCCAGCTGGCCAGTACGGGGCATGACGTGTTCTTGGAGATGAGCCCTCAGCCGGTGCTCGTGGCCGCCACGACCGAGACGCTCGACGCGCAGGACCGGAACGCCGCCGTGATCGGTTCGCTGCGCCGGGGTGAAGGCGGCTACCGGCGTTTTCTCACGTCGCTGGCGGAGGCGTATGTCCGGGGTGTCCAGGTCGACTGGCCGTCGGTGCCGCCGGGAGCGAACGCGCGGCGGGTGGAGCTGCCGACTTACGCCTTCCAACGCCGTCGTTACTGGCTGGCCGCGCCTAGTGATGTCGATAGGGACGCCGCCGCCCCTGGCGTGCGCGCCACCGGCCATCCGCTGCTCGGTGCCACGATCGCGTTGGGCGACGGGGATGGCTACCTGTTCACCGGGCGCCTCTCCGCTGCCCACACTCCGTGGCTTGAGGAGCATCAGGTGGCCGGGGTGACCCTGCTGCCCGGCACGGCGTTCGTCGAGCTTGCCCTGCACGCGGCTGCGCAGACTGGGGCCGGTGCGGTCGGCGAGCTGACCCTGCAGACCCCGTTGGTGATCGGCGCGGACGAGGCGATCGCGCTGCGGGTCCTGGTGGGTTCGTCGGACGAGGCGGGCGAGCGGATTATCAGCGTGTCCTCCCGGCCGGAACGGTCCGAGGCTGATGCGTTGGATGCGTCATGGACACAGCACGCCACCGGGACGCTGGTCGCGGGGGCCGCCGCGCCGGGCTTCGAGCTGGCGCAATGGCCGCCGCCAGGCGCGGAGCCGGTCGACCTGGACGGCCACTACGACCGGGTCGCCGCGAGCGGCGTCGACTACGGCGAGGCGTTCCAAGGGCTACGTCGTGTATGGCGTCATGGCTCAGACATCTACGCCGAGATCGCCGTACCGGACGGTGTGCTCGATGACCTGGACGCGTACAGTGTGCACCCGGCGCTGTTCGACGCCGTGCTGCAGGGCGTGGGTTTTGCGGCATCCGGACCTATTGGGCGCCGGATGCCGTTCAGCTGGACTGGCGTGACGCTGCACGCGGCGGGCGCACGAGCCCTGCGTTGCCAGTTGACCCTCACCGGCGAGGACCAGTTCGCGCTCCGTATCGCCAATGTCGCGGGTGCCCCGGTGGCGCGGGTGGAGTCACTGCGGCTGATGGCGGTCTCCGACGACTACACGGCCGGGTTGGCACGGCCCGGAGCCGATGGGCTGTACGCGCTGGACTGGATCCCGTTGCCGGCTGGCTCATCAGCCGTGGGCGAGGTGCCGGAAGCACGGATCGTCGCGGTCGGCGTCGTTGCGGATGTCGACGACAGTGTCACCGTGGTCGCGGACGGCGACGACATCGTCACCGCGGCCCGCGACACCGCCTTCCGGCTCGCTGAGCTGGCCCGGGAACACCTGGCCGTGCCGGATGCCCCAGCGCTCGTCGTCGTTACCGGCGACGCCGACGCCGACCCGGTGGCCGCTTCGGTGGGCGGGCTGGTCCGTTCGGTGCAAGCCGAGTTCCCCGGCCGGGTCACGCTGGCCGAGCTGGCTCCGGACACGCCAGCGGGCACGTTGCTGGCCGGCATCGCCTCCGGCGAGCCGCACTTCCAGGCCACGCCCGCGGGTGTTCTGGTGCCGCGGCTGGCTAGGACGGTTACGAATACAGACCCTGGTTGGTCGGCCTCGGTACGCGGGCGCACGGTGCTGGTCACCGGCTCGGCCGCCGGCTTAGCTGGCTTGATCGCCCGGCATCTGGTCACCGAACACGATGTGGCCCGCGTCCTGTTGCTGAGCCGCCGGGGGCCGGACGGGGACGGTGTCGCGCAGCTGTGTGCTGACCTCGGTGAGCGGGTCGAGGTGAGGGCGTGCGATGTGGCCGACCGTGCCGCGCTGGCCGGCGTCCTAGCCGGCGTACCCGGGTTAGCCGGTGTGGTGCACACCGCGGCCGTGCTGGACGACGCGCTGCTGGACTCGTTGACCGCCGAGCAGCTCGGGCGGGTGTTCCGGGCCAAGGCCGAGGCGGCCGTGTACCTCGACGAGCTGACCAGAGACCGCGGCCTGGCACTGTTCGTGCTGTTTTCCTCCGTCGCGGCGGTGTTCGGAGGCGCCGGTCAGGCCAGCTACACGGCCGCGAATGCGTTCCTGGACGGCGTGGCCCGTCGGCGCCGGGCCGCTGGGCAGCCGGCGCTGTCGCTGTCTTGGGGGCTGTGGGCCGCGACCGGCGGCATGGCGGGCCGGCTCGGTGCGGCCGGCGTCGCCCGGGCTACCCGATCCGGCCTGGCGGCGATGTCGGCGCAGGAGGCACTCGGCCTGTTCGACCAAGCCTGCGGCACCGACGCGGTCACGCTGGTCCTGGCCCGCTTCGAACTCGCCGCGTTGCGATTGGCGGATACCGATCTTCCTGTCCCGCCCGCGCTGCGTGGCCTGGCGCGCCGCCGACCACGGCGGACCTCGGCTGGGGCGGGGGACGACCGATCGGACTTCGTCACGCGGCTGGCTGGTCTCGATGCCGCTGCTCGCCGCGAAACCGCTCTCCAGCTGGTCAGCCTCCATGCCGCCTCGGTGCTGGGACTCGACGACGCTAGCGGGCTCGCGCCAGATCGCGCGTTCCGGGATGTCGGCTTCGACTCACTCACCGCAGTGGACCTGCGCAACCGGCTTGCCGGCGCGACCGGGGTGAAACTCCCCGCAACCGCGATCTTCGACCATCCCTCGCCGAAGGCGCTGGCCGCCGAGCTCGTGCGGGTGGCGTTGGGGCAACAGGCCGGGCCGCTGACGGCGGTCCCCGCGCCCGTGACTGCTTCACACACCGAGGATCCGCTGGTCATCGTCGGCATGGCCTGCCGCTTCGGCGGCGGAATCGACTCGCCCGAAGCTCTGTGGGATGTCGTGGCCGGTGGGGTCGATGTGCTCGGCCCGGTTCCGCCCACCCGCGGCTGGAGCCAGTGCACCGTTACTGGTGGCTGGCTCACCGGTGCCGCCGGCTTCGACGCGGCGTTCTTCGGGATCTCCCCACGCGAGGCGTTAGCGATGGACCCCCAGCAGCGGTTAGCGCTGGAGTGCGCGTGGGAGGCACTGGAACGAGCCGGCATCGACCCGCACACACTGCGTGACACCGACACCGGCGTGTTCCTCGGCTCCACCATCCACGACTACAGCGCGCTCCTGCCCGGCACGCCTGAGCTGGCGGGACTGCTGGCCACCGGTAACTCGGCGGCGGTGCTGTCTGGTCGGATCTCCTACGTGTTGGGTCTGCGGGGTCCGGCGGTGTCGGTGGACACCGCGTGTTCGTCGTCGCTGGTGGCGCTGCACCTTGGTGCCCAGGCGGTGCGCAGCGGTGAGTGTTCGATGGCCCTGGCCGGCGGTGTCACCGTCATGGCCACCCCGGGCATGTTTGGCGAGTTCGAGCGGCAGGGCGGGCTGGCATCGGACGGTCGGTGCAAGGCGTTCGCCGACGGCGCGGACGGCACCGGCTGGGGTGAGGGCGTCGGGATCGTGGTGCTCGAGCGGCTGTCCGAGGCCCGGCGGCACGGCCATCAGGTGCTGGCGGTGCTGCGGGGCAGCGCGGTGAACCAGGATGGCGCGTCGAACGGGTTGACCGCGCCGAACGGTCCCGCGCAGCAGCGGGTAATCCAACGCGCACTGGCCAACGCGGGGTTGTCCGCCTTGGACGTGGACGTCGTGGAGGCGCATGGCACCGGCACCAGGCTCGGCGACCCGATCGAGGCCCAGGCGCTGCTCGCCACCTACGGGCAAGGCCGGGAGACCCCGCTGCTGCTTGGCTCGGTGAAGTCGAACATCGGGCACACCCAGGGCGCCGCCGGGGTGGCCGGGGTGATCAAGATGGTGGAAGCGCTGCGACGCGGCGAGGTGCCCCGCACCTTGCACGTGGACACGCCGTCGACCCAGGTGGACTGGGCCGAGGGCGCGGTGGAGCTGGTGGTGACACATCGTGCATGGCCCGAGGTGACCCGGCCGAGGCGGGCTGGGGTATCGGCGTTCGGCGTCAGCGGCACCAACGCGCACGTCGTGCTGGAGCAGGCGCCGACCGAGCCGGTTGCCGAGCCGCCTGACCAACGACTCGCGCCGATCGTCCCGTGGGTGTTCTCCGCGCGGGGGACCCACGCACTCGCCGGGCAGGCCGCGCGCTTGGCCGAGCTCGCCTCGCATCCAGGCGCCGCGGTGTCCGTTGGTGATGTTGGGTGGTCGCTGGCTGGCCGGTCGCGGTTCGAAGACCGCGCCGTGGCCTTCGGCGCTAGCTGGCCTGATTTCGCCTCCGCGCTTGCCGCCTACTCCCCGGAGCGCGCGGCCAGCGCGGACGTGCTGGTGTCTGGCCAGGTAGCCATCGGTGGGCCGGGCCGAACCGTGTTCGTGTTCCCCGGTCAGGGCTCGCAGTGGGTCGGCATGGGCCGCGAGCTGTGGGACACGCTGCCGGCGTTCGCCGCGTCGATGGACACCTGCGACCAGCTACTGGGCGAGCTCGCCGGCTGGTCGTTGCGCGACGTGGTCTACGCCGAGGAAGGCAGCCCGGAGGCCAAGTTGCTTGACCGGGTGGATGTCGTGCAGCCCGCGCTGTGCGCGGTACACCTTTCGCTCGCGGCGGCCTGGCGGGCGGCCGGCGTCGCACCCGATGCCGTGCTCGGCCACTCCCAGGGCGAGGTCGCGGCCGCGTGCGTCGCCGGTGCGCTCACGGTCGCCGACGCACTGCGGGTCGCCGTCATCCGATCCCGATTGCTGCGTCGCATCGCCGGCACCGGCGGCATGCTCTCGGTACAGGCCGGCCAGGAGCACGTCGCGGAGCTATTGGCGGCCCGGCCCGGCCTGGCTATCGCCGCCGAGAACGGTCCCACCTCGTTTGTGCTGTCCGGGCCTGATGATGAACTGGCCGCCGCGCAACAATGGGGTGAGCGTGCCGGGGTGCGCGTCCGCTGGGTGCCGGTGGACTACGCCTCGCACTCGACGCACGTCGATGCGCTACGTGAGGAGCTTGTCGCCGCGCTGACCGACCTTGCCCCCCGGCCGGTGGACATCGAGTTCCTCTCGACCGTCACCGGCCAGCCGCTGGCCGGGCCCGAGCTGGACGCCCAGTACTGGTTCCGCAACTTGCGCGAGCCGGTCGGGTTCGCCTCGGCGGTACGGACACTCGCCGAACGCGGCTACGGCTGCTTTGTGGAAGCGAGTGCCCACCCGGTCTTGGTGGCCAGCGTGTCCGACATATTGACCGCTCTTGGCGGGGCCGCTACCAGAGGCGTCGTCACCGGCTCCCTGCGACGCGGCGAAGGCGGACTGGACCGGTTCCTCCGGTCGCTCGCCGAAGTCTGGGTGCGCGGAGTGGACGTGGCCTGGGCCGACCTGCTTGCCACCGTCTGCGGTGGTGGTCGACGCGTCGCCTTGCCGACGTATGCCTTCGACCGCCGTGACTACTGGCCCCAGCCAGCGCCGGAAGCGGCCGAGAACGTGGTCGGCGCGGAGTTCTGGGCCGCTGTGGAGACCGAGGACGTCATGGGCTTAGCCAAGCTATTGGATGCCCACGACGACCTCGATGCGCTCGATAGCCTGCTGCCCAGGCTGTCCACGTGGTGGCACGCCCACCAAGACAGCCGAGCCACGCGTGACTGGCGCTACCGCATCGAGTGGATACCGCTGGAGCCTGGCCCGCTGCTGGGCCGGCCCAGCCGGCTGGTCGTGCTGCCGGCCACCGCCGACGATTGGGCGAGGGAGGCGGCGGCCGCGCTGCGTGCCCATGGCGAGGTCTGCACGCTGACCCTCGGCGAGGACATCGACCGAGCCCAGCTCGCGCGGCTGCTTCGCGAACAGCCGCCGGTGGACGCCGTCGTGTCGCTGCTCGCGGCGGATTCGTCCGTTGATGATTCAGCGCTGCCGACGTCGTGGCACGCCTCCCGGTTATTGATCCAGGTTTTGGCCGATGCCGGTGTGGAGTCACCGCTGTGGTTGCTCACTCGTGGCGCGGTCGCCACTGATGCCCGGGAGAGCGTGGTGAGCGCTGAGCAGGCCGCGCTCTGGGGGTTAGGGCGGGTTACCGGGCTGGAATATCCCGAGACTTGGGGCGGGCTGGTTGACCTCCCCGTTGCCAAGGGTGGCTTCGACGCGGACCTCGCCCGCCGGCTGGCACAGGTGCTCAGTTCGACGAGCCGCGAGGACCAGGTCGCTGTGCGCGCTGGTCGCGTCCTGGGCCGACGGTTGGTACGTGATACCCGGCCTGGCGTTTCCGCCCGTCGGCGGGCCCCTGGCGACGGCGCGGTCCTGGTCACCGGCGGGACCGGGGGAGTGGGCGGCCGGGTGGCTCGGTGGCTGGCCGCCCGAGGAGAAACCGATGTCGTGCTCGTCGCCCGCTCCGGCCCGAACGCGCCCGGCAGCGCCGAACTCGCGACTGAGCTGGCAGAGCAATACGGCACCCGGGTCCGGGTGGTGGCCTGCGACGTGTCACGGGCATCCGACCTCGCCCTCCTGCGGGTTGAGCTCAGCGAGGCTGGGGTCGCTGTGCGGTCGGTGCTGCACGCCGCGGGGGTGGTCGAGAGCGTTCCGCTCGAGCGCAGCGGCGACGAGTGGCGGCGGGTGTGTGCGCCGAAGGTGGCCGGGGTGCGCAACCTTGCTGAGGTGTTCGGCATGGGCGCGAGCGAGTTCGTGCTGTTCTCCTCCAACGCCGGAGTGTGGGGCAGTGCCGGGCAGGCCGCCTACGCCACGGCGAACGCTTACCTCGACGCATTCGCTGACCACCGTCGCGCCGAGGGGCTCGCGACGCTGTCGGTGGCGTGGGGTGCCTGGGCCGAAGTCGGCATGGCCGCCGAGGAGACCGCCGAGCGGGAGCTGAGCCGGCGAGGCGTGCGCGGCATATCCCCTGAGCTTGCGTTGGGTGTGCTTGGTCAGGCGATCGACGCGGACGAGACATTCTTGGTAGTCGCGGACGTGGACTGGGACCGGTTCGCCGCCACCTTCACCGCCGCCCGTCCCCGTCCGTTGCTCGACCTGATTCCGGAGGTCCGCTCCGCGACCGCGGGACGCGACACGGTGCTGGGCGGCAGCGGGCTGGTTGACCGGTTGCGGACTCTGCCCCCGGCCGAGCGAGGAGATCACCTGCTTGATCTGGTAACTAGCCACGCGGCCGCCGTCCTGGGCTACCCAGCGGATGAGGTCCTGGATCCGGCCCGTGCGTTCCGGGATCTGGGTTTCGATTCGCTCACCGCAGTGGACCTGCGCACCGCCCTGGCGAAGGTAACCGGGTTGGCACTGCCCACGACGCTGGTCTTCGACCACCCGAACGCCCTCGCGTTGGCCGAGCACCTGCGGCAACAGCTCTTCCCAGCGGTCGCTGCTGAGGACATCGGGACTGGGCTTGACCAGCTCGAGTACGCCGTGGCCGGCCAGGACATCGCCGAGGCTGAGCGGAGCCGGATCGCTGAGCGTCTCCAGCTTCTCCTGCACCGGGTTACCGGCGGCGCTTCGCGTGATCGGGGCTCCCCCGATAACGGCGGTGATCAAGCACCGCTGGCTGAGCAGCTCGACTCCATGGCGATGTCCGAGTCCGACGACGACCTGTTCGCCTTCATCGACGACCAGCTCGGCAGGTCCTGAGCACACCGGCTCCCGCACGCGAACCGCTTAGCTGACTTCGTGTCCTGATGGTTTGGACTTGGGGTTTGCGGTGGTACCCGTGGTCAGCGCTCAGGTCCAGTGTTGGGCGCGGCTGAGGAATCCTTCTTTTTTGTTGGTGCTAGCGCACATAGAGTGGAGGAGTGTCTGACTCTCGTTGGCATCGATCAAGGTCGTCAGAAGACGCGGATGTTGCTCACATACCGATGCGTTCCGAAGACTTCGATTTTTATGAGCGGTCCGCCGGTGAGTCGGCTGACCACTCGTCCACGCTGGCCGTTGTGAACCACAGGTTGTTTGAAGGCGAGGCGCTCGATGGGGTGTACCGGGGTCGTCCGCCTGGAATCGGGTTTCTGGGGGTCACCAACCGGCGGCTGATCATGTTAGAGACCAGTACGGATCCTCAGCGACTGGCCCTGACGTCGGTGCCGTTGAGTCGGGTGACCAGCGTGGGCTTCCTGCCTACCGATGCGGGTGCTCTCGAGCAAGCGACCTCGATCTGCGTCAAGGTGACCCATGTGCTGTATGAGCTG
>JAFASX010000105.1 GCA_019244295.1 Pseudonocardia sp.
CGACCGGGACGCCCAGTTCCGGCGCATCCATGACACCGTGGCCGGGTTCTTGGCCGCCGGGGATCCAGTGGTCAGCCTCGATTGCACAAAGAAAGAGTTGGTCGGGCAGTACAAAAACAACGGACGGGAATGGCGTCCGGCCGGTGATCCCGAGCAGGTCAACGTGCACGACTTCCCCGACAAACAACTCGGCAAGGCGATCCCGTATGGGGTCTATGACATTGGCGCCAACACCGGCTGGGTCAGTGTGGGGATCGACCACGAGACCGCCGCGTTCGCGGTCAACACCCTGCGTTCCTGGTGGACCACCACCGGCACCAGCGCCTACCCCGGCGCGAAACGGCTACTGATCACCATCCCAGATTGTATGGCGCACCAAAGTTGCCGTCCGACCAGTCAGGGGCGGGCTGCGGTAACAACAGAGAGCGAGTAACTCCGGAGATCGTTTGGCCGCGATCCGGAGGTACCCGCCCTCGGTGAACGAACTCCTCGTCGATGGGGACGTCACGCTCGGTGAATCCAGGAGCCCGTGATGATTACTTTAACCGACTTACCGCTCGTCATGACAGCGTCCGCCAGCGGGAATCCCGCTGCCGAGATTCTGCTGCTGGGGTTGGCCTTCTTTGCCGGCATGGGAGCTGGCGTATCGCTCGCAGAGCTCAACCTCCGAGCCCGCGAGCGCCGACTCGCGGAGGGTCGTCGGCGGCTCAGGCAAGCCATGAACGCCAGTCGAGTCGCTTCTGAGGTGGACCGGGTGATCATGCGGTCCGCCGACCGACTGCGGCGAGACGCAAACACCGATGCTGATTGGCTGGCACTCGCCGAAGAGCTAAACGACCTGACGATTGAGCCGCCGCCGGACCGTTCGGCCGCCTGACCAGGCCGACGACTGGGCCAGACCCGATAACAAAAGACCCGATGACAAAACAGGAGCCCCGCGGCAAGCCAGGTCGGGGGTCTGGCCGCACCGCAGGGCTGCCCTGTTAATCGCTCGGGGTCCGGCAGCTGTTACCAAGCCGGTCAGCAGGCACCTAGCTTCACCCGTTCAGCCGAGTTCGCGGTCTCGTACCTCGCGACACGGCTCAGTCCTGAGCGAGCAGGTACCTGCCGAAGTGCGGAACGGTGAAGGCGATGTGACCACGCTGCGCGGAGAAGACCAGTCCCTTTTTCATCAGGCTGTCCCGAGCGGGAGACAGCGAAGACGGCTTGCGAGCCAAATGTTCCGCGACGGTCGCCGTGCCCACTGGATCGTCCCGGCCATCGACCAGCTCAGCCATCGCGCGCAGGTACTCCCGCTCACCCGGAGTGGCCCGCTCGTACCGCGAGCCGAAGAAGCCGACCGCGAGTTCTCCCTCCGCTTCCGGCGCGGCAACCATGACATCAGCCAGGGTAATCGGGCTGGTCGGTGCGGCATCCCAGGCAGCCTTGCCATATGCCTGCACGAAGTATGGATAGCCGCCGGAAGCCACATAGAGCGCGTCCAACGCTTCAGGGTCGAACTTGGCGTCCTCCCAGCTGGCCGGGATGGTCAGGGCCCGGTCGGCGTCGGCGCGCTCCAGCCGGTCAATCCGCAGATAGCGGAACAGCCGCTCAGAATACGACTTGGAAGCGCTAAGCACCGACGGCAGGTGAGGCAGCCCGGCCCCGACGACCACCAGCGGCGCGCGGGATTGGGAAAGCTCGTGACAGGCCGCGCACAGCGCGGACACATCGTCCGGACGCAGGTCCTGCATCTCGTCAATGAGTACGGCCACCCCGGAGCCGATGTCCCCGGCCAGCTCGGCGACCTCGGTAAACAGCTCCACCAGGTCGATCTCCATGTCGCCCGAGTCCGCCCGGCCGCTGACCAAGGGCGCATCGATGCCCGGCTGCCAGCGGTCCCTCAGCTTCGCGTCGGCGTGCGCCGCGCGCAACGCGAACGCCTTGAGCACCCCGAGCACGTGCTCCACCCGATCCGGCGCGCGGTGGCGCACCGCGAGGTCGCGTACCGCGCGGTGCAGCGCGGCGGACAACGGTCGGCGCAGATCGGCGTCGGGACGGGCCTCAACCTTGCCAGCACCCCAGCCCGCCCTCAGCGCCATCGAGCGCAACTCACCGAGCAGCACCGTTTTGCCAACCCCACGCAGCCCGGTCAGCACCAGTGACCGCTCAGGGCGACCGCGAGCGACCCGTTCCAGAACGACATCGAACGCGTCGAGCTCACGATCCCTGCCGGCGAGCTCAGGCGGGCGCTGGCCAGCGCCAGGGGCGAACGGATTGCGTACCGGGTCCACGGGACCAGGACGGTATCGGCTGTTCTTGCGTTGACCCTAGATTGAGCTATCGAACGCTCGACGTGTCGTCTCGGGCCGTCCCCGTAGCTCAATATTCCGCACTCTGATCAAGATCCTAGATTGCGCTATAAAGCGCTCGACATCACGCGCTGGGGGCTCCCACCGGGAGTGAACGGCACTTCGTACGCTCTATGCGCGTGAAAGCGCCGTTCGCTCGGGACGGCTGAGCGGCCTAGCGGCCTAGCGGGCGGCCGTCGAAGCGGTCGACGAACGTGAACTCCTCGACCGGATTCCGGCGCAGCTTCGTGATCGTTTTCACCGGCCGTCCGATGGCCAGCAACCCGGCCACCGCGTAATCCCTCGGGATACCCAGCAGCTCGCGAACGGCCGGCTCCTGTCGGGTCAGCACCGACGTGAGCACCCCGCCCAGACCTTCGTTGCGGGCGGCCAGCAACAGGTTGTGCGCAAACGGGTAGATCGAGCCGCCACCCACGATGCTCTGTCGGCCCAATCCGTTGTCCACGCAGGCCAGCGTGGTCAACTTCACCGTGAGCACGAGCAAGGCCGGCACGTGCTCCAGGTGGTCGCCGAATTCGTTGTCGGCGGGAGTGGCCCGCGCGGCCTCGAGGTCTACAGCTGGGCCAGACCACATACCGTCCTCGCCCGGCGCGAACGGCACCAAGCCCTCCCGGACGTGGGCGGTGTACTCGCGCCAGCCGAGCTGGTATAGCTCCCGGACTCGCTGCCGGACGGCCTTGTCCTTCACCACGATCACCCGCCAGCCCTGCCGGTTGCCGCCGCTGGGAGCGAAGCGAGCGTGGTCGAGCATCCGGTAGAGCACCGCATCGTCGACTGGCTCATCGGTGAACGCCCGAGAAGCGGACGTAGTGCGCATTGCTTCGTATAGCTCCACGGACACCATGATTCT